>JAFDYE010000634.1 GCA_018267585.1 Bacteroidota bacterium
GAATTTGGTGACAATTTATTAAATTGATAGAGGTTTTTACCAAAACCCAGGAATTAACTGTTTATGAAACCGAGCATAACACTGTTGGCCGGGCTGTTGCTTGTCCATCTGGCTTTTGCCCAGCGTACCATTCTTTATTGCGGCCGCCTCATCGATCCGAAGTCGGGTCAGGTCTCGACAGAGGTCTCGGTCGTCGTCAGCGGCGGCAGCATTGCGGCTGTGCAGAAGGGTTATCTCGCGGCGTCGTCCGGGGATAAGGTCATCGACCTGAAGGCGCGAACGGTTCTGCCGGGGCTGATCGACTCGCATGTTCATCTCGAGCACGAGACGAGTCCCAATGCGCAGCTGCTGGGGTTTACGACGAGTGCGGCGGAGGGGGCTTTGCAAAGTACAGTTTATGCGCGGACGACGTTGATGGCGGGGTTCACTACGGTAAGGGATGTGGGTGGCACGGGCGTGAATATCGCGCTCCGTAACGCCATCAACAAGGGCATCGTCGTTGGGCCGAGGATGCTGACGGCCGGTAAGATCATCTCTTCTACGGGTGGTCATGCCGATCCTACGCACGGTTACAGAGAGGGGCTGTATGCGGAGCCCTCGTACACGGAAACGGTGGCCGACGGCAAGGATGCGTGTATCAAGGCCGTCCGCCAGATGTACAAGGAGGGCGCCGATCTGATAAAGATCACGGCCAGCGGCGGTGTGCTTAGTCTCGAGAAGGACGGGTCGGGCGCGCAGTTCTCGGAGGAAGAGCTGCAGGCCATCGTCGCCACGGCCAAGGACTACGGCATGCGTGTCGCGGCGCATGCCCACGGTGCAGAAGCGATGAAGCGCGCCATCCGCGCCGGCGTCACCTCGATCGAGCACGGCACCTTTATGGATGATGAGACCATCGACCTCTTTAAAAAATACGGCGTGTGGCTTGTTCCAACGATCATCGCCGGCAAGTCCGTCAGCGATTCGGCCCTGAAGCCGGGTTATTTTCCCCCTATCATTGCGGGCAAGGCTCTTGCTATCGGTACCAAAATTCAGGCCACCTTCGCGAAGGCCTATAAGGCGGGGGTGAAGATCGCTTTTGGGACCGATGCCGGAGTATATGCACATGGGAAGAACTGGATGGAATTTGTGTATATGACCGAGGCGGGCATACCGGCTATGGAGGCGCTGAAATGCGCGACCGCCAATGCCGCCGAGCTGTTGGGGCTTAGTGACAGGGTAGGGTCGCTGGAGGCGGGGAAGCTGGCTGATATCATCGCGGTCGATGGGGACCCGATGAGGGATATACACGCCATGGGGCAGGTGCGGTTTGTGATGAAGGAGGGGGTGGTGTATAGGGAGGAGTAAGGTGGTTTTCTGCGGCAAGGGCGATAGCGCTGGCTTCGCCTGCATCAACCTGAAGAAACCGAGCAGAGGCCGGAGATGAAGATTGCGAGCGGCAGAAATTAACTTGTTGATGGGCGGGCAAAGGGGTAACTTGAATTATGATACCGCATGGAATGTTTCAGCCTGCCGGGCTTCGCAGCACCGAATACCTGCCCTGGTCGGGGGGCCGGGGGGTGGACGTCTGGGCGATGATCGTCGCCTGCGCCACGGGCGACCTGGTAGGAGTGAAGAGGCTGGTCGCCCAGGACCGGAGGTTGCTGCGCTGCGAGTATGAGTATCTTACGCCGATCCGATTTGCCGTGCGGGAGAACCATCGGGCGGTGGTCGAATACCTGCTGGGGGAAGGCGTTAATCCGATAAGCCTCATCGGCGACTCGCTGGTTACGATGGCGCGAGACCGGGAATACTGGGACCTGCTGGGGGTGCTTGAACGCCTGAACTATGACCGGTATCATATCCGGCCGGAGGGAGGGGCGATCGCCATTGCGATAAAGAACTTCGACCTGCCGCTGGTTCGGGAGATCATCGGAACAAGACCCGAACTGGTCAGCGCCGCGGATGATTTTGGCAATCAGCCGATACACTGGGCCGCGTTGACGCGACAGATCAGCGTCATCAACTACCTGATCAGTATGGGTGCAGACATCGACGCGCAGCGGCCCGACGGCGCTCGCGCGATAGACCTCACCAACGGCGACTATGCATACAGGAGCTGGTACCGGGATCTGCCTCCGACCGGGCTGCGGGAGCACCATGTGGTGGCCGGCTATCTGATGGGGCGAGGGGCCCGGTGCGATATCAGCGTCGCGGCGAAGATCGGCTACTACGAACGGGTCCGCGAGCTGCTGGACCTTTACCCGGTGCTGGTCAACAAGCTGCCGGACTATGTCAGCTATTATAGCGGTCTGCCCCTGCGGAATGCGGCGGCGGCGGGACATATCGAAATAGTAAAGCTGCTGCTCGACAGGGGCGCCCACGTCAACGAGCCTGAGCCGGGTATCGCCCCGATGGGCGGCGCCCTGCACGCTGCCATCGGAGGCCGGCACTGGGATATCGTCCGGCTGCTGATCGACCGGGGTGCGAATGCCAATGCGATGGTCGAGTCGTCGGGGGATTGTCTGTTCATGGCGCGGCATGTGAACGCCCCGCAGGAGATGATCGATCTGATCGCGGCGCATGCGCAGGACCGGGAGATAGACATCGTCGCCTATGAGGCGTCGGAGGACCGCTTGCGCCGGCTGTTGGAGACCGACCCGGCCGTGGACCCGGGTCCCTATCTGAGACGGATCATTTCGGAGGATATCCGCGGGCAGATGGAGCTCGTCCTGCGTTACCGGCCGGATGTCCTTCGCCATCTGCGTCAGGACCAGGAGGCGTGGTGGGCCGGCGTCGGGTTCAGGTCCGCGGAGCAGGCGCGCTGGCTTTTCGGGCTGGGGCTGGACCCTTCGCTGCGCAACTGGCTGGGCGTTACCTGTCTTCACCGGTGCGCCGGCCGGGGTGAGGTG
Organism: Bacteroidota bacterium; assembly: GCA_018267585.1. Classification (GTDB taxonomy): domain Bacteria; phylum Bacteroidota; class Bacteroidia; order Chitinophagales; family Chitinophagaceae; genus Puia. Next base: position 2,889 of record JAFDYE010000634.1, read on the forward strand.
GAGATTGCCGCGGCCTGTCTCGAATTTGGAGCCGATATCAACGCTATCGAATCGCAGTGGTCATCTACGCCGCTGGGCTGGGCTGCCCGCCATGGTCAGAAGGAAATGGCGGAGTGGCTGCTGGCGCGTGGCGCCGACCCGCAGCTGCCGAAGGACCGGCGCTGGGCGAGGCCCGTCGAGTGGGCGAAGAAGAGGGAGCACGAGGACATCGTGCGGCTCTTTCGCTAATGGACCTGCGCTGAAATTCAGTGATACCTTTTCGCCTCCCATTCTTTTTTGACATTCTCAAAGTCGCGCAGGAACTGCTCATTCCGGAAAAGCAGGTTCACAAACTTCCTCGCGAAGATCCTTGAAACTTCTGAGTCGCTGGGATAGTGTACGCCGATGATCTCGCGGGCGTGGGCCATCGCGTATGCTTTTTGGATAAAGAGATCGGTGAACTCGGGGGCCAGCTCCTGGTAGATGTAGGCGTGTATATACGCGTAGGTGACGTGGCCGCTGGGGTAGGAGGCGGCCTGCGATGTTTCGAGGTCGTGTATCCTGGGGTCCAGCATATAAGGTCGGGGCCGGCAGTATTTGAATTTTATCGACCAGAGGAAGTAGTCGGCGTCGCGGGATACGCTGGAGAACAGGCTGTCGGTCATGGGAAGGTTCTGGGGGCCCGCCCAATAGCCGATCTTACGTCCGACGTCGCTGGGAGTCTCGTGGACGTTGGACAGGTACAGGCTCGACCTTACGTCTTCGGGGTTGCGGCTGTTTTGCAGCGCGAGCAGATAGTCCAGCTCGGCGCGGGTCTGTTGCGAACTGTTGGCCGGCGGCGCGGGTAATTGAAGGTCATCGAGCGAAACGGTCCGGAGATAGACCGGCTTTTCGCTGAGTGCTTCCGCGGCCATTGCCTTGTCAAAGGGATATTTAATGCTGTCGAGGCGCTGACTGGCGAAGCCTGGCTGGGGGCTCCTGGCTGCCAGCGCTTTGTAGTGGCCCCGGGCTGGTGTCAGCTCGCGGGAAAAACGGGCGGGGATGGCCATTTGTCCGTAGGCGATCACCGAACAGCCGAAATAGAACGATAGGAGGAAGAGACAGATCTTCATATACCAGTTTTTGGTAAAATTATCCAGCGCCGGGACAGAAAACCTGTAAATAATGACTGAGTTTGCCGGGTGGTTCCCGGAAGTTGTAAATTATGACTACCTTTTGTGAATGGTATTGCTATGAGATCGGACGTGTGAGGCGCCATAAGACCTTTAAAAGAATTTTTTTACACTTATGAGACACGGAAGAAGTCCATATACTTCCGCCTTTTATGCATGGAAGGGTGCGTCGGCTGTGTTCTTTTCCTCCTGTCTTACGCCTTTTCATCAGCACGATGTCGTACAGCTGGTGCTGGATACGCAGGAAAGTTTCAGGTTCCGGACGAGGAGGAGCGGCTGGAATAGCTACCGCAGCCTGATCATCCGGGAGAACGTCCTTCACCAGCTGGATACCAACAACAGCGTGCAGTTGATCATCTACCTGGATACGGCAACGGAGATCGCGCAGGCGATCAGGGCTGAATATCTCTGTAACGATGATGTATATTCTCCGCCCGTCAACATCTTCCACTTTGCGGATCCCGGTCAGCTGCAGCTGGCCTTGCTGCGCTCGGACCCTATGCTGGTTGAAACGTTGATGCACCGGATACTGACCCATTTATCCCGGAAGATCGGCGTCGCGCGGGATGACGAGCGGGTCGTAAGGATAGAACAGATGATCTCGGCGACGCCTCCTACCGAATTATCAATGAGCCTGCTTGCCGCGGAGGTCTGTCTTTCGGAAAGCAGGGTGCGGGCTTTATTCCGCGAGGTCACGGGAATTTCGCTGTACCGGTATATACTTCTGAACAAGCTGCGATTCGCCACCAACCGCCTTATGGCAGGAGATTCGGTCAGCGGGGCCGCGGTCGAGGCGGGATTTACGGACAGCAGCCATTTTCATAAGATGATGGTGCAGCTGTTCGGCATGAGCCCGTCCGCATTTCTGAAAGAGAATCTCCTGCATGATTTTGTCGTGTGTGAAAAGGTCTAGTCCTTCATTATTTTCAGTACCTCCGACTTGCCGGTTGCGCTGCGCAGGACCAGGAGATAGACGCCGTTGGGATATCTGCTGAGGTCGATGCTGCCGCCGCTGACAAAGCTGTTGTTCTGCAGGAGCATCCGGCCGTCCAGTGTCAGGAGGCTCAGGGATTGCGGCGTGGTGCTGTTCGTATTGACGGTGCAGCTGCTCCTGACCGGGTTAGGGTAGAAGGTTATCCGGGAAGGTTCTTCGACGGAGACTTCGTCGACCTTCGAATAGGTAAAGGTCCCGTCCTGGTCGATCATCCTGAGGCGGTAAAAGTTGTTGCCTGCTGCGGGGTGAGTATGCGTAAAGGCATAGGTGCGGCCGGTGGTGCTGTTGCCGGCGGCCTGTACGGTGCCGATAGTCATCCAGCTGTTGTTGTCGGTGCTGTACTCGACATCAAAGTAGGAGGAGTTCGATTCGATGGCGGTAGACCAGTTGAGGCGGGTGATATTGTTCTCCAGGGCGGCCGTAAAACCGGTAAGGCCTACGGGCAGTGTCGAGATCGAACTGGTCGAAGTCGAAGCGCTCAACAGAAAGCCGTCGCCCGCATGGCCGAGGAGGGACCAGAAAGAGGAGCTTCCGTCGCCGCGCATATACATCTTGAAGGTGATGCTGGTGATGTTGCTGCCAGTGACGAGGACCGAGCCGCTGGCTGCGCCCAGGCCGGTAGTGGCGGCGGGGTTGGCGGCGTTATTCAGGATAGAGGTGCTGGTGACGGTCAGTTCGGAAGAGCCGGATAGCTTGGACAGGGAGACATTTGACGTGACCAGATCGAACTCGGTGGTGAAGCCGAGGCTGGAGGAGGTGGCGCCAAGACCGGCGAGGTGGATCACGGGGTTATTGACGGGCGTATTGAACGCGATGGTCAGGTCGGCCATATACCATCTGCCGCTGGTGCTGCGGCCGGCGTTCTGGAGGGCGAGGGCCGAGTTGAATATTTCGATGCCATAATTGCTGGTGAGGGAGATACCCGTACCGCTGGTCAGGCTGCCTGCAGCCGTAAAGTTGCCGGCCGATGCACCGCCGATAGCGTTCATCTGCATGTAGAAGTTGAGGCTGCTGGCGCTGTTGCCAAAGCTGTTGTTGCCGGCGCCAAAGGCGGATCCCGTCCTGGTCGATATCTGGCTGTTGCTCATCGTATATTGCTGGTTGCTCAGCGAGACGGTGACGGTTGTGGTCGGCGAGGAGAAGGCCGCGTAGCTGCCGTTGGTGCGGTTCTCATAAAAGGTGACTGCCTGGCTGGCGATGCTGGGGCCGCTGGCGGTCGTAGATGCCGAAGAGCTTGTGAATTCAAGGGTCGACTGGGCCTTTATTGACAGGCTGGCGAGCATGGTGATGAGGAGAGCGATAGAAGATGTGCGACGGGCGTAAAGAGTTGTCATTTTGTCTGGATTATTAATTTCTGATGCGAGAGAAGACAATGCAGGTGCCAAACAACGATCGCTCTCTAAACCAGGCAGTTGGACTCAGGGGGTGGGCTGGCTGTTTTCTAATTTTTGGAGTTAATTCTATAAATGGGATAATTTCCCATATGCGTATAGCGTTAATACTTAGAGGCTTATAAGGTCTGAGCGGGATGATTTGGTAGGTGGAAGTACTTAAAGCGTGGCCGGGCTGGTTGGAGTAGTTCTGGAGCTGGGGGGCCTATTGTTTCCACTTTTTCAGCTGTTGGAGGAGGGCCCGCATGTCTTTGGGCAGCGGAGCTTCGAGGGTATGAAACTCGCCGTTGGCGTCGCGGAAGTGCAGCAGGTGGGAGTGGAGCGCGAGGCGGGAGAGGATGGGGCGTTCTTCTTCCTGGTCTTTTGAGAGCTTGAAATTCCGTTTGAAGCTGGACAGGAGGATGGGGCGTGGGTCGCCGTACAGCTCGTCGCAGACGATGGGATGGCCGAGCGACTGCATGTGTACGCGTATCTGGTGGGTGCGGCCGGTGTGGATGCGGAACTGGACCAGTGAGTAGAGGCCCAGGTCTTCGAGGACCTCGTAGTCGGTGAGTGATTCTTTGCCGCGTCGGTTAACGACCATGGTGCCTGGTTTAGCGGGGTGCTCCATGATGGGTTGGTTGATGCTGCCGGATGGTTCGGCGAGGCTGCCCTGGACGAGTCCCTGGTAGAGTTTTTCGACTTCGCGGTGTTCGAAGGCTTCCGAGAGAAATTTATGGGTGGCTTCGTCTTTGGCGAAGACGATGACGCCGCTGGTCTCGCGGTCGAGGCGGTGGACGGTGAAGATGTTGCCGTATTTTTCGCGCAGCCAGGATTTCACGGAGGGTTCTTTCCCTTCGCGGTCGGGAATGCTGAGCATGCCGGCGGGTTTATTGATGGCGATGAATGCGTCGTTCTCGAACAGGATCTCGGGTTTGTGCATTGGATTAGTCTCCGTCGTTGTTGAAATTAGTTGATTTGCGGGGCCGCGATTTTTTCGGGGCGCCGGCGGTTTTGCGTCCTTTTGGGGGGATGGAGCGTGGGGGGTGTTTGCCGGGGCCTGTGGCGGCGGGGCGTTTGGGCTTTTCGGGGCCCGGTACGGGGATGGTCGCGGCGTCGCGGGTGGTGAGGGTCCGGGAGGTGTCGCGGGTCGCAGCGGTCCTTTTGTTGTCGCGGGTGGTTTTGGCGGCGGGGCCGGGGGTGGCTGCGCCGGCGGGGGCGGCTCCGAGGGGGGAGGCACCGAGGGGGGAGGCCCATTCTTTGAGGCGGGCTGACGACCCTTTGATCGAGGAGTTGAGGTATTTTAAAATTCGTATCTCCTTTTCCGTTAGGAGGCGCCATTTTCCGCGCTGGACGTTCTTCTTTGTGAGGCCGGCGTACATGACCCGGTCGAGGCCGCGGACATCGTAGCCGAGGTGTTCGAAGATGCGGCGGACGATGCGGTTGCGGCCGCTGTGTATCTCGAGGCCGATCTGTGTCTTGTCTTTTGAGTCGGCGTAGGCGAGGGCGTCGACGTGGGCGATGCCGTCTTCGAGGTTGACGGCGCCGCCGATGATCTTGTCAAAATCGGCTTTGGTCAGTGGTTTGTCGAGGCTGACGTGGTAGATCTTTTTTATTTCGTGGCTCGGGTGGGCCAGTTTTTGTGCGAGGTCGCCGTCGTTGGTCAGCAGGAGCACGCCCGAGGTATTCCGGTCGAGTCGTCCGACGGGGAATACGCGTTCGGTGGTGGCGTGGCGGATGAGGTCGAGGACGGTCTTACGGCCCTGGGGGTCGTCGGTGGTGGTGATATAATCCTTGGGTTTGTTGAGAAGGATGTATACGAAGTTCCTCGATATCGTGACCTTTTTGCCGTTGGCTTTGACGGTGTCTGTGGGCAGGACCTTGGTACCGGGTTCGGTGATGACCTGGCCGTTGACGGAGACTTTTCCTGACCTGATGAGGTCGGCTGCGTCGCGGCGCGAGCAGATGCCGCCGTGTGCGATATATTTATTTAGTGGGAGGGTATCGGCCGGGGCCGCGGATCTTGCGGGTGTCGGCGGTGTGCCGGGGGTCGTTGGTTTGGCGGGAGTCGCGGGTTTGGCGGGACTCGCGGGTTTGGCGCCTCTGAAGGGTGTAGGGGGTGTGGCGGGCGCGTCGGGTGTGGCGGCTTCCCGGCGGAGTGCCAGGGTTGGTGGTTTTTTCTTGCCGGGCAGCTTTTTGAAGCGGGTCTCCTGTTCGGGAGGGGCTGCGGCGCGGCGTTTTTCTTCAAAATGTCTTTCGATCGCCTCTTTCCGCTCTTTTTTCGCGGCTTTTTTTTCCTGGCGGAACTCTTCCTTTATGGCGCTGTTGCGCTTTTTATTATAGAACTTGCTGAAATTATCCGTTTTACGCTTCATATCCTTTGGGATTTGCTGTTTTACAACAGTAATTGTGCTGGACGAGGCCCAGCCAGCGGCGAAGGTACGGAAATTACGGAGTGTTGCGGGGCAATCTTTTAACGTGTCGTACAGGAGGCGAGGAAAGCAACGCTCCGGTCGAGTGCCGTCCGGCCTTCCTGTGTAGCGAGGTCGAACTGATATTCGTGTTGTAGCCCCGGCAAATGGTCATCCGGGAAAAAAAGGCTGTCTATGGCGACACCTGAGGCGGCGAGCTTCGATGCCAGTTCATAGGAGTGGGGGGCCAGTGGGTCCTTGTTGCCTACGGATATGAATGTTCTTGGATATCCGGGCGTAATATAGTTGACCACAGAAAATAGCGGATAACCGGGAGCGTTGGTAAAATGTTTGTCGCCAAAGTACGCCCATAGCACGACTTTCAAAAACCCGCCGAATTTCCCTTCAAAATCGACGAGGGCTGTATTGTATGGTCCGCAGTACAGCAGTACTCCTTTCAGCTGTCGGGAGGATATGGCGGGGGCTATCTTCAGGAGTGCGGCATATTTTTCATTTGTGGTCGTATTGGCGAGCTGTGCTGCTATATTCGCCCCGCCGGAGTCGCCAGCGAGAAAGGTGGCGGATGTGTCGATGTTTAGCCTCAGTGCGTTCCGGATAAGGTATTCCGACGCCTTGTTGGCCTGAATTACCGGTCCGGGAAAACGGGCAGCGGGTGGTCGTGAATAGTTGATTGCTGCGACGGCATAGCCCTTTGAAGCGAGGATCCTGCAATAGTTGGAAAGTTCCGACTTATCTCCGGCCACAAAGCCTCCGCCATGAATCCATATGATCAGCGGATATTTTGGGGCGGGCACTTTATCCGGGTAATACAGGTCCAGTTTGCCCTTTGGGTCGGAAGGGTCATAGGCGATATCAAGTTTTGAAGCCACCCCTTTAGGCACGGCTCCGGCCAGGTGGTCATTGGCGGTCCGGCCGCCCTTTTCAAAGCTGTTGCGGATTAGCAGCACAGAAGGCCAGGGGCTGACACGCAGGGCGATGTATCCAGCTATAAGAAGCAGGATCAATGCAGCGATCAGCCAAAAGAATATTCTTATCAAAACGGGCCTCTTTTGCTGTGAGGCTTGAGCGGGGAAGTTCATTTTAGCCAGATTGTCGGATAGAAGTTAAAAAAAATCCGGACAATTCCCAAGGCTATTTTGAAGGCAAAATAAGAGGCCGTATGATGACGGCCTCTTTTACCATTTAACTAACGTATGTTACGAGGTTATCTTCCTATGCGGCGGCTGACGTGATTCTCCTGGCGGTTGATACGTGCCTGTTCGCCCCTGGTGATATGTCCGTCGTGGCGGGCGGCCATTGCTCTTTCTTCATGACGGATGGCGTGATCCTGTGCATGGAGACGCGCGGCCTTTGCTCCACTGATCTCTCCTTCCCTGCGCTCCTGGTTGATGCGGCGGTCCTGGTTGTTCAACCTGCTGTTGACTTCTGCACGACGGGGATGTTGACGATCCCATTTACCATCCTGGGCGAATGTAGCGGAACTGATGCTCAACAGAGCGATGAGGGCAGCGGCGGAAAAGAATAGTTTTTTCATTTTAGTAGATTTTTTAGGGTGTTCTACTAAATAGACCGGATATGAAGTAAAAGGTTTAATCCTGGGTTAATATCGATCTCTTAAAGATGGAAAACTATAGGTTGACGTTTAGCCTCATCACTTGGTATCCCGCCAGTTACGGCAGGAATCCAGTCCGCCATCAATCGCATCACCCGCAGAGCTTCAGCGTCCAGGTATTTGTCGACGGACTGGGACACGTGGAGATTTTCAACCTTCCCCTCTTTAGTAACATTAAAATCTACGACTACCGTCCCTTGTATCTCATGCACTACGGCACTGTCGGGATATCGAAGGGTCTTATTGAGAAATCGCAGGAACTGGGGGGCGCCGCCGGGGTATTCTGCCTGCCGTTGAAATTCTTTCACTGACTTGTTGTGCGATCCGTCCTCATTATAAAATTCACCAGTCACCTGTCTACCGGTGTCGTATATCGCCTTTGCGGAAACTCTGCCATTTTTGTAATAGCCAATCCATTCTCCTGTCTTTTTCTTATCGCTGTTCTGTCCTTTGACCTGAAGCTTGCCATCGGGATAATAAAAGGACTCCGGCCCTTCTTCCTTTCCTTTTTTATAGGAGCATCGATGGGTGACAATCCCTTTGTCGCTATACCAGCAAAATTCACCTTGTTGGATATGAAATGAATCATCTGCGTATCCACCGGTCATCTGCGGTGCCCCCGAGAGGAAATGGTCCGTTACCTGCCATAGGGCATCTTTCTTCGATGTTGTTCTGTAGTACGCTGCTTTTGCTGCGCTAGACGGCCTCCAGGCTTTGTCGAACCAGGTTGTGTCCTGGGCGATAGCAGATAGCGAGTACGCGATGGCAGCGAACAGAAGCAGGGGTTTAGGGTATTTCATGGCTGAAAGATAGCTGATATTCTTTAATCGATCGAACGGTCGTAGTCCCAGTTGCGGGCGGCACAGCCGGTGGTTTGGTGGATGCGCCAGTGGTGGTTGTTGTGGGCCTCTTTTAGCAGTTCGTATCGCAGGTCGCGGGGGAACAGCACGTGCCACCAGATATTGTGTTGGTAGGGGTGTTCGAAAGCGCCGATCTGCGCGAGGATCTCGTAGGTCGCGGAGGCGCAGCGCATACCCACGATCGCATAGTCGTAGGGGGGATTTGCGAGGTAGGTCCGGCTGAGGCTGTCGAGTCTTTTGCGTTGGGAGGAGGTTATGGGGATGGAGACGACCAGCTGGCGGAGGCTGTCGACGCGGTATTGGCGGCTGTGGGTGTAGTTGAAGGTTTGCCAGAAGGCGCTGACCGGCCTGGTGGTGAAGGAAGACCTGAAATCGGATGGTTTGCGGCTTGGGAAGATGTGGCACCAGGGGTGGTAGACGGTCGGTGCGAAGCTCAGGACCCGGTCTTTGCCGGTCTGGAGGACGACGTGGCCGCCGGGTCTACCCCCAAACCATTTATACTCAGTGGGATGGCCCGGGGCGGGCTCCGATCCGTAGATGATCAGGACGCGGACGCTGTCCCCGGATTGACCGAAGGCGCTGATACAGAGGCAAAAAAGAAGGAGCAGACAGATCGGATATTTCACCGGATTGGGGTTTGTATAAATATAGACCTTTTTTTGAGGCCCCGGCGTACTGCCGGGGATATGCTAATTTTTGCAAGGAGTATTGCCGGGACATATATTTTATTGGTTTCCCCTATTATTTGACTACTGAGGATCAACTAATTATTTATATCGACTATTTCCTGCCGTACGATTTTCCCCCGACCGGCGTTATAGATGGGTATAATCCTTTTACCCGTACCCTAATTCGGATACCCTATGCTCAAACACATAGACTATCTCTATTTTAACATCTATAGTTATTTCTATAGAACCAGCCAGTACCGGCCAGTCTTCAACCCCCGTCTTCAGGCAATGTATCTGTTCTCCCTCGGACTGGGAGGATGGCTCCTTTTCTTCGAATCGATGTACCTGCATTTTTGGAGACATTCACGATTTGAGTCGAAGATGCAGTCGAGCATCTTTGCGGGGATGATCTATATGCTGACCGCGGCTTTCTTTAACTATGTCTTTATTATCCGGGACCGCGACCAGAAGATCTTCGGGAAATATGCCGCGCTGGTGGAGGGGCATCCGAGGCGGAAATTGCATCTTGTGTTGTCGATCAGCGTGTTGTTGGCGCCTTATGCGCTGATGGCGGTGCTGGCGATATTGATCCCGCGGCATTAGGTTGGGTGATCGTAGAGAATCACCCGATCGAAGTTATCCCGGCTGGCTCAATCAACTATTTTGCTCAGCCTCCTGATTCGGATTCCCTAGCTCTGCAAATACAGTTAGGATTGCTGTCTTCAATTTGGGAATGTCGTTGCAAATGACTTGCCATACCAGATTGGGATCCACTCCGAAGTATTCATGGATCAGAATATGTCTCATTCCGACAATTTGCTTCCATTCAATATTTTTAAACAATGCCTTAGTCTCCGGCGTAATGTAATTGGCAGCTTCGCCAATAATTTCGATTTGCTTAATAGATGCGAAACGCATCATCGAATTATCGAGGAAATCCTTAATAGCAATTTCCTTTATATAACTTTCGATTTCAGTAATGGCATCCAGGATATGCCCAATCCTCTCTTTGTCTCCAATCTTACCCCTCATTTATTAATGCTTTGACAATAGGGAGGAATTAAGCATAAAAAGAAGATTTCATGACGGGTGATTCGTATATCAGTTGCTTATCCTTATTAATATACGGCAATAAACGCGTTGTGATGGCCTGGGTAGAGACCAGATCTATAGATCTATGAAGCTGTTGTTCCAAGTCCAACTTCATTTGCACGAACCCTAATCCAATGTGCTGAGAATAGTCCAGATCCACTAGAATATCGATGTCGCTATCATCATCAGCCTCATTCCTCGAATATGACCCGAATAAATAGGCTTTAAGCACCGGCTTTCCGACGAAATAGTCCCTAATGATCTGTATCTCCTTTTCTTCCAGGTGCATGATACAAAAATATTCAAATTTTCCGACTTGATCCGGTTTTCGTTCCGTAGTTTAATAAATTGATTATAAGTAAGATATGTCTTTTTGATGTCTGTTTAAATGATGGCGCATGCTCGCGTGCGAGCGGCAGCAACGTGAGGTCCGCGCGATCGGTTGGTTCTTCGATCGCGCGGTGACGCTCAAACACGGGGTTCCGGCAGGGTTACTTCAACTTATTTGTTTTCAGGTACCAGGGGTCCGTCCAGCAGGAGGTAGCCGGCGAAGCAGGCATTTTCCTTGTATTTGTCGGGGTTTTCATCTATATCTTTTCCTTTCAGGATCGTTTTTTTATCCAGCGTTTGGGCGGAGACCCTGAATTCTATCGTATGGATGCCGCGCGTCAGGCCGGACAGGATAAAATAATGGGCGCGCCAGCTACTGCCAAATCCATCAAACCTTCTATAGATCCGGGGCGGCTGTGCGTCTACGATGACTTCATACTGTCCGGTTCCCGGGCCGATCACATCGAATAATCCGATTTTTGTCCCTTCAAACTTCACTCGTATCGCTGCTCCGGGAGCAACAGACCGGAGGAGCACAGGGAAAGGATTCGGTGTCAGGCTTCCCGCGCCGTCTTTAGCGGGAGATAGGACCGTCCATCCTCCTGTTGTTGTCAGCTGATCCGCGGAAATCATCCGGGCGTCTTCCCAGTCTTTTCCTTCGGGATCACAGGCGGCGGGTATCGGGTGAGCGTATGTTGCCATCGATGCAGCTAACGACGGCTGTCGGGAGGATGCCGAGGCGTGTCGGGAGGGTGCCGCCGCCTGCCTGGAGGATGGCGCCGTCTGTCCGAGGGGTGGTGCCTGTCCGGAGGATGCTGCCGTCTGTCCGAGGGGTGGTGCCTGTCCGGAGGATGCTGCCGTCTGGGCGGGGGGTGGCGCCGCGTGACCGGAAGATACCGCTGCCTGTCCGGCATCCATCCCGGCAAATGACCGGGCGATGGCTTCCGTATAAAGGCGGTGGCCTGTTTCCGGGTAGGGATGTACGTTATCTGGGGAAAAGACCATTTTTCCGGGAAAGTCTTCTCTTTTTCCTTTATAGACCAGGTCTCCTTTTTTGGCCAGGGCTGCCACTTCCAGACATAAGTCGATCGAGGGTATTCCATACCAGGACGCGATGTCTTCCATGGCCCGTGCCGCGGCCGGAAGCCGGCCTTTTTGCAGGGTGCTGTCCATGTCGCCGGTCATCGTGTAAAGGAAACAGATATCGGTATATCTGTCCTGCC
>JAFDYE010000635.1 GCA_018267585.1 Bacteroidota bacterium
ATCAGCTACGGCGCTATCAAGATGAACATCGACACCGACCTGCAGTGGGCATTCTGGGAAGGTATCCTCAACTATTACAAAAAGAACGAAGGCTACCTCCAGGGCCAGCTCGGCAACCCCGAAGGCCCGGACAAGCCCAATAAAAAACACTACGATCCCCGGGTATGGCTGCGTAAAGGCGAAGAGACCTTTGCCAAACGCCTCGAAATAGCCTTCCAGGACCTCAATTGCATCAACCGCAACGCATAAAATAAACAAAGAGACCGCCTTCCGGCGGTCTTTTTGTTTGAGAAAAGGCTTCACCCTCCGCCCTTCATCCCCGCAATTGTACTTTTCATCGTACGCCTTGATACCCCCGGGACCCATTTTTTTCTTTTTGCCCCGGAGGCGGTAACTTGCGATACAACAAAAAGTCAACAATCATGGCGTCTAAGAAAATTCTCGACATTCTCGGCGACAAAGCCGCGTTTTTATTAGATCATAAGCCCGTCATTGACAAATCGACCATCAGCGCCTTCCCATCTCCCAACCACGTGGAGGACATATGGACCAATTCCGCCCGTTCCAACCAGGTCCTGCGGAGCATCCAGACCCTCATCGGCCACGGAAGACTCGCCAACACCGGCTACCTCTCCATCTTCCCGGTCGACCAGGGCGTTGAACACAGCGCCGGAGCATCCTTCGCCGCCAACCCCATGTACTTCGACCCCGAAAATATTGTCAAGCTCGCCATAGAAGCCGGCTGTAATTCCGTAGCCTCGACCTTCGGCGTCCTCGATATCGTAAGCCGCAAATACGCCCACCGCATTCCCTTCCTCGTCAAGATCAACGGCAACGAATTCCTCAGCCTCCCCAACCGCTATGACCAGACCCTCTTCGGTACCGTTAAGACCGCGTGGAACATGGGCGCCGTCGCCGTCGGAGCCACCGTCTACTGGGGCAGCCCGGAGAGCGACCGCCAACTGAAAGAGGTAGCAGAAGCCTTCGAGATCGCCCACGAGCTCGGCATGGCTACCGTCCTTTGGTGCTATACCCGCAACGCCGGCTTTAAAGTGGACGGCGTCGACTATCATACCTCTGCCGACCTCACCGGCCAGGCCAACCATCTCGGTGTCACCCTTCGCGCCGACATCATCAAGCAAAAGCTGCCCACCAACAACGGCGGCTACCTGGCTACCAAACACGGCAAGACTTCCCCCCTCGTCTATTCCAAGCTGACCCACCCGGACAACCACCCCATCGACCTCACCCGCTATCAACTGATCAACTGCTACAACGGTCGGGTGGGCCTCATCAACAGCGGCGGCGAAAGCAAGGGCGAATCCGACCTGCACGACGCAGTCTTCACCGCAGTCGTCAACAAACGCGCCGGCGGCATGGGCCTCATCCTCGGCCGCAAAGCCTTCCAGCGCCCCTTCAAAGACGGCGTGGCAATGATCCAGACGATCCAGGACGTATACCTCGACAAGGATATCACCATCGCATAACGCTACAAAGCCCTTCCGCCACCGGAAGGGCTTTTGGTTTCCGGTTCGGCCCCTAACGATCAAAACGTCTCCCCCAAAGAAAAATAGACCGCATTGTAATGCCTGCTCACCCCATAGTCGATCCCTAAATTAGACCCCGAATGCTTATTGAATTTGATCCGTAACCCCGCACCCGCCGCCGGATGCAGATACGCATATTCGTGTGAGGTCGGCTCGGAGACCGTATTCATATTCGCAAACACAACAAACCCGAACAGCCCATCCCTCGTTATGTCCCGCCGGTATTCCGTCTCCACATAGAAAAGGGATTTCCCCACATATCGCAGCGGATAGATACCCCGCCCGCTGCGCTGATACGGCTCCGTCCCGATAGCCGGCAGCGTAAAATATGGGGCATCGCTGCCCAGCGTCGTCCAGTAATAGCTCCATATCCCAAGCATGTTCTGCCCTTTATTGCTGAACGCGATATATTTCCGCCAGTCCAGGTACAGCGAGAACCAGGTGGTGTTACTGCCAAGATATCTCGGATTGATGCGGTAGACCGCATTAAAATACATCCCCGGCACCGGGTTGAAAAGGTTGTACCGCGTGTCCAGCAGCAGGTTCAGCGTAAAGCCATGCGAGAAGGAATTGGAATGATTTACCGTGCCGTACTTATACCCCACGAACTTTCCGATATCCACCGTATCATTATCCGGCCGGATATGGATATTGTAGTCCAGATCATAGCCGGGACCGAACAGCAGGTAGGGCGTTATCCGCTTGAGCACGCTGCCGTATAGCCGATAATAGCTGTACCGCACCAGTATCTTCCGGTCCTCCGGATGGTCGCCGCCAAGACCCCAGGTATATTGCGGATAGATAGAAAAACGCATATCACCCTGGTAGTCCCATTTGTTGTCAGCCGACCAGATATTCGCACGGAAAGGGAAATTGAACTGACCCCTGAAATTGAAGCTCGGACTGAAGGTGACCGTCGACAGATACGTCTGCTTCCGGTCCCCAAGGTAAAAGCCGGCCTGTGTTGAAGTGATCAGGGCATTGCCCCCGCCAGGGACAGAAGTGCTCAGCGGAAGTGCCGTAAAATATACCCTCCTGCCCTGCTCCGAACGGGGATGGTGTATCCTGATCTTCGTGACATCGAGAAATATCCCGATAAGGTCCCGCTGTCCCGTCGTATCACCCCGCTGCAGCGAATCGGCCGGCTTGATCAGCATATCCTTCGGCGTCTGCCCGGACAGCAACAGCGGCCCCGCCAACAATAACAACGCAATTAATCGTTTGAACATACTACCAGGGATACCAATATTGTGCTATTTTACAGGAATGAAATATTCACCCTGCTATAGCCGCTTTTTCGTCCGGATGGCGCTGATATGTTGCTTTTTCACCCCAGTTGGCCTGCCCGCGCAGGGGAGCCAACCCATAGGGACACCCCACGCCGGGATCCAACTCCTCACCACCGGCCCGCACGTGTCCCTCCGTGGCCTAAGCGCCGTCAACGACAGGATCATCTGGGTCAGCGGCAGCAACGGCACCGTAGGCCGCTCCATCGACGGAGGCACGACCTGGACCTGGGTCACTGTCCCGGGCTTTGAAAAAAGGGACTTCCGCGACATCGAAGCCTTCGACGAAAAGAGCGCCATCATAATAGCCATCGCCGAACCCGCCGATATCCTGAAGACCACCGACGGCGGCAGGACCTGGCGGCTCGTATACGAAAATAAGACAGTCGGAATGTTCATGGACGCTATGGAATTCTGGAACCACGACAGCGGCATCATCGTCGGCGATCCCATCAACGGACGCTTCTTCATCACAAGAACTTTCGATGGCGGTAATACCTGGCACGATATCCCCTACCTCGAGCTGCCCAAAGCCGACTCCACCGAAGGCTGCTTCGCGACCAGCGGTACCAATATCCGGGCCCTCTCTCTTGGCGAAGCCTGCTTCGTCAGCGGAGGCCCCCAGCGCTCCCGCCTCTTCATCCGCGACAAGGCCATCGACCTCCCCCTCCTCAATGGAGCCGCCAGCACCGGCGCCAACTCCATCGCAGTAAAGAATCCCCACACCTTTATCGTCGTCGGCGGCAACTTCGCCAAAGACACCGTTCAGGATAAGAATTGCTTCCTGTCCCTCGACGGCGGCGCCACCTGGATCCGCCCCACCACGCCGCCCCACGGCTACCGCGGCTGCGTCGAATACCTCAACGACACTACCGCCCTCTGCTGCGGCACCTCCGGTATCGACATCTCCACCGACGACGGCATGAACTGGAGCCTCATCTCCTCCGCCAGCTTCCACGTCTGCCGTAAAGCAAAAAAAGGGAAAACCATTTTCCTCGCCGGCTCAGGCGGCCGGGTCGCCAAACTTATTTTTTAAAGACCACATACACAGCAGCCAGCAAAAGAGCAAAAGCCAGCAGGTACCTCCAATGGAACGGTTCCTTCAGCACCGCCACAGCAAAAACGGAGAATACCACCAGGGTGATCACCTCCTGGGTGATCTTCAGCTGAAAAGCGCTAAAGCCCTGTATCGATCCAAACCGGTTGGCAGGTACAGCCAGACAGTATTCCAGCAGCGCTACACCCCAGCTGATCAGCACCGTCTTCCATAAAGGAATATCCTTGTGATTCAAATGCCAGTACCACGCAGTGGTCATAAAGACATTCGAAAAGAACAGCAAAATAATAGTCTTCATAATAGAACCTAGTTCAATCCCCTGAAATCCACCGGCACCAGCTTGCTGACCCCCGGCTCCTGCATGGTCACCCCGTAGATCACATCCACTGTGCTCATCGTCATCTTATTGTGGGTGACGATGATGAACTGCGAGTTCTCGCTGAACTGGCGGATCATATTGGTGAACTTCCCGACATTGGCGTCATCGAGCGGAGCATCCACCTCATCGAGGATACAGAAAGGCGCGGGCTTGATCAGATAGATCGAGAACAGCAGCGCCGTCGCCGTCAGCGTCTTCTCTCCTCCGCTCAGCTGGCTGATGGATGAAGGGCGCTTGCCCTTGGGCTTGGCCACGATATCGATACCCGTTTCCGCCAGATTCTCGGGGTTCACCAGGATCATATCCGCCGTGTCCTCTTCAGTGAAGAGGGCCTTGAATACCCGCTGGAAATTCTCCCGTACGCGGTTGAAAGTATCCAGGAATTGCTGGTTGGCCGTAGCCTCAACTTCCTGTATCGTCTGCAACAGGCTGTCTTTGGCGCTCACAAGGTCATTCTTCTGCTCGAGAATGAACTCATACCGCTTCTTCATCTCCTGGAAGGCCTCGATCGCCGTCGGGTTGACCTCGCCCAGGTTCTCCAGCCTCTTCTTCATCTTATCGGCCTTCTCCTGCAGCTCTTCTACAGGCACCTCTCCCGTACGGGGCTGGTCGATGATATCATCCAGATTGATCCTGAACTCCACGTTTAACCGCTCTTTCATCCCCGCCAGCTGCAGCTTGAGCTCATTCAATCTATCCTTGATGCCGCCCAGCAGGTGCTCCAGCTGCTCCTTCTCCTTTACCTTGTGCCGCAGCTCGCTTTCCCGGTCGCCCAGCGCATTCCGCAGATTATAGTAGGCCTGGTCGGCCTCGTTGAGCTTCTTCTCCTCTTCCTCTTTCTTCCGCATAAGGTCCAGCAGTGCACCCTCCGAACCGCTCAGCAGCTCTTCACTCTCGGTAATGCTTTCGGTTGTCTGCTTCAGCTGCGACGCATTTGCCTCTATCTGCGTATGAAGGTCGGTCAGCTGCTTGCTCTTAAAGTCCAGCTCCTGCTTCAACGCATTGATCCGGCTATGCTGACGCGTCACCTGCAGATTGAACTCGTTATAGCTCGCCGAGCTGCTGTTATAGGCAAGCTCCGCCGAACGGTACTCTTCTTCCGCCTGCTGGCTCTTTTCTTTCAGCTCACCCACAATCCTGACCAGCTCGGCCCACGCGTTGCGCGTATCCTCGATGCCGGCGATCGTCTCCTCCAGGTTCAGCTGCAGCTCTTCCAGCCGCCCCTGCGATGAATCCTGCTGCGAATGCAGGTTCTCGATCTTATTTTGAAGGGAGAAGACAAAGTTCGTCAACCGGTTGATATCGTCCTGGGTCTGACGGATTGCCTGCTCTTTCAGCTGCTCGTTATACCCGACCACTTCGTTATGCTTCTCCTGTATCGCCGTCTTCAGATTGTTCACGGTCGCCTGGAGACTGCTCACTTCATCCTGCAGTTTCTCCAGATTCTTGGCCCGCCCTATCTTCTTCCCCTCGAACAGCCCGACACTGCCCCCGGTAAGAGAATATCTTCCCTTTACATATTTCCCGTTCTTCTCCAAAACGACCGCACCGTTGCTGTTCTCCAGCGCAGCCTCGTTCTCGGCGATATAGACGTTCCCCAGCAGATGCTCCGCCAGTTTACGGTATTTCTCATCCACTTCAATGACGCTCATGGCAGGCACCAGCCCCTCAGCCGCAGCAAGAGTCCCTTCTCCGCCTGCGACCTTATCCAGCAAAAAGAAATTGGCCTTGCCCTTCTTCTTCTCGTCCAGCAAGTGCACGGCCTGCATACCTTCCTGCAGGTCGGAAACCACATAATAGTTAAGATACGGCTCCAGCACGTTCTCTACAGCCGCGCGGAATTCCTCTTTTACATAGATGATATCGGACAGGATGGGCGCATTATGATCCCAAGCCGGATTCTTGTGAAGGAACTTGATGCTCTCCGGATAACCCTCCATCGAATCGATCAGGCTCTTCAGCAGATCGTGCTCATTCTTACGCGCATCCAGCTTCCTGCTCTCATCTGCCAGCTGCTGACGCAGGACTTCCAGTTGTCCCTGGGCCTGAAGGATCGCCTCCTTCATTCGCTCCTGGTGATCCTGCAGCTGGCGCAGGCCGGACTGCCGGGACTCGAGCTCCTGCTCCTTCAGCAGACGCTCTTCCTCCAGCTGCTTGAGCTGACTGTCCCGGACCGTTCGCTCTTCTTCCAGCTGACGGATGCTGCGCTGCAGATTCTGGATCGACGTATCGGCAACCGCTACCTTCTTCTCCGCTTCAAATTGGTCACGCTGTATCTGCGCATTCTCCTTCCGCAGCGCGTCCACCGTGACCCTGCGGGCATCAAAGACCTGACGGGTCTCGTCGACCGAGTCTTTCAGCGACTCCAGCTGCTCCTGCAGACCCGATAATTTATTCTCCTCCTCACCCACCTGCTGACGGGTAAAGACAATGCTCTCTTCCAGCCCTTTCAGCTGCCCCTCGCCTTTCAGCAGGAATTCTTCCAGACTCGAGGACTTTTCCTTCAGGAAGTTCAGCCGCTGCGAGGCAAGGTTCTTCTCGTTCTCCTTTGTACGCAATGACTGCAAAAGGTCATTGAACTCATGCTGCATCGACTGCAGCGCCCTCTCCTTCTCGATGAACCCGACCTTCTGCTGTTCGACATCCGCCTCTTCAGTCGCGATCATCGCCTCCAGCCGGACCTTCTTGTCCGTCTCGGCGTCAGACTGCTCATTCAGCTCGCGATAGGTCAGGTTGAACCCTTCCAGCGCCGCCTTCGCCAGCTCGATGCTGAGCTCCCGGTATTCCTTCTTGATCTCGTAATACTTTTCCGCCTTCTTGGCCTGGTTCTCCAGACTTTTTAGCTGGTTGTTGATCTCGAACAGCAAGTCCTCGATACGGGCGAGGTCCTGTTCGGTGGCATCCAGTTTCTGACGGGCTTCCTTCTTTCGGGTCTTGTATATGGTAACTCCGGCTGCCTG
>JAFDYE010000636.1 GCA_018267585.1 Bacteroidota bacterium
CCATCCTGGACCAGGTGGCGCTGAAGAAAAAAGGGCGCCTGGACAAAGTATATGTCACGGGATGTCTCAGCCATCGCTACCGGGAAGACCTCGAAAAAGAGATCCCCGAAGTGGACGCCTGGTTTGGAACGATGGAGTTGCCGTTGATGCTGAAGAAATTCGAGGCCGACTACAAGGCCGAGCTGCTCGGCGAGCGTCTGCTGGCGACCCCGCAACACTATGCCTATCTGAAGATATCGGAGGGCTGCAACCGCACCTGCGCTTTCTGCGCCATTCCGCTGATGCGGGGCGGCCACGTCAGCCGGCCGGTGGAAGAGCTGGTGAAGGAGGCGGAGGGACTGGTCCGCCGGGGCGTGAAAGAGATACTGCTGATCGCCCAGGAACTCACCTACTACGGGCTGGACATCTACAAGCAGCGCATGCTGCCCGAATTGCTGCACCGGCTCGCAGATATAAAGGGCCTCGAATGGATCCGGCTGCACTATGCGTATCCTTCCAAATTCCCGATGGAGATACTGGATGTCATGCGCGAGCGCGACAATATCTGCAACTACCTGGATATGCCCCTGCAGCATGCCAGCGACAATATGCTCAAGGCGATGCGCCGGCAGATAACGAGGGCGGAAATGACAGACCTCATCCGCAACATCAGGACGAAGGTCCCCGGAATCTGTCTGCGTACCACGCTGATCACGGGGTTTCCCGGGGAGACCGAACAGGATGTGGAAGAGCTGAAGGAGTTCCTGCAGGAGCACCGGTTTGACCGGGTAGGTATATTTACCTATTCGCACGAGGAAGGCACGTCTGCGTACGGGCTCGAAGACAATATTCCGGCGGAACTGAAACAACAACGGGCGCAGGAGATCATGGAGGTGCAGCAGGAGATATCCTACGGGAAGAACCAGGAGAAGGTCGGGCAGGTCTTCAAGACCCTGATCGATAAGAAAGAGGCGGGCAGGTACCTGGGACGTACGGAGTTCGACTCCGTGGAAGTCGACAACGAGGTCATCATACACAGCGACAGGAAGCTGGCCATCGGCGACTTTGTTAACGTCAGGATCACAAAGGCCTATGACTACGATCTGGAAGGAGAAGTGATCGGGTGATAAATCCTACCCCGGTCAGGTTTGGGTCGGCCAGTTAGTTAAAATCTGTAAAGGATTGATTAAATAGCGCGGATTCGTCAGGAGGGAGAAGTGATATTTTTGTCAAAAAAATAGAGATTCACATGAGTTTTAACTGGAATGGAGTTTTCCCTGCCCTGACCACTAAGTTCACGGCCCATGACACGCTAGACCTGCCTATGTTCGGAACCAACTTAGACGCGCAAGTAAATGCCGGAGTCAACGGAGTTATCATCGGAGGTTCACTTGGAGAGGCCAGCACGCTGCAGCTGGACGAGAAAGAAGCGCTTACCAGATTTGCCGTTGAGAGACTCGGAAGAAAGACCCCAGTAGTATTGAATATAGCAGAGGGAAGCACCAGGGAGGCCGTCAGGCAGGCTGGGCTGGCCGGCAAGTGGGGCGCCCATGGCCTTATGCTTTTGCCGCCGATGCGCTACAAGAGCGACCACCGCGAAACCGTTACTTTCTTCAGGACGGTGGCTGAATCTACCGACCTGCCCATCATGATCTACAACAATCCCGTCGACTATAAGATCGAAGTGACGCTGCAGATGTTCGAAGAGCTGAGCGACCTGTCGAATATCCAGTCGGTCAAGGAGTCAACCCGGGACGTATCCAATGTAACCAGGATGATCAACCGGTTTGGCGACCGGTACAAGCTGCTCTGCGGCGTCGACACGATCGCCACGGAAGAGCTGATGATGGGGGCCTGCGGATGGGTTGGCGGTCTGGTCTGCGCCTTCCCTGCCGAGACCGTTGCGATCTACAAGCTGATAAAAGCGGGCCGTGTCGAAGAGGCCCTGGAGATACACCGCTGGTTCCTGCCCTTGCTCGAGCTGGACCTGCATTCCAAGCTCGTGCAGTACATAAAGCTCGCCGAATCCGAGACCGGCATCGGTACAGAGCACGTCCGGGCGCCCAGACTTCCGCTCATCGGCCACGAACGCGAGCGCGTGCTGGGCATCATCCGCCGGGCGCTGGAGAAAAGACCGGTGCTCCCGGAATATGCTTCCCTTCCGGTAAAGACCGCGTAAATTTATGGTATGAAACCGAGCATCTACTTTAACCACAATGGGGATGAACTGCGAGGTTCCATCCGACCATTATAGACAATTATGTACGGATGAAATTCCAGGATGCAACCACAAAAGAGATCGACGATATTTTGGCGGAGGCTTGGCAGGCCTTCGGCGTGTACCGCCGGACGGGACTAAAGCAACGCGCCGACCTGATGCGCGCTATCGCCAGGGGACTGGAAGCCGCCGGTGACCAGTTGATACAAACCGCGATGCGCGAGACCAATCTGGCCGAGGCAAGACTCAAGAATGAAAGGACCCGCACGATGTTCCAGCTGACCAGCTATGCGGAAGCCTGCGAAGCGGGCCACTGGCTGGAGGCCCGGATAGATACGGCCGCGGGAGGAGATCCCGATATCCGCAAGCTGCAGGTGCCGCTGGGCCCCGTGGTCGTCTTTGGCGCGAGCAATTTCCCCTTCGCCTATTCTACGGCGGGAGGGGATACGGCGACCGCCCTGGCCGCAGGGTGCCCGGTCATCGTCAAGGGGCATCCCGCGCACGCGGAAACTTCGCACCGGGTAGCTGCGATCATCTCGGAAGCCGTGTCGGAAGCCGGTCTTCCTAAAGGCGTCTTTTCCCACGTACACGGACTGTCCTTCGAAACAGGCAAGGCACTGGTAACGCACAGGTATACCCGCGCAGTCGGTTTCACGGGCTCCTATGGCGGGGGGAAGGCCCTGTTCGACTGGGCAAGTCAGCGGCCCCAGCCGATACCGGTGTTTGCCGAAATGGGCAGCATCAACCCGGTATTCCTGTTACCCGGAAAATTAAAAGAATCCGCGCGTGAGCTGGCAGGTCTGCTTGCCGGCTCGGTAACGCTGGGTACGGGCCAGTTCTGTACGAATCCGGGGCTGATCCTGGGAGTCGAAGGCGAGGAGCTCGATCTTTTCGTCCGCGAACTCGGCGCAGCGGTTGCCAACGTCAACCCGGGCACGATGCTACACCCGGGTATTGCAAAAGCGTATACCGATAAGCGCGAAGCAGCCCTGTCCCAGGCCGGCGTTACGACTGTCGCCGTCGCCGCTGCCTCGCCAAAGGAGAACCAGGGCGTTCCTACTATCGCCGCAGCCAAAGGCGAGGCCTTTCTCAGGAACCCGCTGCTGCACCAGGAGGTATTCGGTCCCTATTCGCTGGTTGTCCGATGTAAGGACATGGCCGAGCTGACGAGCGTGGCGGCTCTCCTGGAAGGGCAGCTGACGGCGTCGCTGATGGCGACGGACCGGGACCTGGCAGACCATCCCGGCTTGGTCGAAGCGGCCCGGGATATCTGCGGAAGACTGATCCTCAACAACGTCCCTACGGGTGTGCGCGTGTCGCTGGCGATGCAGCACGGAGGACCTTTCCCGGCGACGACAGACAGCCGTTTCAGCAGTGTCGGCGCCGACGGGATCAAACGCTGGGTGCGTCCGGTGGCCTACCAGAACTGGTCCGACGGCTATCTACCCGACGCGCTGAAGAACAGCAACCCCCTGCATATCTGGCGAATGATAAATAATAATTTCACACAAGATAGTGTGGAGGCCCTGGAAGGGCCTCGTCTGGGGGCGAGCACAGCGAAGCCCCCGAACGAGACGCCCAACAGTGTTGGGCGGTGAAGTTCTTAGACTTTAAATCTTTTTCGGAGATGCGACAAATTTTCTAAAATCGCAGCTCCGAAACATATAATGAAGAAAACCTTTTTCTGTATCGATGCGCATACCTGCGGCAATCCCGTAAGACTGGTAGCCGGCGGCGGCCCCGTGCTGCAAGGGAATAATATGAGCGAGAAGCGCCAGCATTTTTTGAAAGAATACGACTGGATCCGCAAGGGCCTGATGTTCGAGCCCAGAGGCCACGATATGATGAGCGGCAGCATCCTCTATCCTCCGCACGACCCGCAGAATGACGTAGCCGTTCTGTTTATCGAGACCAGCGGGTGTCTGCCGATGTGCGGTCACGGGACGATCGGGACCATCACGATCGCGCTGGAGGAAGGGCTGATCCAGCCCCGTACGCCGGGCAAGATCCGGATGGAAGCTCCGGCGGGGCTCGTCCTGATCGAATACGAACAGGAGGGAAAGAAAATAAAGTCCGTCAGGCTGACCAATGTCCCGGCCTACCTGGCAGCGGAAAATATCACCGTCGAATGTCCCGACCTCGGAACGCTGAAAGTGGACGTTTCCTATGGCGGTAATTTCTATGCCATCGTCGACCCGCAGGAAAATTTTAAAGGTCTGGAAGACTATTCTGCCGATCAATTGATTAGCTGGAGCCGGGTGATGCGCCGCCGGATAAATGAGGCCCATGACTTCGTCCATCCGGAGAACCCCACCATCAATACCTGCACCCATATTCTCTGGACGGGCAAGACGATCAGCCCGGAGGCCACGGCGCGGAACGCCGTCTTTTACGGAGACAAGGCCATCGACAGGAGCCCTTGCGGAACAGGAACCTCCGCCCGTATGGCCCAGTGGTTTGCCAAAGGCAAGCTGAAAGAGGGTGACCTTTTTGTCCATGAAAGCATCATCGGCAGCCAGTTCACCGGCCGGGTGGAAAAGGCCGTGACGGTGGCCGGGAAGCCGGCGATCATCCCCAGCATCGAAGGCTGGGCCAAGATCTATGGTTACAACACCATCTCGATCGACCCGGAAGACGATCCCTATGCCTATGGATTCCAGGTGATATAAACAATCACTAAGTTTTTATGTTGTAGTTGGCGTTTGAATAAAATCGATAAATTCGCCAATTACTCATATGGACTGGACATCGACCCATCTACCATACCGGCAGACAGGCTATTTTTCCCGAATTATAACGGATTATCTGGACCAGGCTGCTGCGATCAATCCCTTCTATAGCTACCCCGCGACCGAGGAAGGACTGGGAAAGGCTATCGAAGCCCGGAAACAGTCTCCCGTCGACCGGGCCGTCCTGGTCGAGGCGCTGAAGAACCAGTATGCCGGCGTGCAGCCTGCCCCATTGGTCGATGCGAACATCGAAAAGCTGAAGGCGGAGACAACCTTTACCATCGTTACCGCTCACCAACCTGCCATATTCACCGGGCATCTCTATTTTATCTATAAGATACTGCATACGATCCGCCTGGCCAGCCATCTATCCCACCGATATCCCGCCTGTCATTTCGTACCGGTCTTTTATATGGGCAGCGAGGACGCCGACCTCGACGAGCTGGGGAATGTATACCTTGGAGGGGACAAGCTGGTCTGGGACACCAAACAGACAGGGGCGGTTGGGAGGATGAAGACCAAAGGACTGGACAAGCTGCTGTTCCGCATCGAGGGCGAGCTCTCCGTGCAGCCATTCGGAAAGGAATTGATGGCGATGTTACGGGAAGCCTACCTGGAAAGTCCGGATATCCAGACCGCGACCTTCCGGCTGCTGCACCGGCTGTTTGCGGAATGGGGCCTGATCGTGCTGATCGCCGACCTGCCGGCCTTCAAACGGCTGATGATCCCGATATTCGAGGACGACCTCTTCCGGAACAAGCCTTCGGAGATCGTTAACAAAACCATTGAGCAGTTGTCCGTTCACTACAAGGTGCAGGCAAATCCCCGGGCGATAAACCTGTTCTATCTCAAAGACGATATCCGTGGCCGGATCGAGCAGGACGGAGAGGATTACCTGGTGCATACGACAGATCTCCGGTTTACCAAAGACCAGCTCACCGAGGAGCTACATCGCAACCCCGAACGTTTTAGCCCGAATGTGATCCTGCGCGGGCTTTTCCAGGAACGGATACTACCCAATATCGCCTTTATCGGCGGCGGCGGCGAAACCGCCTATTGGCTCGAGCTCAAGGCGCTGTTCGGGCACTACCAAACGCCTTTCCCTGTGCTGGTCCTTCGCAACTCCTTCCTACTGGTGGAACAGCAGTGGAAGGAAAAGGCAGAGCGGATGGGCTTCGGTCTGGCCGATCTGTTCAAACCTACGGAAGAGCTGATGAACCTCCTCGTGAAAAGAGACTCGCAGCAGACGCTGGACCTGGGCGAGGAGATCGCGGTGGCCAATCGCTATTACGAATCCCTTAAAGAGCTGGCGCGGCCCGTGGATCCTACGCTGGAGCAGCATGTCATGGCGCTCCAGACAAAGGCCGTCGAGCCGCTGCGGGTGCTCGAAAAAAAGCTGCTCAGGGCGGAGAAAAGGAAATTCTCGGACCAGCAGCGTCAGCTGCAGGCCCTGAAGGCCACCTTATTCCCGGGAGATGGCCTGCAGGAAAGAATGGATAATTTCATGCCCTGGTATGCGACCTACGGGAAGGAATTTATTCAACGGCTATACGACCGGTCGCCGGCGCTCGAACAGCAGTTCGTCCTGCTTTCTTTATAGATAGTCTGCTTTATCGATCTTCCCCTCCTTTGTCAGGACATACCTTCTGGGCGTGCCCGTCGGCAGGTCCACATGGGCTATTTCCTCCTTGTTGATATTCTCCAGGAACATCATCAGCGAGCGGAGCGAATTGCCGTGGGCGACGATGAGGACATTCTGCCCGTTCTTCAGCAGCGGTTCGATGGCGGTCTGATAGTAGGGGATGACCCGGCCGGCCGTATCGGCCAGGCTCTCGCCGCCGGGGGGCCTGACCGAAAAGGACCTGCGCCAGGTGGCGACCTGCTCGTCACCGTATTTTTTTGCGATCTCTGCCTTGTTGAGCCCCTGCAGCCTCCCATAGTTGCGCTCGTTCAGTGCGCGGTTGCGGGTCACCGGTAGATCTGGATACCCCGCTGTGTTCAGAATTAGTTCCATCGTATCGATAGCGCGCCGGAGCACCGACGTAAAGCCGTGCGAAAAACCAATGCCTTTCAGCTTCCTGCCCGCAGCCCGGGCTTCTTCTTTTCCAAGCTCCGTCAGGGGAACGTCCTCTTCGCCGGTAAAGCGATTCTGTTCATTCCATGTTGACTGGCCGTGCCTTACGAGGACGAGTAGTGGCATAGTGAAGGTTTGATCCTGTAAAATTACGCTATTGCGCGCGGCTGGTAAGCACA
>JAFDYE010000637.1 GCA_018267585.1 Bacteroidota bacterium
CCAAAGGCACACTCAAACCGGGGTGACCTCAGTTGTAATGGCCGTTGTTGTCGACATCAATACATCTTGCTGTGCGCCCTTTAAGCGCACTCTCGCGCTACTACTTCGCTTAAAAAACCATTTTCAGCGCTCAAAATACATCTTGCTGGTCGCCTCATGCGACCTTAGATCGACAACTGAAAGTCCCTGACCTCTACAAGCTATTGCAAATCCTTCTTAAGGCCGTCCATCATTTTATCAATTTCGCCCGCATCGTAATATATTAGGCCTCCGACTTTACTGAATGGTATCTTGCCCTTATTTCGCAGATTCTGCAAGGTCCCGGCGGAAATGCCCAGCAGCTTCCTTACTTCGTGCGACTTTAGCCAGCGTTTCCTGGTCTTATTCATATGTCCTTCCAGCATCATTCTAATATCCATCAGCAGTTTGGTCCGGAATTCCTCAAGGTCCTTGATGGTGACCAGTTGGGACGGGGATGGCTTTTGATCGTTGTCCATAAGGTATAGTAGCTTTCCCATAGTTTTTTGACTCAATTTACATTCGGCGTGGGCGGGTGTTTCAGTATGGAGACCAGGTACGGAAAGATTTTTTGTCCAAATTCCATTATTTTGTGGCATGACAGACCTGGTTAACAAGCTAAATACGGACTACCTATTAGGATGCATAAAATATGGAGATTCCTATTTTCTTTATGCCTTGCCGCTAGGCTAGTGGATATTGAATTACGACAAATATGATCCTGGATTTCGATTCCAGGCTGAATCATCAAATTTTAGAAATGGCGTGCTCAATGTGACAGACTCCGAAATTGAAAATTTCTTAATGGCGATTGATAACGACAAAGTCGGTCCCCGTGATTTCAAATTAGCAGTCGATGCTCCGGCAGAAAGCAAGAGACTTAAATTTTTTGTCGATTTTGACGGTAAGTTATTTATTAACGGATATTATGAAAACGTCGAGCCGGAAGAATATTTACCTGATCCGGCTTGGCGTGGAGAAATGGGTTATCCTATCGACTTTTTGCCAAACGAAATCAGGATTGAATTTGAAGGTCTGTCTTAAATTTTCCGAATTTGTATTGCAAATTCCGCATGTCGTCACTTATCTTTCGATCCAACACTTTCGCATATTGCTGGGTGGTTTTCAAATTTCGATGCCCCAGCATCTTACTGACAGATTCGATGGGCACACCATTGCTCAGGGTTACGGTTGTGGCAAAAGTATGTCGGGCGATGTGAAAGGTAAGATTTCGGGGAATTCCGCAGACATCCGCAATTTCTTTCAAATAGGCGTTCATTTTCTGATTGCTCAATACCGGCAGGATATTGCCGGAATCGCAGCAAGGTGGTAAGTCCTGGTATTGCTCCATGATAGCCCTCGCCAGCGGCAGTAGGGGAATTCGGGATTGAGTATCGGTTTTCTGCCGGCGCGTGAAAATCCAGGAATTACCATCAATACCCTGAGCGATTTCAGATCGGCGGAGCTTCTTTACATCCGCATAAGCTAAACCGGTGTAGCAGGAGAACAGAAAGATATCGCGCACCAGGTTCAGCCGGTCGGTGGGGAAGACCTTTGAGCCGATCTTTTCCAGTTCCAACTCGGAGAGGGCTTCCCGCTCCACTTCCTGCTTGACCCGCTTAAAACCGGCAAATGGGTCGCGCGTTAGCCAACCCTTGCGAATGCAGCCATTTACGATTTTTTTCAAGTTGCTGATATATTTCAAAGTCGTATTATGTGCACAGTTCCGATGAGTTTTGAGCCAAAACTCCAAATCCACAACAAAATCAAAATCCAGCCGCCGGATATCGATATCCTCGACGCCGTATTTCCATTGGATATACGCGCGAACGTGATCCCGGCAAGTATTGTAGCGATCCAGCGTCGCCGGGCAATAATCCTTGCCTACCCCGATGAGCGCAGCCATCCGGTCGTTATGCAGCTGGAAAACGTCGAGAAGCATCCGTGGGAGCTCGGTAAGGCCAAGCCACTTTTCGCGGAAATTCGAAAAATTCACCGCGACGCCGTCCATCACCATCTCACGTTCCATCTGCAAGACTTTGCTGGACAGGGTATCGAGATATAGATTTACCTGTCGGGTCTGGGAAGTGTTTCCTTTCAACCGCCCTGCCGCGCGGGACCACTGCGCGGGTTCGACGAACCTTTGAACGCTTTGCTCCAACCGCTGACCTTTGACGGTGATCCGGAGGTAGACGGGCGCCAGGCCGTTGCCATTCTTTTTCGAGGTCCTGACGTAAAAGAGGGTGCTGATACGATGTTCCATGTTCCACTGATTTTTGGTTTTTGAATCGGTTTTGCGTCCGTCACCGAAAGAGGTTGATTGTCGGGAATCGCAGGCTAGGCGGGGCCTCGCGGCGATTCGGTGCCCCAAAATTCCGATGTGGAGGGAGGCGCCGAATCAGGCACCATAAACCTTGAATTCCTTTGAATCAACTTGTAGTGGAAAAATCAAAAGGGCCCGTAGAACCAGCGTCTTACGAGCCCTTTAAAAGGTTTGAAAATAATTTCTGCGGAGAGGGAGGGACGCACTCCGCGTCTGTAATAATTTATTAGTCAATTGGTCGCAACCGTGAGTGTTTCCTGTTCACCTTTTTGGTCGCGGGCCTATGGTAAGAGCTTGTTTGTCAGGTAAAGGTACGAAGTATTTGTGTCTCTTTGGTCGATAAGGTAGGGTTAAATTTGGATGTGAGTTTTGATGCTTCTATTGGTGAATTGCTGGTCTGAAAAGGATTTAAGAGCCCTCTCCCGCATGGCAGCGATGCCAACAAATGGCAGGGAAACTCCAACGCAAATACGCTGTCACGTTCATTGGCGGTGCCTGCCTCCTTAGCGACCCTCCCCCGAAAATTTCCCAAAACAAAAAAGGGCAAAAAAGAAAGGCGCCGGCTTACAAACTGATCTCTTCATTCGCGTATAAACAGGGCGACGATTAAGCCCTATCCTTTATGCCGCGAATCGCCCGGTTTGTACCTTAGCGCCGCTTTTAGCCTTTTTTGGGGAATTTTGCCCATATCCCGAAAATCGGGCAATTTAAGAGACGTTTTTATTTTGCTAAAAAATTTCATAAATTTGATCTATGCAAGTACAGGTAGACATAGGATTTGAGCAACTCGTCTCAATTGTAAAGAAACTTCCTGCCAGGCAATGGGCGAAGTTGAAATCGGAGATTGAGCGGAACGGGAAGGGTATTTCTCAGAATCAGGATTTGGAAGCCTTTTTGCTGCAAGCTCCCACTTTCTCCCAAAAGCAGCTTGACACTATTGCTGAAACCAGGAAGGCTATAAACCAATGGCGGAAAAAATAGTCCTGGCCGATACTTCTATTCTCATTGACTTTTTTCGGAAAACGGATAAAGCGAACTCAAAATTGATCGCACTAGTGCGACAGGGATACGCTTTTTCCATTTCTGCCATAACTGAATACGAAATCTATTCCGGTGCTCCAGCTGCGCAACAGGATTATTGGCAGGATTTCCTTAAACACATGCAAGTTCTTCCATTTGATAAAGATGTTGTAAAAGTCGCTGTTGACATTAATAATGCTCTGAAACGCAAGAGAAAGCAAATTGACATAGCTGACCTGTTTATTGCCGCTACTGCAGTCAGTAACGATCTTCCCTTTGCGACGCTGAATATGAAGCATTTTGAGCGGATTGATAACCTTCGCATTTTAGGGTAATTCTGGTTATTTACGGGTATTTTCAATTACTTGGTAAGACTGGCGGGGCCAGGGTGATCATCCACGTGGTCATAACGGACAAAATAGTCTTCCATGGGAGTTTTTACCCCCAAAAATATTTGCCATATTTACATATAGAAAGATGGGTTTGGCCGGTGTGTAACCGTCTTCCATATAATGACCCTTGCAATAGGAAGTTAATTTATAATTGTGCACTACTATACATCTTGCTCCATGCAAAGGCATGGTCAAGATAGAGGGATGGAACTCGTGAGAGAGTGGTC
>JAFDYE010000638.1 GCA_018267585.1 Bacteroidota bacterium
CCCCCTCCAACACCGGCCCTCCCCCTCCGGCCCCGGTCTTCCCCCTCCGACACTGATCTTCCCCTTTCCCCCTCCGGCTTCTCCCTTCCCGCCCCGGGCCCCATCCGACCCCAGCCTTCCCCCATCCGATCTCCATTCTCCGCATCACCAATTCGCCCGGCCGCACCGGGCGAACCCCGTCAATAGTCTGCGGAGGGAAAACTTCACCGAACCAACATTAATTATAGTTGATAATCAATGATTTAACTAACCATTCCTTCCGCCGGATATCACAACTACGCATTTATAACATTTATTGTTACATTTGCAGACATGATAACCCGACGACTCGAATACAAGATCAGGGAAGCATTAAACCGCAGCCCATCCGTCGCTCTGCTGGGGCCACGACAGGTCGGCAAAACCACCATTGCGTTAAATATATCCGAAACCATCCCTTCCATCTACCTGGATCTCGAAAACCGCCTCGATCTTGAAAAAGTACGGGACATCGTAGCCTTTCACGAGGACAACCTCGACAAATTGATTATCCTCGACGAAGTCCAGCGTCTGCCTGAAGTGTTTAGCCCCCTTCGCGGCATCATTGACAAAGAGCGCCGCAAAGGCAACAAATTTGGACAATTCCTTTTTCTCGGATCAGCCTCGATCGATCTGCTGCAGCAATCCAGCGAATCTCTTGCCGGACGCATCGCTTATCTCGAATTATATCCGATCGATGTACTGGAATATGCCGCAGATAGCATCGGGAATAGGAATAAATTGTGGCTGCGCGGCGGATTTCCGGAAAGCCTTCTGGCCGTTTCAGAACAAGACAGCCTCGCCTGGCGGCAGGATTTCGTAAAAACATACCTGGAACGCGATATTCCCCAGCTTGGACCCCGCATTCCCGCCTCAACGCTCGAACGTTTCTGGACCATGCTCGCGCATAACCAGGCATCGGTTTTGAATGCTTCCCAATTAGCCAGAAATCTCGAAGTCTCGGGCATGACAGTCGGCCGCTATCTCGATCTGATGGTCGATCTTCTATTGGTAAGACGCTTGCAGCCCTGGACATTCAATGTCGGCAAACGACTGGTTCGCTCTCCAAAAGTTTACATCCGGGACAGCGGCATCACCCATGCCTTGCTTAATATCTCTACTTATAACAATTTGTTGGGGCACCCGGTCGTCGGTGGCAGTTGGGAAGGATTCGTCATTGAAAACATCCTGTCTGTGGTTCCTCCGCGCGTGCAGCCTTTTTACTATGGCACGCCAGGAGGGGCCGAGATCGACCTTATCCTCGAATTTTCCCCGACGGAAAAATGGGCCATAGAGATCAAGCGCAGTTCATCACCTTCCCTTTCAAAAGGCTTTCACATCGCCTGCGAGGACGTCAAGCCACAGCGACGTTATGTGGTTTATTCCGGCGAAGACCGTTTTACGATCAGCCAGGACATCACGGCCATTTCCCTGTCGGGTCTGATGCAGGAAATTCTCAACCTGGCCTAGTTCCCCCCCTGGCTAAGGTCATACGCAAACCCCGTCCAACAGACCGGAATAGTTCCTAACTTCGCCAACATGTCCATAACCAAAGAGTCTGAATTATTCGGTATGCAACGAGCCGGCGAAGCCGTTGCCTACACCCTAAAAGCAATGATCGATCACGCCCAACCCGGCATGAGCACAAAAGAGCTCGACGAATTCGGCGCCCGCATCCTCTCCGGCTTTGGGGCCAGATCGGCGCCCCACCTGACATATAAATTCCCGGGCTGGACATGCATCAGCGTCGGCAATGAATTCTGCCACGGAATTCCCAGCAACACCCGCATCTTAAAAGAAGGTGACCTGGTCAATATCGACGTCTCCGCCGAACTCAACGGCTTCTGGGCCGACAACGGAGGCTCCTTCGTCCTCGGCTCAGACCTCCATCAACACCAACCGCTCGTCGACGCCTCAAAAGATATCCTCCGCAACGCGATCAGCAACATAAAAGGGGGAGTAAAGATCGCAGACATCGGCCACCTGATGGAAACAGAAGCCCGGAAACACGGCTACAAGGTCATCAAAAATCTAGGCGGCCATGGCATCGGCCGCGGCCTCCACGAAGAGCCCGCAGACCTGCTCAACTACAAGAACCGCTTCGACCAGCGGAGATTCAAAAAGAATTCAGTGGTCGCGATCGAAACATTCATATCCACATCCTCCACCTTCGCCGTCGAGCTCAACGACGGCTGGACAATGGTCGGCAACAAGGGCGGCCACATGGCGCAGCACGAACACACCATCGTCGTCACCGGTGGAGAACCCATCATCCTGACGGAGATCAACGGGATATCCTGACAGAGATCAACGGGATATTCAACCAGACATAAGGATCAACTATTCTTTACCTTTATACAATGGACGAATTCGAACAATACCTTCGCACCCGCACCGATCTCAACGACGGAGATATCAACTATATCCTGTCGCTCGCGATCCACAAACACCTGCGGCGCAACGAATTCCTCCTCCGCGAAGGCGAAGTATGCCGCTACAAGATCTTCGTCACCAAGGGCCTGCTGCGCACCTTCGGCACAGCGGCAGACGGCAGCGAGCACGTCCTGCAGTTCGCACCCGAACACAGCTGGACCCTGGACGTAGAGAGCTACGACCGCCAGCAGCCCGCTCATTCCAACATCGCGGCGATAGAGACCTCAGAAGTCCTCCTCTGGCCCAAAACTGATTTCGACAACCTCCTCTCCACCCTCCCCCAGCTAAAAGACCTTTCCCTGCAGCTCATCTCCCGCAATATCTACAACAGCCGCCAGCGTATACTCACAGCCCTCAGCGCAACGCCGGAAGAAAAATACCAGGAGTTCATACAAAGCTTCCCCAACCTCCTGACTCGCCTTCCCCTCCATATGATCGCCTCCTACCTCGGCATCTCCATAAAGACCCTGACCCGCATCCGCCAGGCACAGCTCCGCCGCTGACCCTGCCGACGCACCAAACCAAACTCCAATACCCCAAAATCCCCCCCACCCCCCTTCCAAAATATGGTCAAATGACCTTTTTTCCCGATCCTCCCCGCCGCAATTTTGCCCTACATAAAATTAATATCGTTATGCGCGTATTTGTTACAGGAGCCTCGGGCTTCGTAGGCTCGGCCGTTGTTAATGAGCTCATCAACGCGGGTCACCAGGTGCTCGGCCTTACCCGCTCAGATAGCTCCGCCCAAAAGATCATAAATGCCGGCGCCGAGGTTCACCGCGGCGACCTCGACGACCTCAAAAGCCTTCAGCAAGGCGCCGCCGGCTGCGAAGCCGTTATCCATACCGGATTCAACCACGACTTCTCAAAATTCAAAGCCAACTGCGAAGCCGACCGCCAGGTCATCGGAGCCCTGGCTGCGACCCTGAAAGGATCAGATCGCCCGCTGATCATCACATCCGGCATCGGCCTTCTCAATATTGGCCGCACCATTACTGAAGACGACGCCCCGCCGGTCAGCTCAGACGTCATGCCCCGCGTCGCCACAGAAGAGGCGGCAAATGCCGCGTCCGACAGCGGCGTCAAAGTCCATATTGTCCGCCTTCCCCCAACGACACACGGCAAAGGCGACCACGGCTTCGTTCCAATGATCATCAACATCGCAAAGACCAAAGGCGAATCCGCGTATATCGGAGAAGGAAAGAACCCCTGGCCCGCCGTTCACCGCCTCGACGCCGCAGTAGTATACCGCCTCATCGCCGAACAACAGCCCCATCAACGGGTCCACCACGCCGTAGCCGAAGAAGGCATCCCCTTCAAAGAAATCGCCGAGGCCATCGGCCAGGGGCTTCACCTGCCAACCTCGACCAAATCCGGTAAAGACGCAGAGGAACATTTCGGCTGGTTTACCCACTTCGCCTCCCTCGGCTGCCCAGCATCCAGCGCCAAAACCCGCCAAACACTTGGCTGGCAGCCTACCCAGCCCGGACTGCTCGAAGACCTGGCAACAGCCTCCTAATTCTAACCCCCCGGCCACCCACACCAACCCACGACCACCCGTCCCCCCATCCCCGTTACCCATCAATGGCCGCCGCCTCCACCCGACCGGCGGCCATTTTATTACCCAAAGGCAACCCCTTCCCGTCAGGGACAGTTTATTCCCCAAAACAACATCCATGGAAGCAAGAAAGAACTTCAACACCACAAAGGCCCCGCGCATGAGCGAAGTCTTCCCCCAGGCCGTGATCGCCGAAAAATTTATCTTCCTGTCTGGCACTCCCGGTCTCGACCTCAACACCGCACAGGTCGTCAGCGACAACTTCGAAGACCAGACCCGGCAGTGCTTCCAAAACATCAGCGCCATCCTGCAAGCGGCCGGCAGCGACCTCGGCAAGGTCGTAAAGACAACCATTTTCATGGTCGCCGGCAACGATTTCGCCGTCGTCAACAAGGTCTACCGCGAGTTCTTTCCCGAAAACCCACCCGCCCGTTCCACTCCCCAGGTCCTACCCTTCCCCGCTGGGATCCTGATCTCGGTAGAATGCATCGCCCTTCAATAACCCCGTCATCTCATGCAACAATAGCTTTTCTCCTGTGTCATTGAAAGGGCGCCGGCCCGGGCCCCCTTTCAACTAACTACAATGACCAACTCCTTCAAAATTGCCCTGCGCCACCTGCGCAAAAGCAGAACATACTCGTTCATCAACATCACCGGATTGTCCATAAGCCTCGCCGTGAGCATACTGCTGCTGCTATGGGCCAACGATGAATTGAGCTACGACCGCTTCAACACCAACGCCGCCAACCTCTACCGGCTGTCCCCAAAAGTCGCCAATGGCGCCGGCACGACCGTCTGGGACAATACCTCCGCACCCATGGCCGTATTCGCAAAAAAAGAATTACCGGAAGTTCAGGGCGCCTGCCGCATGGAAGACAACTGGAATGTCTCGTATTTTGACCACGACGGGAAAAAATTTCTGGAATGGCACAACAAATTCGTTGACGCTTCCTTCTTCAGCATGTTTACCTTCCCCCTCATTGAGGGCAACCCCCAACATCCCTTTACCGACGCCTACTCCATCATCCTATCTGAAACAACGGCTAAAACCATCTTCGCCGGAAAAGACCCAATAGGACAAGTCCTCAAAGGCGACGACAAAAAGCTCTACCACGTCACCGGAGTAATGAATGACATACCCGGAAATTCATCCATAAAATTCGATATAGCCTTCAACTTCGCGCAGCTCGAAAAAGAGTACGACACTTCCAAATACTGGAAAAGCCTCAACAACAGCTGGGGCCAGTTCGATTTTGACACCTACCTGCAGCTAAAGCCAAATACCAGCATCACTTCAGCACAAGACAAACTAACAGCTATACACCGGCGCAACGAGGTCGACGATTTCACCAAACACCTCAGCTATGTTCTGAACCCGCTTACCAAAACCCACCTGTATTCCCTCGACGGCAAAGAGCAGGGCATGAAGATCGTAAAGATCTTCTTCCTGGTAGCCGTAATCGTATTGACCATCGCCTGTATCAACTATGTCAACCTCGTCACCGCAAGAGCCATTCAACGCAGCAAGGAAATAAGCGTGCGCAAGATCATCGGCGCCGGCAAGTCCAGCCTCTTCCTGCAGTTCCTGAGCGAATCGCTGCTGATAATCCTGATCTCGCTCGCCCTTGCCACAGGTTTCATCTTTTTGGCAATGCCCCTCTTCAACGACATTTCGGACAAGAACATCACCTTTCGACCCTGGTCGCCCGAAGTCCTGGCCGTATATGGAATTACCCTGCTGACTACCCTGCTCCTGGCAGGCATCTACCCCGCTATCACCCTTTCGTCATTGAAGCCGCTCGCGATAATAAAAGGCAGGATCAGCGGCATCGGCAGCAAAGGCAATTTGCGGAAAGTGCTGGTAGTCATACAGTTCAGCTTTTCCATCCTGCTTATAACGAGCACGATCATCATCGGCCAACAGTTAAAATACATTCGCGAAATGCACCTGGGCTACGACAAGGACAACGTCTTCGCCTTCTGGATGCGCGACATTGACAACCATTACGAAGCCGCAAAAGCCGAACTGCTAAAGCAACCCGGCGTCCTGGGCGTCACGGAATCCGGCGTCGACATCCTCGACGCCCATTCAGGCACCGTAGACGTCAGCTGGGACGGCAAAAGACCGGATCAACAGTCGTTTACCATCAACCAGATGCCAGTGGAAAAGAACTTCCCGGAAGTAATGGGCATACAGCTGGTCGAAGGGAAAGGATTTAGCGGCACACCGGCAGACAGCACCAACTTCATCCTCAACGAAACCGCCATAAAAGAGACCGGGATAACCGAACCCGCAGTCGGCAAACGCTTCACCCTGCACGGAGTCAAAGGGATCATCGCCGGCGTGGCAAAAGACTTTCATTTTCAAAACATGCGCACCCGCATACACCCGCTGATCATCCACTATAGCACCGCCTGGCGTGGGAAGATGTATGTAAAGACCACTGGCAAAGACGCTTCCAAAGCCCTCGCCGCAACCGAACGCCTATGGAAAAAGTACAACCCGGACCATAACTTTTTCTATACCTTCCTCGACAGCGAATTCAACGACCAGTATAAGAGCGATACACACGTCGGACAACTCTTCAACTGCTTTGCAGGTCTGGCCATATTGATATCCTGCCTCGGCCTGTTCGGGCTGGTCACCTATACCGCCGAAAGCAAGGTCAAAGAGATCAGCGTACGCAAAGTCCTCGGCGCCGGCCTGCCGCAGATCGCAACCCTGCTGTCAAAAGACTTCCTGACCCTCGTTGCCATCGCCGCCGCCATCGCCTTCCCCCTCGCCTGGTATGGACTCAGCAACTATCTGCAGGGCTATGCATACCGTACCGGCATCAGCTGGTGGGTGTTCGCCGCCGCAGGCTCGATAACCCTCTTCATCGCGATCCTCACCGTCAGCTTTAAATGTATACAGGCCGCGCTGGCCAACCCCGTAAAAAGCCTACGGGCAGAATAAGCCCAAAAAGTCTTTTATGTAATTTCTAAAGAACGGGCATCATAAGAAAAACGCCTCTTATGCTGCAACGAACCTTTGCTGCCGATCCCCGCTGGTTCCAGGTCATCTTCCAGGCCTTCTTCCTTAGCTACGGCCTCGCATTCCTGCACTGGAGCCCCGACTGGGCATATTATATAACCACCATTGCAGGCTGCCTCGCCTTCAGCTATGTCGCCGAAACCATCCGGCGCAACCACCGGTCCCCCGGAAGACGCCCCCAGTTCCCACCCCTCTCGGGCAAGACCGGCTTCCATTCCTGGGGCCTTAGCATCCTGATCAGCGCCATGGGCCTCTGCCTGCTGCTCAAAACCAACCACATCTACACCACCCTGCTGGCAGCCTTCCTCACCGTAGCCTCAAAATATTTTATAAAATTCAAAGGCAAACATATCTTCAACCCCTCCGCCTTTGGCATCGCCGCAACCATCCTGATCACAAAAGACGCCTGGCTGTCCCCCGGACAATGGGGCAACGGCGCCGTCCTCTTCTTCCTCGTCCTGACCCTCGGCGCCATCATCGTCACCCGCGTGCAAAAATTGGACACCAGCCTCGGCTTCCTCCTCACATTCGCAGGCTTGCTATACTGGCGCCAGGTCCTCATACTCGGCTGGCCACAAGACTATTTTCTTCATTCCATCAGCAGCGGCAGCCTCCTGTTATTCAGCTTCTTCATGATCAGCGACCCCAAAACCGCCCCCAATCACCCGCTCGCAAGGATCATATGGAGCATATCCATTGCCGTTATATCTTTCTATCTGTCCGCCTATAAATGGCTTAACAATACTCCGGTCTGGATACTGGTCGCAGCAGCACCCCTGGTCCCCCTCCTGGACAGGAACCTCCGCGCCCGCAGCTTCGACTGGCAGACCAGCAGCACACATTTTTTTCCGGTAAAATTTAAACAACTATTCATGCGTACAAAAACCAGAAAACTCGCCGCCATCATCATCCTGACGGCGATGATCAGCAACGAAGCAATGGCCTTCTGCGGATTCTACGTCAGCAAGGCCGACGGTACCCTCAAGAACAAAACCTCCCAGGTGATCCTGGTTAGAGACGGAGAAAAAAATACCGTCACCATGTACAACGACTTCAAGGGCGACTTCAAGGACTTCGCCATGGTAGTGCCCGTACCGGTAGTATTGAAACAAAGCGATATAAAAGTCGTCGACCAGTCGATCTTCAATACCCTCAACGAATACAGCAAGCCAAGACTGGTCGAATACTATGACGAGAACCCCTGCGAAATGCGGGCCTACTATGACAGGCTCCAGGGCACAGTCCCCGGCATGGCCCTCAACGAGACCGTCGTAGTTGGCTACGGCACGGCAAAGAGATCAGGCGTCACCATCGAAGCCAAATACCTCGTCGGCGAATACGACATCCTCATCCTCAGCGCCAAAGAATCTGCCGGCCTCAGGACCTGGCTCACCGACAACGGCTACAAGATCCCTTCCGGCGCAGAAGAGGTCCTCGAACCCTATATCCGCAGTAACCTGAAATTCTTCGTCGTAAAGGTCAACGAACAGGAAAAGAAAAAGCTCCCCGGCAACTTCCTCCGGCCCATCCAGATATCCTTCGAGTCTCCAAAATTCATGCTGCCGATCCGCCTCGGCATGGCCAACGCCGACGGCGACCAGGACATGATCGTCTACGCTTTCAGCCGGACAGGCCGCATCGAATGCACCAATTACCCCACCGTCTCACTCCCCACCGGCAAGAACATTCCCCTGTTCGTCCAGAATAATTTCGGGAATTTCTACGCCAATCTCTTCCAGCACCAGTGGTTCGGCGCCGGCAAGTCGGTCGCCATGCTCGAATACGCGTGGGACGTAAGCCCGTCCAATTATGTAAAATGTGACCCCTGTATAGCCACGGCGCCTTCCACGCGCGACCTCGTCCAGGCAGGGGTCGGCTGGGCCACCCGTAAGACAGACCCCGACGACGAGGACGCGAACCGCCCCGCCAAAGTCTATTTCACCCGCCTGCACATACGCTATAACCGGCAGGCATTTCCGCAGGACCTCCTCTTTCAGGAGACAGCCAACACCGGCAACTTCCAGTCCCGATATATCATCACACACCCCGCCACCGGCGACCTCAGCTGCGAGGCGGGTAAAAAATATCTGGCAGAACTGCAATCAAGACGCAAGGACGAATTGAAAATGCTCAACTATCTCACCGGAAAGAACTACGACGACTGGGACGTCACCGCAGCGACACCGGAAGAAAAGAACATCCCCGCCGAAGACTCCTACGCCGCAGCAGCCAAAGCAATAGAAAAACCGACCGGCAACAGACGC
The DNA here is from genome assembly GCA_018267585.1 of Bacteroidota bacterium. Taxonomy (GTDB): domain Bacteria; phylum Bacteroidota; class Bacteroidia; order Chitinophagales; family Chitinophagaceae; genus Puia. The sequence continues at coordinate 9,308 of JAFDYE010000638.1, forward strand.
GTATTGCTCGCCGGCATCGGCATCATCGGCCTCCTTTCAGTGATCGGCCTAAGCATCCACACCCAAAAAAACTACAAACCCCATAAATCCGCTTAACAATCCACAAACCCCTGCCAGTCACAGGTCCGCCTGCAATTCACGGTCCACATACAATCACAGGCCCCGCGAGAAATTGCGGGGCTTTTCACATCCAATCCCTAAATTCTCCTAAATTAGAGTCCAATCTTAAAAGATCTATCCTATAATGATACGCAACTACCTAAAAGTCACTCTCCGCAACCTCTGGCGTAACCCGACCTTCTCAGCCATCAACATCCTCGGCCTGTCGCTGGGCATCACCTGCAGCCTGCTGATCCTGCTCTGGATAAAGG
>JAFDYE010000639.1 GCA_018267585.1 Bacteroidota bacterium
AGATCATCCCCCCTTTTCCACTCCCCCCACCAATCCGTTTCCGTGACCTTGTTCATATCAAAACCCCAGGACTCCAGATGGCTCCCCACCCCCAGCGAAGTAACAATATGCCCTACCCTGTCCTTCAGTCGCAGAACGGTACTGTAATCTAAATGATCAAAATGATCATGCGTCAGCAATAAAATGTCGATCGTATCGGGCAGCTTGTCCGTATCATAGACATCCGTCCCCGGGAAAGCCTTCGCAAAACCGGCGAACGGCGCCGCATGCCGGCTGAACACCGGATCAACCAGTATCGTCGTCCCGTATATCTTCAATAGATACGACGAATGCCCGAACCATACAATGGATACCCGATCGTCAGGCAACGCCTTCAGATCGGTCCGTACCGACGGCATCGGCTTCCCCGGCCTGGTATTAGCCGGCTTTCGCATAACATCCCACAATACCTTGAAAAAAGGCGCGCCCTCCAGTCCGATGGTCGTCGGTTCCGGATTCTGAAATACACCGTCACGGTAATTAGGAGACCCTAGAATACGCTCCAGCCGCTCGCCTGTCGGATTCCTGCCAAAAACGGGAAATAATGCCATGTCCCAGCAACAATCATTTGATAATTTGGTTTACCCCACCACCCTCCTTCCATTGAAACTTATCAAACTTCCCTGAAAGTAGTATTGCTTAAATCCGGAAAACTCCCCATATTCACGCATGCGTAATTTCCATTTCCTGTTCTGGCCCTTGCTGGTAGCGGCTCTCATCGTCGTCTTTATCAAGCTCAAAGACAGATCCTATCTCCAGAACGACACCGCCCCCGCCGGCATCATCTCCCTCGAACTGGCCTCCACCTATACAGCCGACACCGCCATTATCCAGTCCTGGAAGAGCGATACGCTCGACCGCACCTCCATTACGCTCTGTCAGCCAAGACCACAGCCCATCCAGCGCCTCCACAAGGCCCGCTTCGACGTCTGCGTGGATTTTGTCTTCATCCTCTTCTATTCCGGCCTTGGCCTCGTCATCATCACAGCCCTCCAATCCCGTATCGCAACCACCAGCAAGACCAATACCCCCGGCGCTCACCGGTTTACCCGCCTCCTGATCGGCATTCTATTCCTCGCAGCCTTCCTAGATTGCCTGGAGAACACCGGCCTGCTCAGCTTTATCAACGACGGCATCAACCAAACCTCCAAAGCAACCGGGACCACCGCCTTTATCACCCACCTCGCGGCCTGGGGCAAATTCATCCTCCTGGGCGCCCTGCTTTTCCTGTATATCCCCCTCACACTGATCTTCCGGGACGACGGCCTGCGCAGCCTGTCCGACTATATCGCCAACAAGACTTTCCAGCTGTTCCGCTACCGCGTCCTCCTGATCGGGCTGGCCTTCTTCACACTCCCCATCTGGTTCATGGACCAGGGACAGGACCTCCTGATCAATATCAACTCCTCCGACGAAGGCGTCCTGCTCTTCATGGCCGTGGTGACCATCGCCGCCTTCCTCAACTGGTGGCTGGCCAAGCTGTTCTTTGAGAACAAAGCGCTCCGCCCCGTATTCCCGCTGAAAGAGCTGCCCATCTCCGCAGCCGACGAAGAACGACAGGAAAAAAAAGCCTCCCGCTTCCTCGGCGTCGCCACCATCATCGTCCCCGCAGTCGCCATCCTCAACGCCCTCCAGGTGATCCGCATCCCCTCCTGGATGGACTTCTTCCCGTCCCTGCTCTGGCTGATCGGTCTTCTGGGTATCTTCTTCGCCCTCATCAAGCACAACGTCGTCGAAACAGCCTACCTCCGGCTTCAACAACGGCTGGGTACCAAAAAAAGCAGGAACCTGGCATTCCTTGCCCTCTTCCTGCTGAGCTTCGGTATACCCACCATTATCCGCCTCTCGATCATCGAAAAGTCCAGCAATACCCCCCAGTCGCTGATCTACCTCTTCTGGCACCTCGTCTTGCTGGCCTTCGCCTTTCTGGTATTCGTCAGCGTAAGGACCTGTATATTTAAAGAAGGCATCGCCGGCAGCCATATCGGAGCCCCCATCATCGGCCTGGCAACAGCCCTGGCCATCGGCTTTATCCTCTTCAACCTCTTCCCCCAGGCCATCCTCGCACTGGACTGCAACTACCTCAGCCTGCCCGTCCTGCTCTCGGGGATAATCCTCTATATTCTCGTCCTCACCCTGCTGATCCGGTTCAGCCGCCTGCGAAAGACGAACTTCGTCCTCTTCTTTATCGCTACCGCCGTCATCGTCTCGGTCTCCGTTAATAACGACTACCACTCGGTAAGGACCATGGACGCCACTTCGACCAGCAGTACGCCCGCCCTGCCTGACTACTTCCGGCAATGGCTGCTGCACCGTAAGGACGAGATCAACGCTTCTTCCACCTACCCCGTATTCCTCGTCAACAGCTACGGCGGAGGCATAAAAGCGGCAACGTTTACCAACCTGACCATCACCTACCTGGACTCGGTCCTCATCGCACACCGAAGCAAGGGATTTGAGCACTATGTCTTTTCTTTCTCCGGCGCCTCGGGAGGCACCATCGGCTCGGCCGTCCAGTGCGCCTGGCGCGCCCGGCACCTCGATAGCGCCGGCTACTCGCTCGACCGGTTCACAGACTTCTATAGCCACGACTTCTTAACCCCAACCCTCGGCGCCATGTTTGGAAGGGACGTCTGGGCTTCTATAACAGGCCAGCACACCTGGCGTGACCGGGCGGCGATACAGGCCAACATATGGGAAGGGTTCGGGAGAACTTCCCTGGGACTGGACCTCACCATCCCCTTCGACGCCCTGTGGGATACATCCACGGCTAATCCCTCCCGTTACGAAGTTCCGCTCCTGTTCTCCAACACCCTCAACGTCGACGACGGACAGAAAGGCATTTGTGCGCCCGTCACCCTCAGCCCGGCCGACTTCCCCGGCGCCATCTTCATCCGATCGAGGCTCGACTCGATCAACGCACACCACGGCGACCGGCCCGCCCGGACCATTTCCCTGATGACCGGCGCCTTTCTCAGCGCCCGCTTCCCCTTCATCAGCCCTTCAGGTAAGATGGGACCCGGCTACCATTTCATGGACGGCGGCGGAAAAGACAACTCCGGCGCTTCCACCTCAGAGGACGTATTCCTAAGGCTGAATAAAGAAATTGAACGCGAGGCGAAGACAAACCCCGGCTCCGGACTGGACAGCCTGATGAAAAAGCTGCGCTTTTATTTTGTATCGATCACGAATAATCCCAACTTCGTCCGCGACCCCCGTAAACTGGTCTCCAACCGCTGGGAACCCATCAGCCCCCTCGTCGGCATCATCAACAGCGGCATATCCGGCAACGCCGTCGAGGCCGACCGGGCCCTCCAGATGCGGTATACCGCCAACCCCGCCTTCGACGGCCTCCATTCGACATACTGTTCCGTATGGATCACCGGCGGCTGTATAGAATACAACGACGGTCGGCTATATGAGCCCGTGCTGCCCCTCGGCTGGCAGATCTCTTCCCCTTCCGTACAAAGACTGAAAAGCTCCTTCGACCAGGAGGGACTCCACGACTTCTTCCACGACGGCATCCCCTTCATCCTCCAAACCATAAAAAGTCAGCATTGACTAAAACTTCCTATCTTTAACCCACATGACACCATCCAATCGCAGAAAATTTCTTGGCGCGGTTGCCACCCTCGCGGTGGGTTCTGTAGCCTCAGCAAAAACAGTCGACAAATCGATCTCCCAGTCCGATATGACCAATAGTAACACAACCGGCACACAACGTCCTCCTCTCGTCCACCACGTCTTCTTCTGGCTAAAGAACCCAGCCTCAAAAGAAGACCGCGACAAGCTCGTCGAAGGCGTAAAGACCCTCAGGAATATACCAACAGTAAAAGAGCTGCACGTCGGCGTGGTCGCCAGCACCGAAAAAAGAGACGTCGTAGACAACAGCTGGGGCGTTTCCGAGCTCATGTTCTTCGACGACCTCCAGGGACAGGCGACCTATCAGTCACACCCCATCCACCTGGAATTTATCAAGAACTACGGACACCTCTGGGAAAAAGTCATCGTCTACGACGTCATGGAAGCCTAGTTCGTACCGGGAGACTAGCTTACTCCGAGCAGCTCTACCTCGAATATCAGCGTGCTGTTGGGGCCGATCTGGCCGCCTACCTGCCTGTCGCCATACCCAAGATGCGGCGGGATAAAGAACCGCCATTTACTCCCGGTAGGCATCAGCTGCAACCCTTCCGTCCATCCCTTGATCACCGCATTCAGCGGGAACGTAGCCGGCTGGCCGCGACGGACGCTGCTGTCAAACACCGTTCCGTCGATCAGCGTGCCATGATAATGACAGGTCACTTTATTGGTGGCCAGCGGCTTGACCCCACTACCCTCTGCAATGACCTCATACTGAAGACCGCTCGGCAGCGCAACCACGCCCGGCTTGGCCTTGTTCGCTTCCAGGAATTCCTGCCCCGCCTTCAGATTGGCGGCGGCCTTTTCATTTTTCATGTTGAACAACTTATCTGCAAGACTCATTGTTATTTGTTTTACCCAAAGGTACGAACATCGTAATTTCGCCACTCCATATATGATGACCAAAAAGACCTATTTCAAGTATATTTTCGTACTCGGCTCACTCACTGCGCTCGGCCCCTTCTCGATCGACATGTACCTCCCGGGGTTCGAAGACATCGCCCACAGCCTCCATACATCCGTCTCCACCGTCGCCCTCTCCCTCTCCAGCTATTTCGTCGGCATCTCGCTCGGACAGCTGCTCTACGGTCCGCTCCTCGACCGATACGGCCGCAAACGCCCGCTCTACGCCGGCCTCGCTCTATATATCATCTCCACCATCATCTGTATGCAGGTCCGGGATATCAATACCCTGATCATCCTCCGATTCATACAGGCCGTAGGCAGCTGCGCCGCACAGGTAGCCGCCATGGCCATGGTCCGTGACCTCTTCGGCCCAAAAGAAAGCGCCAAAGTCTTTTCCCTCCTCCTGCTCGTCCTCGGCGCATCCCCCATGATCGCCCCCACCGCAGGCGGCTATATCGCCGTCAACTTCGGCTGGCGCACCATCTTCCTCGTCCTCACGGTCCTGGGCACCCTCATCACAGCCCTCACCATCTTCCTCCTGCCCGAGAGCTACGCACCCGACAAAAATTTCTCCCTCCAGCCACGCCCCATCATACGGAATTTTATCTCCGTATTCCGCGAACCCCAGTTCCTCGTCTTCGTCTTCGTCCAGTCCCTCGCCTTCGCCGGCCTCCTCGCCTACGTTTCCGGCTCCCCCATCGTCTTCATGAACATCTTCCACGTCGACAAAAAGACCTATGGCTGGATATTCGCCTTCCTCTCCGTCGCCTTCATCGGCCTCAGCCAGTTCAATAGCCTCTTCCTGAAAAAATACAGCAGCGAACAGATCATCTGGGTCGCACTCACCGGTCAGGTCCTCGTCGCCGCCCTCTTCCTCGCCGGCAACATCGCCGGCTGGTACGGCCTGCCGCAGACCATCCTCTTCATCTTCCTTTTCCTCGGCTGTCTTGGCTTCACCAACCCAAACGCCGCCGCCCTCTGCCTCGCCCCCTTCTCCAAAAATGCCGGCACTGCCTCCGCCCTCCTCGGCGCCCTCCAGATGGGCATCGGAGCCATCGCCTCCATGGGCATCGGCGCCTTCAGCAGCACCACCGCCACCCCCATGATCGCCATCATGGCCGGCACCTCCCTCGCCGCCCTCCTCATCCTCATCGTCGGCAAACGCTCCGGCAGGCTCACCGCCACCTCCAGCCAATCCACCAACAGTCAAGCCGTTCACTAATATCCCCTTTCTTTATTGGATTTGCAGCACAAACGAAAATGGAACCCGCTTGAACGACCTTACCGTCTTGGGCCCATAGATAGCAGGTACCCAGTCCGGAGAATTTCGATGACACGACCTCCCTCGTCGTCCAAAGACATCTCTACCGATTTGTCAACCACAATGTCACGTATTTTCCCTGTTGGTCCTACCTGGAACTTTATCTCTACTGTTCCCTTCACCAGGTTATTGATAGCCCTTTCAGGATACTTCAGATTGGAATTTCGGTACTTTAACCAGGCCTCGTCCCCACCCGGAAAATAAGATTCCGGCGTCTCCCTGGAAAAAAAACCTGCTGGATCGGTGACCCCCTCGGGTCTTGACCTCATCAAGACCTCGTCTTTATTCAATAATTTACCCTTGCCATAATACACGTATTCCTTCCTCCCCGCAAAAGCCCAGTCCCTATCACGAATGCCATGGTCATAATAGCCGCTCGAATCGAGCTCACCACTCTCCCTATACCAGGCAAAAAGGCCATGACGTATGGTCGCCTTCTCATCGGCATAGGTCTCTACCCTGATCAGAGGGCCGTATATATTATAGTAGTCATATTCCCAACAACTGTCCTTTTCCCGTACACGTAAAAGATAAATAGCATGTTTTTCCTTTGCAGGCCGCCACTGGGCATCAAAATATTTGAAATAATCCCGGACCTGCCGTTAGGCCCTGATACCGGAAAACAATAGAAGTAATACAAAAGCAACAGATAGGCGTATTCGCATAGGATGTCAAAATAGGCAATTTCCTCCGGCTTTTACCTCTTCATTTCAATATCCCTCTTCATCTCTTCTATCTCTCCCTTGGAATAGTCACTAACCACCACACACATAACCCCCGTCGTGATCTTCGCGCTATTCTCCACCACGTATAACAATTTATTTGCAATGACCACAGCCAGCTTAGGGTGCCTCGTATTACCCGTCCCGTCCTGTATATCCATCGTTCCCTTTGGATCGAATTTAATACACAAAGCAGGCACCCCGCCAGTGCTGTCAATATCAACCTGACTGACGTTGTCCACGGACGCGAACGGACGCTTCGCCAGATACACATATTCATCCCCCTTGCTCATTCTCACTCCACCCTTCCCTTCTGAAAGAAAATAAAAACCCGTTCGCATATACGAGCTGTCCCCCGGCAGATCCATGCCACCGGCACGATTGGAATTCCAGCAAGCCACCATCGGAAAAAGAACCAACAAAACCAAATATTTCATGTCCCAATTTTTTTTGATCCATCGTCCCGCCACACCTCTTACGGCAGCCTCGCCACCAACCCTTCCGACAACAGCTTCAACACCCAATAAATGATCTTCCACTTCCACCCCGGCACGACCACAAACCGCCGCGGGGCCTCCACCACATGCCGCGCAACATACGCCGGCGTCATCACCAGGCTCTCAGGCAGCTCAAGTCCCGCCGTCAATTTACTCTTTATATACCCCGACACGATCGCATTCACCACCACCCCTCGCCCGTCAAGATACTGCCGCAATCCGGCAAGATAGGTCGTAAACGCCGCCTTGGTGCTGCCATATATAAAATTGCTCTTTCGCCCACGCACACCCGACAACGAAGACAGCCCCACTATCCGCTCCAGCCCCGTATTGCTTTCGTCCATCGCGATGATATTCAGTATCGATACCGCTCCGGCATAAAGCACGTTCATCATCCGGTAACTCCCCTCCCAGGAGACCAGCGCCTCCTCATTCGTCACCTGGAACCCCGCCGTATACACGACAATATTCGGCTTCTCACCCAACCCCTCATAAAAAGCCCGGTGACTCCCAAAATCCACCGCGTCAAAATACTCCACCCTGACCCCTCCCACCCCGGAATTCCCGACCCTCCCGGATACCCCTGCCACCCCGCTCCTCCCGGATACCCCTGCCTCCCCGGTCTTCCCTGCCTCCCCGTCCACCCCCATCAATCCGCGGGACCGCACAAATTCCCCCAGCTCCTTCACACTCCGCGACGCGGCGATCACCCGATAGCCCTTCGCGACATAAAGCGCAACAGCCTCCTTGGCCACGTCCGAATTGGCGCCAAGCACAAGCACAGTCTTCATGGTCTTCCAATTATTTCGACACCATCAGGACCCGCCACTACCGCCCTGTGCGCCATGTTAAAAAATAAAGAATGCTCGAGTATTCCCGGAATGCCCGTCACCCGGTCATTCAGCATCGCCGGTTCCGGGAACGCGCTGAACCAGCTATCGATCAGATAGTTCCCCCGCTCCGTCACCGTCGCCCCATCCTTGCCCGGCGCCCCCATCCGCAGTTCCGACCGCACCGGACTAAAAGATTTCTTAAGCCTGTCCGACACATACCCCAACGCCTCCGGCAATATTTCCACGACCAGCGGATATCGCCCATCCAGCCGGTCCACCTTCTTGGATATATCCCCCACCAGCACGAACTCACCCGCCATCGCAGCCAGCACCTTCTCCGAAACAAAGACCCCGCCCCCGCTCTTCAACGCCGTCAGCCTCCAGTCGAACTGGTCGCATCCGTCAAAATACATATCCACCTGCGTCAACCACCCCGCCTCCAGCACCACAAACCCTTCCGAAAGCAATAGCCTCCTGGTCGAAAAAGACGACGTGACCAGCTTCAGCGACCCGAACAACGCAGCATCCCCTTTCAACAGGTTCACCATATGCGCCATGGTCGTCCCGGCCCCCAGCCCAACTACCATCCCGGGCTTCATCAGCTTTACCGCCGCTTTGGCAGCTTCCATCTTAAGATCAGACATGCTTAAATTTTGGCGGTAAGATACCAAATTAGCATATACTTTGACCTCGGACCAGGAGCCAGCCACCAACGAAATATGCCCTTTGGGATAGATTCTGTGAGAATTTTGATATGAACTCGTAACAATTATTTTTATTTTGTCGCCAACCCCGACCGCCAAAGCATCGATGACCCAAATGAAAGACTATTACTACATTTTAGGAATTGAAAGGACTTCGACAAAGGAAGAGATCAAAACCGCTTACAGAAAGCTTAGCCAGAAATTCCATCCGGATAAGAACGACGGCGACAAATTTTTCGAAGACCGCTTCAAAGACATCAAGGAGGCATACGAGACCCTCATGGACGACGCGGCAAGAACCAGCTATGACAGCCTTTTGACCGGCCCGTCCGCCAGCAGCACCTACCAGGAAGAGCCGGCCCCCGGCGCCGAAGAAGGTACCGACCAGCCGCAAACATATTATATTGGACTTTGGATAACCCTGGGACTGACTGCATTGCTCGCACTGTTATTCTATTTAAGATCAATTCCCCGCACTGCGGCCGGCGTTCGACCCGACCCTCCCGAAACAGCAGCTACCCCGCCAGCCACCGCCGACAGCACCATGGCCGACACCCTGGTTGCAACAGCGCATCACCAGAATAAGGCAACTGAAGCCGCCCATCCGGCACCGATGCAAGACACCGGCACGTCCGCCGGTTCAAATGCAACAGCCGATCGCGGCCAATCCAAAGAAGCTACGACCAGCTGGATACTGGACAAGCTGGGCAGGTACAGCAGGGAGACCTACTCATCATCATCCCCTGCAACCTATCTTGGAGGAGGAATAACGTCCTCCGGTTGGTCAAAGTATAATACAAATTTCAGATACTCCTTTAATGACTATTATCTTGTCATCCGTTACCAGGAAAAATATACCGACAAATATGAAACCTCCTACACCGACAAGATCGCAATGGTACCCGTTGCCGAGATGGAGGAGATGCAGAACGGGCTTGATCAGATCACATTTATAACAAAAAGATGGTCTATTATCGTCTACGATTCACTGCCCCCAACCCCCGAAAAGACGTCGGTCACAGCTAAATTTGCAATCGAGTTTAAATTGGAAGCGGAAACCGACATCGGGGAACGACTCAATAGAGCCTTTATGCACCTGAAGCAGTTCTATACGGTGCCCCCCAACAAAGAAGCCTTTTAGAAGGCGCCCCGCTTCCTCTCCCGGTACCCGCGAAAATTTACGCGGAAAGATACACCCGTCAGCGATAAGATCAACCCATCATTTGTAAATCTCCACCTCGATCTTCCCCTCCCTGGTGACGCAACCCCGATACATTCCCTCCGTATTGAACGGCATCGCCATATTTCCATCCTTGTCCAGCGCTATCAGCCCGCCATCTCCGCCCAGCCTGCCCACCTTCCGGATCACCCTGTCTCCAGCCTCTGTGACCGTGAGCCCCTTATATTCCACCAGCGCAGACAGATCATAGGCCACGACATTGCGGATATAGAATTCTCCCCACCCCGTGCAGGAGATAGCCACCGTCTGATTATTGGCGTAAGTTCCCGCACCGATCAAAGGCGAGTCGCCCACCCGCCCGTACTTCTTGTCAGTCATGCCACCAGTAGACGTGCCCGCCGCAAGGTTGCCTTCCTTGTCCAGCGCCACACACCCCACTGTACCAAATTTATAGTCCCGGTTGATGATCCCCAGTTTCCCGTCCGGCAGATAAACATGCCCGGCCGCCGCTTTGACCGAGTCATCATGCAATGCTTCCTGCAGCTCGTTCCAGCGCTGCTGCGTGCGGAACCACGAGGCATCTGTCAACTCTACACCCGCATCCTTCGCGAATTGCTCGGCCCCACGTCCCGTCAGCAATACATGCTCCGACTTCTCCATCACCGCCCTCGCGGCGGTTATCGGATTACGGATATTCCTTACACCAGCCACAGCGCCCGCAGCAAGGCTCTTCCCATTCATGATCGCCGCGTCCAGCTCGTTGATCCCGTCATGCGTAAATACCGCTCCCCTCCCGGCATTGAAAAGGCTGTCGTCTTCAAGTTCTCTAACCGTAGCCTCCACGGCATCGATGCTGGCCCCTCCCTTCCGGAGAACAGCATATCCGGTTTCCAGCGCCTTTTGCAGACCCGCCCGGTAGGCAGCCTCTTTCTCAGGGGTCATATTCTTCTTCAGAATAGTGCCCGCGCCCCCATGGATCACCAGCACATATTTTTCTTCCTGCTGCTGCCGCAGTTCACCGTCAACCACCGACCACCACCACCACCGTCCGCCCCTGGCCTTGCCGGCAGAAAAATCAGCGACCGAAAAACTTCCATTGCCCGATTCCGAGCCGGCGATCTCATACACCCTTATCGCCTTTCCGCCGACATTCCATTCCAGCGGCCGTCCGGGCTGACACCGCTCGGGTGCCCGCGCCGCATCCGTCACAAGAAAATAGGCCCTGCTTTCGCCAAATACAGTGGCCTGTCCCTTCTCATCGATGCACACAGCCGTTCGTTCATCCATCGCAATTCCCTTTGGGAATACCTTCCAGTCGCTAATGATCCTGCTGAGAAATGTCACATGCCTTCCCTGACGACGCCGGGTCAGGAAATGCATATCACTGAGCACATTCCTCAGATAGGGCGGTTCCAGGAAATCATTGTTGTACAGCTTCACGATGCTGTCATATGGGTTTTTCAATATGTCCGAACTGGCGCTACCGCCCTCCCCGCTATAATATATTCCCGTTAGCACGGCGCACCCTGCGCTGGTCCCCCCCACCGGGACCTTTTTCACGTTCAGCAAATAATTGATCGCTTCGCTGGTCCTTGTCTTCCTCCAAAAATTCATGTAGTTGGACTGATCGCCGCCCACGATAAAAAGCATCTCCGCATTCCGGATCACGCGAGCCACCTCCGGCCTGTCCGCCATCGCCCTCGAGTCGATAAGCAGCGTCTCCACCGAATGCACTTTACCCAGACTATCGATCGTCTTATTGTAAAGATAGTCGCCGCTGGCCCGCAAAACCACGACATTGCCGCCACCGCTGCGCTCGATCATCCATTTGAAAGCGCCCGGAACATCCCCTCCACCCCCGATCAGCGCGACCCCGCCGCGCGTAGGAGTGACAACATCCGTCGTGTCTCCCGTAAATCCGATACAAGCCACCCGTCCGGGAACAATCCGCTGCGCCCTCAGCCCACCACCGCAACAACAGGTCAGCGCCAGACAATAAAATAGTGTTCTCATCAATATCCGTCGTTTTGTTTCATGTTCTTATTTGCCTTCAGTTCCGTATTCGGGATCGGAAACACATACTGCGCATCCGTCGGATTCAGCAGCACAGCCCCCAGGGCATTGACCGCATCTTCCGGATTCCGGGAAATGGGCAGGTTTCGCCGTCGCAGATCGAAATGCCGATGCCCTTCAAAAGCCAGTTCCTTGAAGCGCTCGTTCATCAGCGCATCGATCAGCGACTGTTTATCGGAAAATGTCGCATCCGTATACCCGTTGATCCTGGCCCTTCTCAGCGCATTCAGATCCGCCGCGGCAGAGATAAGATCATTTTTCTCTGCATAGGCCTCGCTGCGGATAAGGTACATCTCTCCCGTTCGGTACAGCTTTATATCGACCAGGTTGCTGGTAGAAGCATTGTCGCTCATATATTTGACGACCACATTGGGAACAGCCCCGCTCGCCAGCCGGCCGGCGTCGATGGTGATATAGGAGGAAAAACGGATATCGTTAGCCCGGTCGAACAGATTGGTCAGCTTGTATGAAGCGGCATAATTGATCTTGACGCCGGGATTTTGAAGATAACCAGGCTGCGTATACACATCGCCAAGCGTTTCATCGCCCGCAACTCTTTTCAGCTTCCAGAAGACCTCATCTTCCGTCTTATCCTTCCATATCTTCGGAAAGTTCGTCCGATCTGCCAACGGCAGCGCATTGATAGCCTCCGTCGCATAGTTGACAGCATTATCCCAGTTCTTCTCATAAAGAGCAACACGCGCCTGCATTGCCGATACCGCAATCTTCGTAATGCGCGTGCGGTCGGCAGCTCCATCGGGGATCAGCCCCTTGGCCGCCATAAGGTCATTGTCGATCTTTGCCATCGTTTCGCCAAAAGAAAGACGCGCGGGACTGCCGACCTCCGACTTTTCCATAAAAGGAACTCCCATGGCGCCAGGCTCGTACTTCTCGGCAAAATTCCGGATCAGCTCAAAATGACAATAGGCCCGCAGTGCCAGCAGCTCTCCCTTGTATTGGCTTTTCAAAGCCTCCTCGCCGGGCTTGACTTCCACAACGTCCATCGCGGCCAGTACCCGGTTGACACGATCGATCGCGACATAGTTGCCGGGCCAGGCGTCGTGCTCCATACTACCATCGTACTGCCAGCGGTGCGTAGCAAAACCCGAACCGCTGCTGTTTTCAGAAGGAAGCATACATTCGTCGGTGACAAGAGAAGTAAAATAAATGCTCGACCGGTAGCTCAGCGCGGCATAGGCCCCTAGCAGACCCTGGTTCAGGTCATCCACCGTCCGGAAAGCCTTTGTAGGGTCTATGCTGTCGGTCGGCGTCAGATCGATCTGTTTGGAGCAGGAGGCAAAAAAGGCGATCGTCACTGCGATGGCGGCGCCAATTCTCGTTATCTGTAAGAATTTTGTTGACATGCCGGTAGAGTTAAAAGTTAACGTTTAAGCCCATGGTATAGGTCCTCGGGGTAGGATAAGCGAATACATTGTATTCATTCCCGTTCTCAGGGTCGAACCCCCGCCATTTGGTCCAGGTGAAAAGGTTCTCAGCCTGCACGAAGACCCGCGCACCGCTGATATTTTTTTTATCCCCCAGCAGACTTCCCAGATCATACCCCACCCTGACATTCCTCAGCCTCACGTAAGAAGCGTCCTGAAAGTCCCTCGAAGAAAAGTTCCTTTTTGCGTTTATCCGTGGCAGAATGGCGTGATCCCCCGGTTTCATCCACCGGTTGTACAGCATTCTCGTGGACTGGTTGCTGGTAATAAAACTGGGATTCTCGTTGTAGTAGTCTTCGTTGTTGTAGCGGGTGACTTTGGCGTTCCAACTGAAAAGCGCAGCCAGCGAAAAGCCCTTATAAAATAGGCTGGTGCTGAACCCGCCCGTGATCGCCGGGATATACGTGCCAAATTTGGCAACGCTCATGGTGTCTTCATTGTAGCTGGTGGTGATATGCCCGCTCCTGTCATAATACAGCGGATTGCCGTTTGCCGGGTCTACGCCGGCCCATTTGGGCGCATACTGCGCGCCGAAAGGGAGACCGACCCGGATGATGCCGGTATACCCATACTGGAACTCGTCATAACCGCCGAGGGAAAGCACTTTGTTCTTGTTGTAAGCCATATTGGCGCCTACCGTCCAGGTAAGATCCTTCGTCTTGATCACGTCTCCCTGCAGATCGATCTCAACGCCACGGTTCTGCATCTTGCCGGAGCTCAGCGGTATGGTGTTCTCGTCCTGGACATTGTTGGCAATGATGCCGGCAGTCGCCGATACCACCCGCGGAAAAAAGAGGTTATAGGTAAGCCGGTTGTACAGCTCGGCCGTCAGCCGGATCCGGTTGCTCTTCAGCAGCCCCAGGTCCAGACCCGCATTGAACTCTTTGGCATATTCCCAGTCATAGTCTGGATTACCGGGCGTATACGGAATGATGCCCGGATTGCCGCCATAGGAAGTCCGGCTAAACGTCGTGACATACGCGAAATCGTTGGCAAAAGGACTGGCAGTGGTACCATAGCTCGTCCGCACCCGCAGGTTGGAGATGACGCTGACATTTTCCAGGAAACGTTCCCGCTTGGCCTCCCAGCTGAATCCCGCAGAATAAAATCCATGCCAGCGCGCCCGGGAGGGAACGCTTGAGCTCCCGTCATACCGGAAGCTTCCATTGAGCGTATATTTATTGTTGTAAGTATACCGGGCCAGCGCAATATAGGAAGCAGTGGCATTCTGAGTGCGCATCCCCGTTAGCGCAGGCGTAAAATTGCTCGGCGATCCGATCCCCGCTGGTGTCTGCGGCAGCCTGGCGTCCAGACCATACCCCGTATAGCCGAATGACCGGTAGGTATTGCGCAGGAACTCGAAAAGCCCCGAAACCTCCAGGTCGTGGACGTTGTTAAAGCTGTTGTTGTAGGTAAGACCCGACGTCGATACCAGGGAATAGTGCTGGATAAATCCTTCCTGCAGACTTCCCTGCGCACCGACAGAGACTTGCCGGCCGGCATGAGAGTCGGGATTGATCCAGCTCTCGTCCTCCCGGTGACTGAGGTCGATGCCCAGCCTGGTCCTGGCCACCAGTCCCCTGGCCAGCCGGTAGCTCAACGAAGTGCCCAGTACGGTCTTGAGCTGGTTTTCCCTGTTGGAAGAGTTCAGCATCATATCCAGGTTGTCACTGCCCTCACGCTGATCGAGATAGTGATACTGCGCCTTGTCTCCGGAAGTAACCAGCTTGCCGTCGGGGAAATAAGGATACTCATAGGGTTCAGCATAGTATACCGCCGCAAGGGGATTCCGCAGCCCGCTGCTCGAGCTTTCCCTCTGTAGCAGACTGGACTGGGAATACCCCAGGGTCAGATTGAGATCGGCCGTTAACCTGCCCGCCGTAAAATCGATATTGTTCCTCAGCGTATACCGTTTCATACCCGACGTCCGGGCAATCCCCTGCTGATCGAAATAGTTCAACGAAGAATAGAACCGGATGTTCTCGTTGCCTCCGCTGGCGCTGATCTGCTGCTCCGTAAATTTGCCGTGACGCAGAAAGATATCCCGCCAGTTGGTATTCACATGGCTGAGACTGTCGACGATATGGTCGGCCTGCGCCTGCTCGGCCGGCGTCTTGGTTGCATAGACAGGATTCAGCCTGGAATAGGTCCAGAATGGGCCCGCAGTAAGCCCTGTCGCCACGCCGATGCCCTCTTCAAACTGTTTGCGCTCAGCCGTGTTCATCATCCTGAATTTGGCGGAGGTTAGGGTCGACAAGCCATACTGCGAGGTATAATTCACGACTACCCTGCCCGTCCTCCCCTTTTTTGTGGTGATCACGATCACCCCGTTCGATCCCCGGCTTCCGTAAAGTGCCTTGGCCGACGCATCCTTCAATACCGTGACAGATTCGATATCCGCGGCATTGATGGCCTGAAACTCATTGGATTCGATAGGTACTCCATCCATGACATACAGAACTTTCGTGTTGCCGGTAATGGTGCCCATCCCCCTCAGGATCACGTTTGCGCTGGTGCCGGGCTGACCGGATATCGCCGATATCGAAAGCCCCGGCACACGCCCCTGCAACGCCTGCTCAAAAGACGCATAGGGAACTTCATTGATCTTATCGGCAGACACCGTGGAGACCGCCGACGCCGACTTGTTCCGGGTATATCCCGTATATCCCGTGACGATGACCTCTCCCAGATTCCGGATGGATAGTTCCATCCCAACATTGAAGACAAGACGCTGCCCTATATAAATCGTCTGCGGGACATAGCCCGTCATCGAGAATTCCAGCGTCGACGCGCTGTCGGGGACCGAAAGACTAAACCCCCCGGAGGCGTCCGTGCTCGTACCGGCAGCGGCACCCGTCACCTTCACCGAAACCCCGGCCAAAGGGCTCTTATCGGGACCAGTCACCTGCCCCCGGATGATCTTGTCTGCCGTAGCTTTTCTGGCCGCTGCATAAATGACCACAAGGTTGTCTTCTTTTAAAGAGTAGGTCAGCGACAACCCCGCCAGCGCCCTGGACATCACTTCATCCAGGCTCGCATTGGTCACATGAATGGATACTTTTTTGTCCTCAGGAAGCGTGCCCGTGTGGTAGACAAAACGATAGGAAGTTTGCTTTTCGACCTCGTCAAGCAGGCGTTTGAGGCTGATCTCCTGCAGCTGCAGATTGATCCGCACCTGCCCGAATCCCGAAGCATGCAGCTCCATGCAAACAACCAGCACCAGGAACAGGCTGACTTGTATTTTTCTCATAACAGTAGTTTTCCACCAATTCCATCATTTCCCAATGACGATCGTGTCCCTCTCTACCCGGAAATTGTTTTCCCGATTCCATCATTTCCCAATGATGATCGTATCCCTTTCTACTCTGAAATTGAACGGATAGGAGAGCTGCAGGGCTTCCAGCGCTTTCACAACCGTCTCGCTTTCGAACGTACCGGAATAGCGGTATGTTTTTACTTCGTTATCCGTAAAGACAATGGGAATGCCGTACCACCCTTGCAACCTGGCCGCTATCGATGCCAGGGGTTCGTCCTCTATCCGGATTCGGTTGCGCACCCAGGCGATCTCCTTTGCTTTATGATCTACGGGGTCCACAGACAAAGAGACTTTTTTCAGGACACTGTCGGCGACGACGTCGGGAGAGACGATATTCCCGCGGTTGAAGACCACCGACTTCTGACTCGGGGTCAATACCATCTTTTTTTCCGGATGATCCTTTAACGACACGGCTATCTTTCCCCTGAACAGCGAAGCCTCGGTATAGCCCATTTGCGGATAGGCATTGAGGTTAAAAAGAGTGCCCAGAACTTCCACGTCGATGGTAGACGTGTGGACGATGAATGGATGGTCTCCGCCATGCGCAATGTCGAAAAGCGCCTCCCCCGACAACGTCAGCTCACGCCCCGAACGGCCAAACCCTTCGGCCAGCCTTAGCGTGGTGTTGCTGTGCAGGGTCACGACGCTGCCATCGGGAAGAACGACGGTCTTTCTCGGCTCGACACCCGACCTGATCTCATAGGCTGTCCGCCGGTCGGGAGGAGTTTGTTTGACAGGGACCAGCAGCCAGACCGCTGCAGCGACCACAAGCAGCGCAGCAGCAATGCCCATCCCATATCTCCATCCGACCTCCCATTTCGCTCTTTTATCCCCGCGATCCACTCTTCCATCATTCGGATCTACCTCTCCACCGGCGCGTTCTCTTCTTCTCTCGCTCCGGTCCTCTCCTGCTTCGCCAATAGTCGCTTTCAGCATATCGAACCGCAGTATCCCATCCTTCAGCTGGTCCAACTGCTCCTGCACATTGCCCTGACGGGCATTGAGGATGGAGAACAGCCGCTGCGCCTCGCTGACCTCTTCGGCTTTCCCGGGGTGGTCCTGTATCCAGGTCTTCCAGAACTGCACCGCAGTCTCGTCACTGCCCAGGCAATAATTGCGAAATGATTCATCGCATACGAAGTCTTCCGCCGTATAGCTGCTTTTATCCATCAGAGAGGCCCTTTTATATACTGAGGGCCAACCCTGAAAAATTTCCCAAAAAAATAATAGATTTTTTTTCGGCCGACCACTCTTCTCCTCTATTTCAACAATCTGCGCAGGACCTGCATGGCGTTGTAGATGGTATTGTAAGCGGTTTTTATGCTCTGTGACGTACGCGCTGCAACCTCCTCATAAGTGAGCCCCTCGAAGAACACGAGCCGGATCAGCTCTATCTGCCTGGGCGACAGCTGCTGCAGCGCCCGATGCAGTTTTTGCCGCAGCTCCTCGTCGCGCTGCACCCCGACGATGATCTCCTCATAGGAGAGCTCATTCAGCACCTCCTCATCCGCCAGCTGCGTAATGGCGGCATCTACCTTCGAATAACGCCCCAGCTGTTCGATAAGCATCCTTCGGAGGGAAGTAAAAAGATAGGCCCTGACATTGTCTACCGGGTTCAGTCGATGACGCTTGTCCCACAGCTGAAAGAACAGCTGCGTCACGCAGTCCTTGACCAGCTCGTCATCGGCCGTGATCTTCAAACCCCAGCGCACCAGGTGAAAATAAATATTGTTGTATAAGGAAAAGAAGGACTCCTTGTCGCCCTTCCTGAGTCCTTCCCAGTAAACCCTGTTTTGTTCTTCCTCCGTCATAGCGCATCATTTACCTTATGTCCCTCAACAATACCCGAACAGCTTCCTCCAACTGCTGGTCGCGCCCCGCACCAACCTCCCCGAAAGCATTCATCACCCGGACATCGGGCTCCGTCTCCCGGCCTTCGAGGTACCTGCCCTGCAGATCCCGGACGCCCAGGCTGGGACAGCTCCAGCGTAGCGAATTGTCCTGCAAGGACTCGCCCGTCTGAAAGGTACAGCTGCCGGGGACAGGCATGCCTACTAATTTGCCCATATGCAGGTATTGATAATCGTATACCAGGCAGCTTCCGTCACTGTAATTGGCCTCTCCCGCCAACACTACCGAGGGCCGGTTCCATCTGAAAGAAGGCTCGCTGCTCACCCGAAAGGTCCCCGCAGCATTATCCCTGATCCGCCGGCCGCTTAGGAACATGGTCAGTTCCGGCGCCAGATCTCCGCCCCGGTTGAACCGGGTGTCCACCACGATCCCCTTCCTCCCGGCATATCTTCCCAGCACCTCCTCATAAACATCCCGGTAGGCTGCGTCATTCATCCGGGGCAGATGTACGTACCCCAGCATCCCATGGCTGAGACTGTCTGTTTCCGCCCTGTTGCGCCTCACCCATCGCCGATATAGCAGCTCCCCTTCTTCCGCAGACGTAACCGGCCGGACCAGAGCCTTTTTTACCACCTCCCCATTCCTGATAGTGAGTTCAATATCCTTCCCAGCCTTGCCGTTCAGGTACCACGCAATATCCCTGTCCGGCGACACAGTTATTCCGTCAATAGCTTCGATTACCGTTCCACGCCTTATCCCCAGAGAAGGATCATCCAGCGGACCGTCCTGTATCACCTCTTCGACCTGCATGCCAGTACCTCTGTACGATCCGGAATAGAAAACACCCAGGGAAGCCGTCACATTCCCATCGGTTGCCGGCGGACGATAGGTGGCGCCGGTATGGCTCACATTCAGCTCTCCAAGCATCTCGTTCAGCAGCTCTGCAAAATCGTAATTGTTGTCGACGTCGGAGAGCCACCTCTCATAGATGGCCTTGCACCCAACCCAATCCACCCCATGCAGATCCGGGTCATAGAACGTTTCATTGACACGCCGCCATATATGCTCGAACATGCTCTGTCTCTCAGCAGCAGGGCTCAGGGTCATTTCGCCTTTTGTATAAACAGGCCGGCTCTCCCCCGTTGCAGCATCGACCCGGAAAATATTTCCACCCGCGCATATAAAAAGGCGATCCCCCGCACGATCCGTTTCCATAGAGACGTCCCCCGATCCCACCGGCGCCAGCAACCGCGACGCTCCGGTATACAGATCCGTCTCCCAAAGATCGTAACCCTTATCGGACCTGGCCACATAGTATATTTTCCTTCCATCGGCGCTCAGCAGCGCGTCAGCCAATAGGCGGGATACACGCGTCAGCCTCACACGGCGGGCGGTCCCACCCCCAACGGCGGGTTCCCCCCCAACGGCGGTCCCCCCTCCAACCGCGGTCCGCCCTCCAACTGCGGTCCCACCCCCAACGGCGGTCTCCCCTCCAACCGCGGTCCGCGCCTCTCCTACTGTTCCACCGGTTGTAACCGTCCCTCCCCCCGAGCCGATCTCAACCGTAGTAGCTGTGGCTGCGGGATCACACGCGTGTAACACATCCCATGCCTCCCCGCTAAGACACAAAGCATAAACGTCTTTTTGCCTCATACCGCTGCCCGCGTAGCTGCGAAGACCATCGCGATCGCTTAGCCAGACAACCATCCCCCCGCCCATAGCCCATCTGGGCTGGCTTTCGTTAAACCCGCTGCTAGTCAGATTGATCAGGCTACCCTTCCCATCCGCTCGAAGAATACCAACCTCATCGTTGCCGGCGCCGGGTTCGCTATATTGAAGCAACAGCCATTTTCCATCGGGGCTCCATCTGAAATACTGGTCATTGTCCCTCCTGCTGTACAGCTGCCCCTTAAGGATCGTCCGGCTTCGGCCGGAATTAATAGCATATACTTTCAGCGTGGTCCGGTCCTCGATATACGCGATCTCGCTGCCGTCAGGAGAATATCGGGGTTGATAATTCTCGTGCTCTCCCCCGATCAGAACCTTTTCCTTTACCAGCGGATCCTTCAGCCCCTGGTCCTTCGCCGGCTGGTCCCGTAGTCCTTCCTGACCCTCCACCGTCCGATCCCGCTGACCTTCATCGATCTCGGCCTCCACAATCTTCCATCTTCCATCCCTTTCGCTGCCATACAATAGACGACGGCCGTCGGGCGAGAAAGACACCCCGGACTCCACGCCCGCCGTTCGGGTAATACGTCGCACCCGCTGACCCTCTGCGCTGCTGAGAAAAACTTCCCCACGAAAAATAAAGGCTATTTCCTTACCGTCCGGCGCAACCGCCATTTCCTCTGCATCACCGATAGCAATAGTCACATCCCCCTTATCAGTTGGACCATCGGGAATCATTATCCTGACTTTCACCGCATCCCCATTCCTCCGCTTGCACCAGATGCTGCCGCCATAGCTGAAACAAAGCGTGCCATCACGGCTGACAGAAAGAGAACGCACCGGCTCTTTAGAAAAAAAAGTCACCTGCCTCGGCCGCGAATGCCCGGTCAGCCCCATCCGGTAAACGTTAAAGCTCTGCACCTCCTCGCTGATACGCCTCCCTCCTTTGCCGCGATTCCACCCACCCTCGCTTAAATAATAGATCGACGTATCGTTGCCCGCAAAAACAGGGTCCCTGTCTTCCCCTTCAAAAGAGCTTAGCTTCGTATGAACGCTCGTCACAAGATCATACATCCAGATATCCCTTGCAACAGAAGAGGTCTGATGCTTGCGCCAGGGATTCTCCCTTCCCTTTCTATCATGATAGACCAGCAGGCGGCCGGAAGGACTGACATGCGCGTCCTCTGCCGGCGTGGTCAGCACCTGCTCTACCCTGCCGCCCCCGCAAGGCACCTTGTAGAGTTCCGGCAAGGCATCCGACGGGTACAGTCTGCAGGCAGGCGCATCCATCCGGACAGCACCGAATAGCACGCAGCTGTCGTCAGCAGTAAAATCATATGGATATTCATCCGCAGAATGTGCCGTCAGCCTTTTCGGCTCTCCTCCATCCAGTCGGGTGATAAATACGTCGAAATTGCCCCAGCGGCTGCTCGCAAAGGCGATTCGAGTCCCGTCATGGCTCCATACCGGCATAAAATGATAGGAAGAGTCCCTGGTGAGCGCCCTGGCTGCTCCGCCTCCGGCAGGTACAGTGTATAGCTGTCCCCCGTGCGTAAATGCAATGGTTCTGCCATCCGGAGAAATCGCACAATACCTCAGCCAGCCCGGGTTATCCTGCGCAAATATCGGCCGGCACGTAAGTATGACCGTGAATAAAAAAAACCACTTTACCATGGCAAATGGCCGGGAAGATACAAATTCATGCCCAACGACCCAAACTGCCCGTTGCCCAGGTCGGATACTTCAGAGTGCGAAACGCATACGAAAAGATTTATGGTATAATAGTGAGAAGACGGTACCGCAGCGGAAGCACAAAGGACGGCGAGTAGAATTGCGCCTGAAAGCAGCTTATTTGGTCTCCCGCTTGTTTGGTGAGGGCGCCTGGATCGCGCCCAGCGAGACGTATAAATGTAGACATTAACAGAAAAATTGAGCTCTTGGGTCCAAGAAATCTGAATTCGGATAACGCTGTGACAAGCCTCAAATAATATTTCCTCCCGATCGGGTACAACCATTGTTATACCGATTGGCCCCACGAAGCCAATTAAGGTTGACTAGCGAATCCTCTTCGTTGATGGCAACCTTTATATTCTGTCGATTGACGTCCATATAAAATCAGAAGGTCTCAGCTAAAGTTCACCGGCAGCAAGCAAAGCCTGCCGCTCAAGATCGGGGGATAGCCGGAAGTCAGTCTCTTTGATCTTTGCAAGTATGGGCTTGATGGAAGGAATAGCTCCATTGGTCTTTGCCTTGATGATAACACCGATGGTGCCCGTATAACTGACGCCGAGCTGTTCTGCTATTTTCCTGGCTCTATAGTCATCAAGGATAACAGTACTGTCAGGCGTTTCAAGCGCCAAGGCTATAGCACTTGATTCTCCCTTGTCAATTTGCATTTCCAATAATTGCTGTCTGTATTTGTCCGTTACCTTTTCAATAATGACCCAATCCGGAAGCGGCTCGCCAAATTCTATAGCAATGTCGATAGTCGTGACAATAGACCCGTAAACCTTCCGAAGCAAGTCGAGTTCTCCGATATTGGTCAAGACAATAAAACAACTAGTATCAGAAACGATAGTCTTAGGCATTCGCTATATCCCTTGACAGATCGGAAGCTGGATAATTGAAGATAGAGACATTGTATGAGCCAAGCAGTTCGGCAAAGGCCCTTTTGCTCAGCCCTACGACTTCGGCCGCTTGACCAAGAGAAAGCTTCCCCTGCTCATATAGCCGGCTAGCCACGAGCATAGCCACTTCTCTGTTTTCCATACCAAGGGAATCTGGCATATTGAGAGTTATTGTTCTCATTTTGTAAAGTTAATAAATTTGTCCGAGGATTTAAAATGTTGCTACTGAGTATATTATACTCCCAACAGCGCGTTGATTTTCATTAAGTCGTGAAGAAACCGGTTCGAAGTAAGTACAGCCAGGTCGACTCGTTTTTGAAACCAGCTCCCATAGCGGGTTTCATGTTTTATACATAATAGACTCCATTTAATATCTTCCTATTCAAAGTCATATCGGTTCTAATCCAGTCAGGTCATTATCTGCTTGGCTCCCAAACATAATACCCGTTTTTGTTTATGTATCCTGCCAGTGTTTTTCCAAATTCTTTTCCCAAATGAACGGAGGCTAAACCATTTTTAAATGCGTCTGCAGAATCAAAATCCTGGCGTATAGTTACAGAGCCTTCTTTATTTATAAAACCATACTTACCATTTTCGGTATTTCGGACACATGCCAAACCTTCTGAAAAATGGTCGGCATAATAAAATTGATAAGGAATAACAAGTTCACCTGTAACGTTTATAAATCCAAAGCCCTCACCACCAACTGCGCATAAGCCCTCAGAGAATCGCAGATCAGCTCCACAATAATCCGGAGGAATGACCATTTCACCGGTTTTATTAATAAAACCATATAGATTTTCAGAACGTTTTTTCTTCCGCTTTAAGGAAACTGGCTGTATGGCCGCCATACCCTCATAAAATGGATGGGCATATTCAAGAATGGGCTCAACAACAATTTCTCCAGAGATATCCATATACCCCCATTTTTCGTTCTCCTTACAATTAATTAGCCCCTCAGAATAAGTTGAACTAAGGCCTAACCTTTTCGTCAGAATCGTTTGCCCGTCCTTGTTAATGAAACAGCCTGCATTCATCATATCCTTTTGCACTTTGGCAAACCCATTCTGAAATAATCCAGCCTGATAAAATATTGGAGGAATTGTAATTTCTCCCTTTTTATTAATATATCCGTCCTTTTTATTTATTGTTACAACAGCAAGGCCCTCCGAAAACGCCAGTATATTTTCATGTTGAATGGGAATAACCAAGTTTCCTTTAGTGTCTATGCAGCCTACTTTGCCTTTATAAAACACACGGGCAATTCCTTCAGAAAACTGGGATGCTCCATCAAATTCGAAATCAATGACAACTTGCCCTGCGATATTAATGAACCCGAATCTGCCATTCCTTTGCACAAGGAATAAAGTTTCTTTCATGTATTATGATTTTAGACAATATATCGCTTACTTTGAGCACTCGAAGCCATTCTCTTTAATTCAACTCTTGACCCGAATAGAAAACTTAGGATCTTCTCCAAGTTGCTTTCATTGTCGATATAAGCCGATTCGACGCCTATATAGCCATTTTCGTCTTCAACTAAGTATTCTTCAAGAAACTTGTCTTCATTTAACAAGACGTCGGTATCAACCAGGTCGGTTGCAATGAATGTAAGGTCAATAAAAAGATCGCCCAAGTCGTCCAACAAGACAAGCTCAACGGTTTCTTGTTGGCAGCTATCAGGGATTTCTTTCCCTTTAATATTGTGTTTGATGGTCCATTGCCTGCCGAGAAATCTTCCAAGTTGCGAAACAACATTATCCAATTCCTCCCCACTTTCAAGTTTTATTCTGATATCCTGAATCAATGGCTTGGTGCGCCTGTCAAAGTCAATGAGATATTTTGGTTGTCCTTGTTGATAAACAACCCATTCTTGTATTGAGAGTTCGTAAAAGGGAATTGCCCGGAATGTCTCGCCCGAATTTTCAAATAAATAGGATTCTGTTTGTCGTTTTACAGTTTCCATAACATTTAGCTGAATCGACTGGTGGATAACTGATCCGGGGAAGGTACGTTTTGTTAATATGCTTGGATTAATACTTCTGCAGGTATATGCAGCACCTCATTAAGTTTGCGGATCATCGCAAGGCTGAGCTTTCTTTTGCCAGATAAGATTTCCGATTTGCGAGAGCGGGCACCCAAAATCTCCGAAAGCTCCACTTCTGACATGCCCATTTGTTCAATTCGGAATTTGATGGCTTCGAGTGGCGACGGTTTAGACACAGGAAAGTGCTCAAGCTCGTACTCTTTAACGAGGATAGACAAAACTTCTAATTCATCGGATTCTTTTGATTCCGGCTTAATATTTTTTTGCATCAGCTCATATACACGTTGCAATGCGTCTTCGTACTGAATCTTATTTTTTATTGGTTTTAACATAGCTTACTTTTTTTGCATCGATTTTATCATATTGTTTGTGCGTGCCGAACCAAACTATAAAGACGATTTTCAACCGGTATTCAATATCCACAATCAATCGGTAGCTATTCCCATGGATGTTGAAGATTACTCTTTTATCCGTTATCACAGAAGCATTGCGATACTGCTGTTTCAATTCATTGGGATTATTCCATTGTGCAGCTTCCGCCTCCTCATACCAAGCGAACAAGGCTTGTTCTGCTTCAGGAAAGGCTGTACAACGCTGCCTCCTCATGATCCCCTCCCACGCCGCCGGTCAGCCTCTTTTCCGTAGCTTCATCAACTCCGCCCCTGAAGGCGACCTGGACGCTTGCTTCCAGGATGGCAGCCAGACGCTGACCTGTAGCCGCATAATAGTTTATAGCCGTCTCAAAAGCCAGCTCCGTATCCCGCATATAATTGATGGAAAACAGGAACAGGGCCTTCCAGGCTTCGGTATCGGAGGAGCTATCGCGCACAACGCCCTTGAGCCACCAATACAGTTCGCCGACGGAAGATTCGCTCTTCCGCTCATGGTCGGGCAGCCGATTGAAGATGGCTATATTGGCTGAGATATTCACTGGCATTAAAAATGCAGGTATATAAGATCTTTTACTCCTCAGGTAATGACCCGCTCACTGATACCTCAAAACCTACTTAAACAACTCCCCCGGTATCCCCGCAATACCCCTTATCTTAATGTCCTTGTAAAAAACCTCCGCCCCCTCCGACTGCAGCTGTATCTTCCCCTTTGTCAGCGGCCGCACGGCCCCACTATCCACCTGCCCGTTGCGATACAACACCATCATCACCTTCCCATTCACCACATGCACGCTCGTGTCCCCATGACAATAAAGATCCAGCTGATTCCACTCCCCCGTAGCCTTTTCCGCATCACCCCTCTTTATACAATGCCGTCCCGGCTTTTCATCCGCCCGAAAACTATACAAAGCCCCAGCCGGATCATACACATAGTCGCTATCATTGGCCTTCACCGCCGGGATCGAAGCCATACCGCCCGCACAACCCCAATAATCCCCGCAATCCCCTTCCTGTACCTGAAACTCCTGGCTCCGCATCCAGGCCCCATAATCCGCTCCATACGGCCCGACCGAATGATACAACAACCCGCTATCTTTCTTCTTCCCCTTCTTATTTCCCCAGTTCACCGAGCCCCACCGGAACAACAGCTGAAGGTGATAGTCGCCAAACTCCTTCTTCGTAGAGATCGCCCCGACATCCTCCCCCGAGATACGGATAACATGCTCTTCTCCATCCTTCACCACCGTAAAAACATGATGCGGATCCTTGTTCAACCCGATCGGCGCCTTCAAATATACGTCCCACCCCTTCAGGTCCTTCCCGTCGAACAACGAGGTCCACCCCCTGTCACCGCCCCGGCCGGCGTCCATCTTCCACCCCCTGTCACCGCCTCCGCCGGCATCCACCTTCCACCCCCTCTCCCCTGCGGCCCCCTTCTCCGCAGGCGCAACCATACCCAATCCAACCCCGCCCAACAGACAATAACAAATTAGTCGTAGCATAGTCAGAGATTATATCCTAATATACCAAAAATCCCGATTCCCTTAATCAGCAGATCAATAACAACCTCTTCTGCCCGGGCTTCTCCAGCGGCGCCCGGTGAATACAAGGAAGCACGCGGCTTTCAGGATGATCGATCGCCAGCCTCCAAAGGTTACCAACCCCCAGGCCGATCGGACGCGCACCAGGCTGTGCCTGATAATGAAGGTCAAAAAAATGCTCACTCAGGAATGATTCAAAACCTTCATCCGCCCCGTCATACAACTCTCCGAGTTCATCCCGTATTTCCGGAATCAGTACCTTCTTTTTAGCTTGTGAATTGGGCAAGATCTCACTCGCCTCGCCATAATAGGTGCACAAAAAAGTATCGGTTGGTATAGGAGATCGATCTACATGAAAAGAATAAACATCCGTCGGCAACACCGGACAGGCATCGTCCCGGTCATAGTGACTGATCACATTCAGCACCGGCGATGCGCCATGGGCCTTCAACAGCTCCAGGTCAGCCAACAGGATTTCACGCGCAACCTGACCCTGCTCACTCAACCTGAGCCCACACAGCTCCTCTCGTTCGACCACCGTAATATTTCCCCGCAGCTCTACATTTTTAACGATCTCGGAAAAATCACCCCCCAGCTCCCGCGCCCAGCAGATCGCATTCGTCTCTCCCCCAAAGGATGCACCAACAAGCTCCCGAAAACTCGTGACACAACGAATTTGCCGCTCAGCATCAGATATGTCTATCATAATCCTTTTAATTGCCCGGTCAAATTTACCACTTTACACACCACCAAACCCATAAGAAAAAACCCGATCACCATGTCCAACACCTGTGCAACAAAAGATCCGGTTGGAAACCAGTAATCCGCCCCCCACCCCAGACAAATACCACGCCCCCCATCAACACCGCGCCAAGTCTATTTCCCCCGAACCCCCTTCACAAACCCGGCAATGGCCTCCCCAACCTCCCCGGGACTATCCTCCTGTAAAAAATGTTTCCCCCTGACCGTAATCTCCTTCTGATTAGGCCATAGCCCGCAAATCCTCCGGACACTGTCATTCTCCACCGCCCCGGGATCCCCATGGATCCAAAGCTTGGCGACAGGACTCTGGACAAGCCATCTGCCATAACCGGCAACTACCTCTGCCACCTCCTTCGGCTCTCCATCCAACGGTATCTGACGGGGAAACGACAACGTCGGACGACGATCCTCACCCTCGTTAAGAAAAGGCCGCCGATACTCCGCCATCTCCGCATCACTAAGCTCCCGCAAGATCCCCCCGGGCAACACCTTTTCAACAAACACATTATTTTTCAATACCATCTCCTCCCCGGCCGGAGACCGCAATACCCTGAACAGATCCCGCACCTTCGGCTCAAATTCGTCCCACGCGAACGGGATCGCAAGCGCTTCCATATGAACGATGCCCTGAACACGCGAAGGATGCCGGCTCGCCCAGTCAAACCCAAGTACAGAACCCCAGTCGTGAAGCACAAGTATCACCCGAACACCCAGCCCCAGTTCCTCCCAAAGCGCGAAAAGGAACTCACGCTGTTCCTCGTAAGTGTAGGAAGAACCGGGAAGTTTCGAAGAATCACCCATGCCGATCAGGTCGCAGGCAATAAGTCGCCCAAGACCGCTGCAATAAGGCATGATATTCCGCCAGAGATACGACGAGGTCGGGTTCCCATGCTGAAACACAATAGGATCACCTTCTCCCTCATCAATATAGGCCATACGGCGGCCCTTGATCTCGATAAATTTCTTTTCGGCAAACGGCCTTTCGCCGAGAACAGGCTGTCCAGGAACTTTGCTTTCCATATTTTTTACTGTTTTAATACAGCAAAGCAACGATCCGCCCGGCAGCCAAAAAATAATGTACCTTAAGGTTTCTTGCGGGACATATTCGCCTTCATCTGACTAAAGAATTCAGGCGTCACCCCGATATACGACGCGATATACTTCTGCGGTATCCGGCTTTCAAGACCGGGATAGCTCCTGGTAAATAGATCATACCTACCTTCCGCAGGCTGCGAAAGATTGGCATTGATCCTGTTTTGATGAAACACAAATGCGTTTTGAAATAAGATCCTGAAGAACCGTTCGAACTTTGGCGCGCGCAGGTACAAAATATCCAGATTTTCCTTGCTGATCTGCAACAGGGACGTAGCTTCCAGCGCTTCCAGATTATTGACACTCTTCTGTCCGGAAAAATAGCTGAACAGGTCGCCGCTGCACCACCAGTCTTCGGGCGCAAACATCAGCACATGCTCCTTCCCCGCCTGATCAATTGTATAAGTCCGCAGACATCCTTCGACCACAAAAAATTGATGCCTTGCCACATCGCCTTCCTTTAACAACGACTCTTTTCTCCTGACAGTCCTCGGAAAAGCCAGGGAAGAGAACACCTCCAACTCTTCCTCCGTCGGCTCAATATGCCGCCTTAAGTTCTCTATAATACCTTCATGCATATCCTTGAAGATAATGCAATTTGCAGAACCAACTATGTCGCCGCGACGATCTGCGCCTTCTTCTCCGGCTCCGACAGCCTCGCCTCCACCCCATTCTCATGGTTCAGCTTGAACCAGTCCTTCGCAAAAGGCTTCAGCAACGCACTCGCCGCCTTCGGCCCCCAGCTACCCGCCTCATAGGTCAAAAGACCTTTCTTCGGCGACTTATGCCAGGCATTCAGTATCGGCATCACCACCTTCCAGGCCGCCTCGATCTGGTCATCCCGCATGAACTGCGTGGCATCACCCTCCAGCACATCCAGCAACAACGCCTCGTAAGCCTCCGGCAGGGACTCTTTGAAATTATCCTTATACATAAAGTCCATCTCCACCGACTCCAGTTTCATGTGCAGACCCGGAACCTTTCCCTCGAACATCAATCCGATCTCCAGCTCAGGCTGAATGCTGATGATCAGCTGATTTGGCATCAGATCATCCTTGAAGATCTTGTGCGGGGAATCCTTGAACTGGATCATGATCACAGACGACTGACGCGGCATACACTTGCCCGTCCGCAGGAAGAAAGGCACGCCCTTCCACTTCTCGCTGTCGATGAACATCCGCGCCGCCACAAAAGTCTCCGTGGAGGAATCGGGAGCCACCTGAGCCTCCTGCCGGTACCCGACCTGGGCCTTCCCATTGATCTCACCCGCCGTATACTGACCACGAACCACTTCCTTAAAAACGCTCTGCGCCGTATAAGGCCTTATATTCTTCAGCACCTTCACCTTGGCATCCCGGATGGCCTCGGCCTCGTACGCCTTCGGACAATCCATCGCAATGATGCACAACAGCTGCAGCAGGTGATTCTGTATCATATCCCGCAATGCCCCGCTGCTGTCATAATAACCACCCCGGGTACCCACGCTGACCTCTTCCGCCACGCTTATCTGGACATGATCGATATACCTGTTGTTCCACAACGGCTCAAAAACGTAGTTCGCAAAACGGAACGCCATTATATTCTGCACCATCTCCTTGCCCAGATAGTGATCGATATGATAGATCTGCTTCGCCTTAAAGCGCTTGTTCATATACCGGTTCAGCTTACGCGCAGACTCGAGGTCCGTGCCGAACGGCTTCTCGACCACGATCCGGTCCAGCGCATCCCTGTTGCACAACTTCTGAACGCACAACGAATCGGCGATCACCTCGATGAACCGCGGCGCAACCGCCAGGTAGAACATCCGGACTCCCCGCTGCTGCTCCCGATCCTCGAAGCCCTTGATCTGCTCCTTCAGCGCCGCATACGTCTCTTTCTTCACAAAATCGCCCTGCACATAATGGACCCGTGATGAAAAACTGGCCCATTTCTCCCTGTCCGCCTTCCCCATCCTGCTGAACTCATCCACACCAGCCAGCAGATAATCCTTGTACTCCTGCTCGTCAACCGTCACGAAATCCACACAAAAGATCGAAAAGACCGGCGGCAGGTGATTGTCGACATATAGATTGAAAAGGGCAGGTATCAGCTTGCGTTTCGTCAGATCGCCTTTGGCGCCGAAGATCGTAATGGCGGAGGGAAATATTTTTCTGCTCATACCCCAAACTTAACGAAAAAAGGGGCCGCAGCCCCCTTTTCCTATTTGTTAATTTACTGTTTCCATGTATTATTGGTCGTATCCACATCCGGATAACGCTGATCCGGATCCACCGTCACCTGAACGATCTTGCTGGTGGAAGCATAATGGAATTTCCAGACAGAACCATGCATCCATATCTCCACGGGAAGCCTCACGCGCGAAGTCTTTCCATTCTCCTCCTTCACATCCACGGTGACAGGCATAGGCAGCTTTTGCCTGTTCTCGATCGTGATCAGCGCCCCCTCGGCCTGGTTGCCATTGATATATTCTACACCCGTAACAGCCTGGTCGATCTTCCAGTTGTTAAAGAACCATCCCCGCCAGAACCAGTCAAGCGTTTCTCCTGACGCATTCTCGATCGCATGAAAGAAGTCATAAGGAGTCGGATGCTTGAACGCCCACTCGTGAACATAATAGCGGAATGCGTAGTCGAACCGGTCCTTGCCCAGCACTTCCTCCCTCAACAGCTCAAGACCCGTACCCGGTTTATTATAGGACAACGTACCCCACTCCCTTGTCGGCATCTGGTCCGGGATCGTCATGATCGGATTGACGGGATTGAAGAAAGCATTCGCCAGCCGGCTCCGGTCTTTTAGGACACGCAGATATTCCCCCTTGTTAAAAGCCGAATCCGCCACCGTGTTGATAAAGGTATTGAACCCTTCATCCATCCACGGATACTTCCGCTCATTGCTGCCCACGATCATCGGGAACCAGTTGTGCCCAAATTCATGACGGGTCACACCCCAGAGACTTCCCTTCCTCGCCCGCTCGCTGCAAAACACGATCCCCGGATACTCCATACCCCCTACGACACCGGCCACATTGGTGGCGGAAGGATAGGAGAACTCATAAAGATATTTGGAGTAGTACTCGATACAACCTTTGACATATTCGGTGCTGCGTCCCCAGGCAGAATCCCCGGCGCTCTCTACCGGATACAGCGACTGCGCCAGCGCCTTCTTGCCGCTGGGCAGATCGATCCTCGCTGCATCCCAGATAAAGGCTTTCGAAGCCCCCCACGCCACATCGCGCGTATTGAGACACCTGAACTTCCAGACAAGACGCGCCTTCGAGGGCCTGCTGGCAGCATCGTTCAGCTCGCTCTCGCTGCGGATCGCCACCGTCTTCTCGCTCGTCTTCGCCACCTGGTAACGCTTCTGCTGCACAGGCGTCAATACCTCCATCGGATTCAATAGCTCTCCGCTGCCCCCTACGATCATGTCCCCCGGCACATCGACACTGTATTCAATATTGCCATATTCCAGGTAGAACTCACCCTGACCCAGATACGGCAGCGTATTCCAGCCTACGACATTATCATAAACACACATCCGGGGATACCACTGCGCTACTTCATAGATCCAGCCGTTCTTGGTATCAAGCCGCCCCGTGCGATCAGTACCATACTCGGGTATCTTGAAGGAATAGCTGATACGAAGCTTCAGCACCCCGCCGCTCTTCAGCGGAGCGGGCAGCTTCACCTGCATCCTCGTATCGGATACCAGCGTGTCGGCGCTGCTCGCCTTGCCAGTTGCAGTATTGATCAGTTCCACGGACTTCAGCTCATAGCCTCCGTCAAAAGCATTCCGGTTCGCCCAGCGGCCACCCGATATATCCGTCCCCGCAACACCCCTCGAGTCCAGCTTGTAGATATTCTGATCCATCTGCAGCCACACAAAAGGAAGATCACTCGGACTATTGTTCTTGTAGGTGATGGTTACCGTCGCCGACAACGACTGGTTCACCTCATCCAATTTTGATTCGATCCTGTAGTCGGCGCTGTTCTGCCAGTACTTCGACCCGGGCTTGCCATCTGCCCCGCGTACATCGTCTCCATAAGCCGGATAGAAGATCGGCGCAAACGCCTCATGGGCATCATATACAGAGGAAGAAGACCCGGACTGGGCACGGACGGCCTGCTGACCTAATATCAGACCGGCCAGCGCCAGCGTACGAATTGTTTTACTCATATCAACACTGATTTTTTATTATGGTCACGAAGGTATATTTTCCTAACTTCCATTCCATGAATATCGCTGAAATTAAAAATCGATTAGCAAAAAGGGCTACCGAACTGTCCGCCGGCGGCTTCAAACCTACCTACTCCGACAAAGAAAGCTGGATTGGACGCGTAGCCTTTTACAAAGAAGACGAGTCCATCCCCCTCGACGCCGACGGCACTCCCATGCTCCCCCTGCTACAGCTTAGCCTCGAAGGACTCCCCTATATCCCCGACGGACTGGAGAATACCAAAATGATCACCCTCTTCATCAGCGAAAACCTCTCCACCGACGGCAATCCCCAGGGCGCCCCCTCCGCCAACGGCGACGGCTGGGTCCTCCGCGAATACAAAAAAGACGACCGGCTCGTTAACAAAAGACTCGAGAACCTCGACAACTACATCCGTTCATTC
>JAFDYE010000063.1 GCA_018267585.1 Bacteroidota bacterium
AACGCCGTCACCAGCGTGATACGGAAAATACGCCCCAGCCTGTTGGCCGCAAACTCCTCCGTCCAGTAGAGATTGATGAAATATTGAAACGGGCTCGAACAGGACAGCAGCGCAAACACCGCCCAGTCGGACCGCCCGTACTTCCCCGACGTAAGCCGGCCCATCACCGGCGACCATAACAATATACCCGCCAATGGCAATAGCGTCCCGCAAAAAAGATAAACCCTCTTAAACCAGCCCAGCCTCCTCCCGTCTCCCCTCGAAAGCTCGTTCAGCAGCAGTGGCGCCAGCACCAGCAACGGTACTGGCGAGAACTCATACGCCCTGTAGGCAAAACTGTACTCCGCAACGGCTGCAGAGCCGGAGAATACCCCCAGCAATATCCAGTCGATCCTGGCCAGACCCGCATTCAGCACCACCATTCCTGCCTGCGGCAGCGAGTCGGCGATCAGTCTTCTGTATGCAGGCCAGCTCCCCCACTTGACATTCACTCCCAACCGGTATACAACGACCCAAAACCCCACTACCCACTCGACCAACGCGCTGACAGTGAACAATACGACCACGGACCGCAGGTTCACCATGGCGAACACCGCCAGTCCCACCAGGCCCAGACATCGGATAAGACTGGAAACACATCCCACGACCACCAGCCAGCCAAATGCCGATCGGCCCGTCAACAGCTGACGAAAAGGAAGAGCCATCAACAATAGCAGCTGGCTAAAAGACAATCCCCACAACAAAGGATGCGCCCGGAAGACCAGCAACAACACCAATAGGACCACAGCCGCCCCCATGGTATGAAAAAGAAAAAGCCCGAGCAAAGAAGACGCATCCTTCCCCGCCGCAACATCCCGCACCACGATCTGCTCAAGCCGAAGGCTCAGGATCGTGGTCGCCATCGTCAGCACGGCAAGCGCCCAACTCAGCCGGCCGTAGCCGTCCTTATCCAGGTACCGGGAAAGCAACAGGAATATAAATACCCCCAGTACCTGACCGGCAAGCACCTGTAGGGTATTCAATGATATGTCTCTTAACCATCGCTGGGGTCCTATACCTCCTTCGCCCCTCATATTTTCTATTTCTTCCGGTTCTTATTCAAATTGAAATTCCTGGATATGTTAAACCCAAAATAAATATCCCCCTTTCCCCATGTACCTGGCGTCTGCGCGATATACTGCGTCGGCACCATGCTCTGGGAATTGCTGAACACCAGTTGAAAGACGTGACCGCCCGTCTCGATATCCCA
>JAFDYE010000640.1 GCA_018267585.1 Bacteroidota bacterium
AATTGAGCTGGTTTGACAAAGGGGGTGTGCTCACGCACCAGGCTACGCTGAACTGCGTGACGAGGATCGACACCACCAATAGGAAGCTGATCTATCTTCAGATCAGGAACGATGGAAAGAAAGATTCGACTATTGTGGAATGGCCGACGCTGAAGCCGATCTATACTGCGACGTTCGCCGGAGCGAAGGTGTTTGTTTATGATTATCGTGGGGGAGATAGGGTTAAGAATACCGTTAGCCAGAACGGGCGGGTGGAATCGGATACGAGTTTTGCGATTGCGGCGCCTTATTTCGACAGTTATCTGACCGATGATCTGTTCGGTGCGTTACCGTTGAGGCCGGGGTATCAAGGAGCGTTCCGGATAGGTTCGAATGGGACGGTTACCATCAAGGATGTGTTTACGGATGTGTTGGGTTCGGGGAACGGTTCGACTGTCCAGGCCTTTGTGGCCGTGGTAGACTATAATGGATATAAGGTGACTTATTGGATAGATAAGAGCTCGGGGGAGCTATTGAAGTCTATCTACCAGGGTCCTGATGGGAGTATTTTTATGAAATCGAAAATTTAATTTTATTGCATGGTATTGGGTCTGTAGAAATCGTTAGGGAAGGGGATCGGCTTTGGCGGGGTGGGCGGGATCGTAGACGGCCACCGCTACGAAACTATCGGCGCAGCCGTAGTAGAGGTACCATTTCTCGTGAAACCATGCCATCCCTTCGATAAATACCGTTCCCGCGGCATACTGTCCCGTCTTTTCAAAGGCTTCCATGGGTCGGAAGAATGGCGCGTCGAGTCGTGCGATCAATTTCGAAGGGTCTTTGCTGTCAAACAGCGCCTGGCCGGCGCAGTAGGTATTGGGGGCATAGTGGGGGTCGCCGGCTGTGCCAGACTTGTTTTTTCCATTGTAGAAAAGGAGGATACCCTTGTCCGTGAGGATGGCGGGCGGTCCGCATTCGGTGAGGTCGCTGTCAAAGTAGCCTTTGCGCGGGGACATCAGCTGAACGAGCTCGCCTTTGGCGTCGACGAGCGGGGTCCAGTCGGTGAGGTTCTCCGAGGTGGCCGCATATACGTGTTGTTCGCCCCAATACATCCAGTATTTGCCGTTGATCCTGGCGATCACCTGGCGGCCGTTCTGCAGCCTGGTGAGGATCGAAGCTGATTTGTGCGGGACGTTGCAGAATTTGGCGTTGTAGGCTTTCAGGAATGCGGGGCCGGTCTTGGTCCAGTGCAGGAGGTCTCTTGAGGTGGCGACGCCGAGTCTGGGCACGTCCCTGTTCCATTGCGTATATAAGATAACGAAAAGGCCGTCCGGGGTGACTGCGACGCGGGGGTCTTCGCAGCCACCGGGCCATTCGTATTTTTTCTGGCTGTCGTCGCCGGGAAAGAGGACGGGTTTGTTCTGCCGTTGGAAGTGTATGCCATCGGTGCTGCTGGCGTATCCGATGCGGGAGGTCCTGGTCCCGACGCCGGTGCCCGTCTTGTCTTCGGCGCGGTAGAGTACCACGACATTGCCGTTGTGTACGATCGCCGCCGGGTTGAATGTATAATTGGCTTCCCAGGCGACGTGTTTCTTTGACATCGGGTCCAGGAATGCGGTGTCCGGCTTTGGCCGGATAACGGGGTTCGCTCCGGGAGGCCTTGTAAATCCACCCCAGGCCCAGCCGGGTAATGTATTTGTCTTTTGTGCGCTGGCGGTGAGGGAGCCGGCGACGAAGGCGGCGGCGGCCACGATAAGGGCGATTCTGTTCATGCAATAAATTTAATACAATCTATGGTTTTGGCCGCTGGCTTTCCCGGCGGACCCTGCTGAGTGTTTCGGGGGTTATCCCGAGGTATGACGCGATCATCGCCTGGGGAACACGATTGATGAGCTGGGGATATTTCTTCAGGAATTGCAAGTATTTTTCTTCGGCGCTAAGGCTCAGGAAGGTCTGGATGCGGTCCTGGGAGGCGATAAAGCTTCTTTCGAGGATGCCGTTGACCATCCCGCTGAAGGCGGGGATCTTTTTGCAGAGGTCGTCGAAGGGTTGTTTTGCGATGAGTATGAGCTCCGAATCTTCGAGGGCATCGATATTGAAGCGGGATGGTTTGCCGGACAGGAGGCTTTCGCGGTCACCCGTCCACCAGTTCTCGATCGCGAAGTTCTGGATATGCTCTATCCCCTTTTCATCTACGGTGTAGGTGCGGACGCAGCCTTTTGTGACGAAGGCGTTGAATCTCCAGACCTCGCCTTCCTGCAGCAGGTACTGGCGTTTGCGGAGTCGCTTGAGCTGGCTTTGGGCCTCTATCAGGAGCAGGTCTTTGTCCGATACCTGGCTCTTATCCTTTATGTATTGGCTGAAGACTTCGAATCCCATGTTGCGTTTTGTTGGAAAGGATCCTTCCCGGGCAAATGTATAAAAAACGGGGCCATTGATAAAAGATAAGAAATCGGCTTGATCAATGTCAATGCCATTTCCTATTAATTGTCAATGTACAGGAGTTGGCGGTGTCTGAACTTTGTGTCATCAAAAAAATCAATTTATGGCACAGATAATTGTTGTTACAGGGACCAGCACCGGATTTGGAAAGCTGACTGCTAAAACGCTGGCGAAGGCGGGGTATACCGTTATTGCCGGGATGCGGGGTGTTAACGGAAAGAATGCGGCGGCTGCGGCCGAGCTGGCGAAGCATGAGCATATAGAGGTGTCGGAGATGGATATTTCCGACGACGGTTCTGTAAAGAGCGCCTTCGATGCCATTGTCAGGAAGCACGGTCGTATCGATGTATTGGTCAACAATGCCGCGGTCAGCGGATTTGGGCTGTTGGAAGGCTATTCGATCGAGCAGGTCAGGCGTATGTTCGAGGTCAACGTCTATGGCGTCCTTAGGACCTATCAGGCGGTGTTGCCCATTATGCGGGAGCAGCGGAGCGGCCTTATCATCAATATTACGTCAGGGGCGAGCGGGCACACGCTGCCTTTTATGGTGCCTTATTTCGCGTCAAAATTTGTCGTGGAGAGCATTACGGAAGGGGCGCAGGCGGAGCTGGCCGATTTCAATATCGAGAATGTCAGCATTCAGCCGGGGGTGTATCCTACGGAAATGAACGATGGGAGCAAGGCGGGGGTCGGTGCCGACAGGGCTGAGGTCGTGGCGGCCTATGGTCCCGGGGCGCAGGAGCGCTTCAATGCGCTTGGGGCGGCGTTGTTTGGGAAGATGGCGAAGTTCAAGATGGATCCGCAGACCATTGCGGATGGTATACTTCAGCTGATTGAAATGGAGCCGGGGACGAGGCCTTTGCGGTTGCCGCTGGATGCGATCGCGCAGGGTACCGATAAGGAATTTATCCGGGCGCGGGCCGAGATCAAGGCGAAATGGTTGGCGGCGTATAGTGAATAGGTTGGGGGTTATATTCATAAGGGGGGATGAAGCAGTATGGACAAGAGCGGCAGGACGACGCCTCCGATGTTCTGTTTGGCAGATGACCTGCGGGCGGTCCTGGCAAACATTCCCGGTATCTTGAAGGCAAATTTTACGAGGGAGGTCATTGCTTTCCAGCCCAGCCTAAGGCCAATGGTCAACAGTCTGCCCGCCGCGATGGTGTGTCGCTGATCGGCCAGGTGTTCCGGAGAACCGGGACGCCTGGCTTTTTGGATGTGTGGCATAGAATGAATTTTTCTTTAACTATTCAAATCCTGTTCCACGTGGCGGGACCAGCTGATAAAACGTCCTTTGATGGGGGTGGCGCTTCAATATGGGATAATGTCTATTCCGGCCAATAAAGTTGTAGACCCGGACGGGGCCATCATCGGGAAAGATCTGAGGGGGAGGAGCTGGAATGACCTGGCAGGCCCTGAGCTATGGACTTAGCGTAAGGCTGGGCTGGTTGGGGAAGTGAGGACCTGGCGGCACGCTGCCCGGTTGCATCAGGCCCAGGCGGCAAAGGAACGCCTGGGCCTTTGTACATGTCGCCTCCGTCCACGGCGCTTTGTTGAAAAAGCCGTGCACCTGGCCATCTGCCACCCACAACTCGCAATCGGCGCCCGTCTTTTTCAGCTGGGTCCGCAGACTATCGCCTGCGGGCTTCCATTTGTCTTTGCTGCCGTAGAAAAAGACGACCGGCGGAATGCGCCGGCCGGCGAATGCATAGGGTTGCACTGCGGCGTCCTCGGATGGGTTGTAGGCGGGGTTGAAGAGGACGAGCGCCCGCGCTGTAATGGTGATGGACCGGTCGTCCCGCGGATCATCGATCGCGTCATTCAGCACGGCCATCGTCGCCAGATGGCCACCCGCCGAGGCGCCCCCCAATATTATGCGCTCCGGATCGATATGCCATTCCGCAGCGTGCTTTTTTACCCATCGCACGGCACTCTTCGCGTCCGCGATGAGGGAATCTTTATCGCTGCCGTTCTTTGATGCGGTAGCGCGGTTGAGCAGCCGGTAGTCGGCCGTCACGGCAACCATTCCCCGTTGTGCGAAATACCGGCACTGCTGATACAGCTGATGCCGGTCACCCGAGATCCAGCTGCCGCCATGAAACAGGATGATGACCGAGTGGGTCGAAGCTGCGGTCTCCGGAACAAACACATCCAGCTGGAGTTCCTCCGCCCCGACTGTCTTATACACATAGGTCTGGACCCGGTAGGCGACGGTATCAGCCGCGACGACGCGTTGTGCCAGCAACAAAACAAATAACAACAAACGCATAAACTATCATTTACTATTCATCCGCGACACAGCGGAAGCCTGTATTTTCAAGACCTGTATCCGGCGAAGACTTCATCCGCGAGGAAACGCGGTATCCTTTACAATAGACCGCGTTGCACAGGAACGATCCACCTCGTACCACCTTCTTTGGGACCGTCGGCTCCGCTGGGTCATAGCTGCGCGCGGGTCCGTGCGGATCGATCACGACCACTCCGGAGTTCAAACCGCCGCTGGTTCCGGGGGTCACACCGCCGCTGGCTCCGTGGCTGACCCTGTCGCTGACTCCGTCGCTGACGCGAGCATAATAATCCGCATCATACCAGTCCTCGCACCATTCCCACACATTCCCCGCCATATCGAAAAGGCCGTAGCCATTTGCCGCAAATGCGGCCACCGGCGCGAGGCCGTTGTATCCGTCCCAACGCGTATTACGATGTGGGAACTCCCCTTGCCAGGTATTGGCCTTCGGCCCGCAGTCGGTAACAGCTGTCCTGCCCCAGGGATAGGGGTCATCTTTCAGACCTCCCCTCGCCGCGTGTTCCCACTCCGCCTCGGTGGGAAGCCGTTTGCCAGCCCAGCGTGCATAAGCGCGTGCATCGTACCACGACACCTGGACGACGGGATAATCGTCCTTCCCTTCAATAGAACTCTTTGGTCCTTCCGGATGGCGCCAGTCCGCGCCCTTCACCCAGCCCCACCACTGCGATGCATCGTGCAGGTCGACGGCATGATCCGGGGGAGTAAACACCAGCGATGCGGGTACCATCAATTCAGGAGCCGGCTTCGGCGTCCCGGGTGGAAGCTGCTTCTTCATCTCTTCCCAGTCCGGCGCCTTCTCGGCCGTAGTGATGTAGCCGGTGGCTTTTACAAAGGCAGCGAACTCCTTGTTGGTCACTTCGGTCCTGTCCATCCAGAATCCCCGAACGTTTACAGTATGTGCCGGCCGCTCGTCGGACCCGCCCTCGCCATCTGTGTCGCCCATGCGAAATTCGCCGCCGGCGACCCAAACCATCCCAGCGTGTGAATGGGGGGACTCTGCATGTGAATGGGGGGACTTCGCATGTGACCCGTCGGAACCCGTGAGTGAAGTGTCGGAACCCGAGAGTGAACCGCGGGGGCTTGCGGCCGGGCTCGTGCCGCTGACCGTGGCGTCCCGGCAAGCTGCGAATACCAACACCATCCCCATAACAACTATCTTTCTCATCTTACCTATTTTAATGCTGGGCGAAAGGGTCCTTCGCCATCTCGTCCGAAAATACGATATATGCCAGTCCCCTGATCTCATACCGCTGATCCGGATTCAGCACCTTCACACGCACCGAATGTTTCCCTTTCGGCAAGGGGTATTTCCAGGTCAGCTCGAGGCGCCGCGTCGTAAAATCCGTCGGCAGCGCCGGGCTCTCGATCTTTTTGCCGTCCAGCCAGACCTCTGTCTGAAAAACGTAATCAGGGCTCTTGTTATTCTTCGCCTTCGGCACCCCGTTGAGGATAAAGCCCGTCCCTTCGAAGTCAAAAACTATCTCCGACTCCGGATTCATCGCCACCTCTTCCTTCTTCACCGGGTACATCCCCGGAAAGCTCTTCTCCAGCCTGACCGGCGCAGGAGCCTGTGTGCGGATAGAGATGCCCGCCGCCTCGACGCGGCCTCCGTTGCGTTTGATATTGGCTATCGCATGCCGATACCCGATAGCATAGACCTTGTTCAGCGAGATGGTCGTATACTTGAAGTCGATATCCTCCGACCCTGCAAGCCCTTTCTTCCAGTAGTCCGGCAGCTTGTCATAGCCCAGCACGGTCCCCAGGATCCCCCCCACAGAAGAAGGATTGCAATCGGCGTCCTGTCCCGCGCGTGCTGCGATGTCCAGGGTCCGGCCAAAATCTCCGTTGCCGTACAGCAAGGCCATGACGACATAGGCGCTGTTGATGGTGGCGTCGATATCGAATGGTAGAAAGACCCCCTCGGGGCAGGCCCTGTCGCTCGACCATTTCTTCTGCAGCTCGAACCAGGTCGAGTGCCAGTCTGCCGGGTACTGCCGGTGCCATCGGATCACGTCGGATATGCAGTCCCGGTAGCTGCTGCCCTCCGGGATGGTGTGCAGCGCTTCCTCTACGATCCAGGGGACGTCGTCCGAGAGGAAGGCCAGCGAATACATTGCGCCGAAATAGACGCCGCCGTACCAGCCATCCCCGTAGTTCATGATATGTCCGATCTTGTCGCTGATCCCCGAGGCCGCATTGGGCATTCCCGGACTCATCAGGCCGGCATAGTCGGATTCTATCTGGTAGTCGATATCGTCTGCGTGGGGGCTGTTGATCCAGTTGCCGCTCGCCGGCGCCTTCATCCCGTTGAGGATATTGTACCGTGCCGCCTGGTTGGCGTGCCAGAGTTTATACCCCGCGTGTGCAAAAGCGGTGGCGAAGCTGTCGACCGGCGCATCCAGTCCCAGGCGCTCGAAGACGTCGACAAAGGTCAGGTCCATGTACAGGTCGTCGTAGAGCCCC
>JAFDYE010000641.1 GCA_018267585.1 Bacteroidota bacterium
CCTGCTGCCCATGTATATCGTATTATGGTTGAAAATGCCACTGCTGATCACGGTGGCGTTGCTGGCGATCATCGTGGTGATCCTTAAAAAGACCTGGTGGGACAGGCTAAATGAATACTGACCAAACAACTCGAACCTCTCATGAAAAACAACTGTTTTGCGAAAAGACTGGCGCAGCTGAACGAAGGATACGAAGAGCTGATCCAACGACGGAATGAAAGTCTTCTGCCGGGTAATGGCATCTTTCTCCGCTATCGCTACCCCGTGTTGACCGCCGCCCATACCCCTCTTTTCTGGAAATATGACCTCGATGAGCGATCAAATCCCTACCTGATGGAACGTTTTGGCATCAACGGCGTCTTCAATGCCGGGGCCATCAGGTGGAACGGCCGCTATCTCCTCATGGCCCGCGTGGAAGGCTGGGACAGGAAATCTTTTTTTGCGATCGCAGAAAGCCCCAACGGGATAGACAGCTTCCGGTTCTGGGACTCGCCGGTCCACATGCCGGGTTCGGGTGGTCCCGAGACGAACCTCTATGATATCCGGCTCACACGGCATGAGGACGGCTGGATATACGGGCTGTTCTGCACGGAGAACCGCGACCCCGATGCGCCGCCCGCGGACCAGTCGACCGCGATTGCACAGTGCGGCATCGCCAGGACAAAGGACATGGTCTGCTGGGAAAGACTGGCCGACCTGCGGACAAAGAGCCCACAGCAGCGCAATGTCGTTCTCCACCCGGAATTTGTCGACGGGAAATACGCCTTTTATACCCGGCCCCAGGACGGATTTATCAACACCGGTTCAGGCGGCGGAATAGGCTTTGGTCTCGCTGACTCGATCACCCACGCAGTAGTGGAGAAGGAGACGATCATCGATCCGCGTGTGTATCATACCGTCAATGAGGCTAAGAACGGTCTTGGACCAGCCCCTATCCGGACACCGCTGGGCTGGCTGCACCTCGCGCATGGAGTACGGAATACGGCTGCCGGTCTCCGGTATACGCTGTATGTGTTCATGACCGACCTGAATGACCTGACCCGCGTCATCTACAGACCCGGAGGATATTTTATCGCGCCAAGGGGAGAAGAGCGGGTAGGGGACGTGTCGAACGTGGTATTCTCCAACGGATGGATCGCCGGGGAGGACGGGACGGTATATATATATTATGCTTCGTCCGACACGCGCATGCACGTCGCGACGACGACCATCGGACAACTGCTCGACTACGTGGTGAATACACCGGAAGACGGCCTGCATTCCGCCGCCTCGGTAGAGACGCTGCAATAGCTGATCGACAGGAACAAGGAATATTTGGAAAGAACAAAATGAAACCGGCTGAATACAGGGCTGAGATGGAGAATGAGCTTGGCGCGATCCTGCACTACTGGATGGATCGTGCCCCCGACCCGGTCAACGGTGGTTTTATCGGCCGGATAGACGGGGACGATCAGCCCCATTCCGAAGCGCAGAAAGGACAGGTCCTCAACAGCCGCATTCTCTGGACTTTCAGCGCGGCATGGCGACATACGGACCAGCGGATCTACCGCGCTGTGGCCGACCTTGCCTATGAATACCTGACGGATCATTTCCTCGACAAAGAACACGGGGGCGCCTTCTGGAGTCTCGACGCCATGGGAACACCCCTCGACACGCGCAAACAGATATACGGGCAGGCGTTCACGCTCTATGGTCTTAGCGAATACTACCTGGCGACAGGCGAAAGGGCGGCGCTCGACCAGGCGATCGCCCTTTGGGAGCTCATCGAAAAGCACAGCTTTCACCCCCGCCGGTTCGGATATTACGAAGCTTTCGCCCGCGACTGGTCCCGGCTGGATGATCCCAGGCTCAGCGAAAAAGACCAGGGCGACCCCAGAACAATGAACACACACCTTCACGTCCTCGAGGCCTATGCGAATTTGTATCGGGCCTGCAACGATCCACGGCTGCGCGACCGGATAAGAGAGCTGCTTTTGATGTTTGAAAGATATATTGTCGATCCCTCCGGACATCTGGGGCTCTTTTTTGATGAAGAATGGGTTCCGCGCTCGACCCTGGTTTCGTTCGGTCACGACATAGAGGCGGCGTGGCTGCTGCACGAGGCCGCCCGGGTCATTGCAGACAGGGATTGGATCGAAAAGACCGGGCAGCTTGCGCTGCGGCTGGCGGCTGCCGCCGCGGAAGGAGTCGACGCGGACGGCGGGATATGGTATGAGAGGAAAGAAGGCCGGCTCGTTCGACAAAAACACTGGTGGCCGCAGGCCGAGGCGATGGTCGGATTCCTCCAGGCCTGGCAGCTCAGCGACGACCCAGTCTGGTGGCAGCGGTCCGTAGAAAGCTGGAAATTTGTCAAGCAGTATATCCGCGCGGCCAGCGGCGAATGGTTCTGGGGAGTAGACGGGGACCATAGTCCTATGCCCGGTCAGGACAAGGCAGGGTTTTGGAAATGTCCATATCACAATGGGAGAGCCTGCATGGAAATTATGAGAAGACTGTCCCCAATTTGACGTAGGTTTGAGAAAAGAAAAATAATGCGATTCTCTGCCCGACTCACGGTAATCACGTCCCTCCTTGCTATTATGACCATCGTTAGTTCCATGACCTTTAGAAAAACCCGGAAAGTGATCTTCTTTGGCGACTCTATAACCCAGGCCGGCGCCAAACCCGGCGGGTATATAATGAAAATGAAAGACGCACTGGCAAAAAAGGGCATTTCCGACTACGAGCTGGTTGGGGCCGGTATCGGCGGGAATAAGATCTAT
The DNA here is from genome assembly GCA_018267585.1 of Bacteroidota bacterium. GTDB lineage: Bacteria > Bacteroidota > Bacteroidia > Chitinophagales > Chitinophagaceae > Puia. The sequence goes on from JAFDYE010000641.1 coordinate 2,763, forward strand.
GACCTTTATCTGCGTATGGATGATGACGTTCTTTCACAGAATCCGGACGTCGTCTTTATATGGATCGGCGTCAATGACGTATGGCACAAGACCTCTTTCGGCACCGGAACCGACGCCGATAAATTCGAGAAATTCTATACGGCGATCATCAACAAGCTGCTGGACAGGCATATCCGGGTCATCCTCTGTACCCCTGCCGTCATCGGCGAAAAGACCGACTTTACGAACCAGCAGGACGGAGACATGAACGCCTATTCCCAGATCGTCCGCAATCTAGCCCAGAAATGGCACTGTGGCCTGGTCGACCTCCGCGAGATATTCCATGCCTATGAGCTCAGCAACAACCCCGGCAATAAAGAATCCGGCATCCTCACGCTGGACAGGGTCCATCTAAATGAGGCCGGCAACCAGCTGGTGGCAGACAAGATGATGGACGCGCTAATCTCAAAATAATTCTTTGGTATATGGCTAAGAACATTCTTATTACGGGCGCCAACGGATCTCTGGGCGCAGCCACTGTGAAAAAATTCCTCGACGAAGGACACAAAGTGATCGCCGTCGACCATTCCGGGACCCACCTGGGATTTGCCGCATCGCACGATAACTTCGAGCTCCGGGCGGTCGACCTGACGGATGAGACGGCGGTGGAAAGCTTTATGGAAGAGGCCGTCGAGCTGTTCGGCAGCATCGACGGAGCTCTCATGCTGGCTGGCGGCTTCGCCATGGGCGATATTGCCGCCACCGACGGACCAGCCCTGAAAAAAATGTACTCCCTTAATTTTGAAACGGCCTACTATGCCTCCCGCATCCTCTTTCAGCACATGCTGGAGAATGGCTACGGACGACTGGTCTTTATTGGCGCCCGCCCGGCGCTGAAGCACGAGCAGGGAAAGGGAGCACTGGCATATGCCCTGAGCAAGTCGCTGCTGTTCGAGCTGGCAGGCCTCTTGAACGCGTCCGCAAAGGGCAAGAACGTGGTGGCTTCTGTCGTAGTGCCATCAACGATCGATACACCGGTCAACCGGCAAAGCATGCCCGACGCTGACCCCGCTGCATGGGTCAAGGCCGAACAGATCGCCGATCTGCTGGCGTTCATCTGCAGCGAACAGGGAGATGCGATAAGGGAACCCGTTTATAAGATCTATAATAAAGCCTAAGAAAAAAAGCAGATTCGAAAGAACCTGCTTTTTTTCATCATTTTCCAGTACTTACTAATACCATTACACAGTCAGCACACTGTTGAAGCCAGTTACACCGTCCGGTTCGCGAAGAGGATTTTCGATATCCTCCATCCACATTCTGTCGTCGATGCAAAACTTGTAATAATACTTGCCCTTGGGCAACATGGGGATAGAGATCTTCCAGAAGCCGTCTTTGGCCGGCTGCATCTGCAGCTCATCAGGAGCCCAATGATTAAATGTGCCTGCAAGAGCGATGTGGGCTGCGGATGTGGAATTTACGTGATGAACATAAAACTCGATCGTTTTTTTACGCCTGTTGATAAAAGGCGACTCGTGAAGTTTCATAGCAACCCCCTTTTTTAGATTTAGATTTTAAAATCGCTTCCGGTAGGGTACAATTCCCAATGGCGGTAATCGTTGTTTCTACGGTTGGCCTCCCTTGCCGCCCGGGGGGCTTTTCAGGGATGTAAATCCGGGGTGAAGAGCTACAAAATTTACACTTTTTTTTGGCATATTTCAAGGCCAACGGAAGTATTTTTTTCGCAATCGGGAGCAATTCTTGCTAAATCGGTTTACCCCCCTTTTTATGCCCCGGCACATTTTAATCGGTAATTAACACCATTCCACCGGAGAACTGGTAAATTTACCCATTCACACAGAAGACTCATTATGGCAGACACAAAGATATTACTCGTTGAAGATGAAAAGAAGATAGCGGAATCATTGCGTAAAGGACTGACTGAACAGCACTATGAGGTCGATGTAGCCTACGACGGCGCCATAGGCCGCAAGCTCTTCGACGCCGGCGCCTATGACCTGGCTATTCTGGACATCAACCTGCCCCTGATGAACGGCTATGAGCTGGCCCGCCACATCCGTACCGTCAATGAAGACATCCTCGTCATCATGCTCACTGCCATGAACACGACCGAGGACAAGATAGAGGGCTTTGAGGCCGGCGCAGACGACTATATCGTCAAACCCTTCGATTTCCAGGAACTGCTCGTCCGTATCCGCGCTCTTCTCAAACGGCTTCACCACCAGCCCGCTGCCGGCTCGAATGTGCTCAAGGTCGCCGACCTCGTCATGAACCTGGACAGCAAAGAGGTCTCCCGCGACGGCAGGAATATCCCGCTCACGGCAAAGGAGTTCCAGCTGCTCGAATATTTTATCCGCAACAAGAACAAGGTTGTTTCCCGTATCGACATCGCCATGAACGTCTGGGATATCGACTTCGATACGAAGACCAACGTGATCGATGTGTATGTCAACTTCCTGCGGAAGAAAATAGAAAAGGATTTTTCGTCCAAGCTCATCTATACCCAGGTCGGGATGGGCTATGTGCTCAAGGAAAACCCCTAAATGAAGATCCGCTATAAAATAATGCTGCTGTTCACCCTTTTGGTGACAGCTATCATTTCGCTGCTGACCGGCTCAGTCTACTATTTCGCCAAGCTCGAACGTAAACAGGTATTTGAAAAACGCCTCCGGTCGCGCGCCGTATATAACATGCAGCTCTATTCGTTGATGGGCGACAGCGCTTTCGGATTTATGCACCGCATCGACACCGCCAGCACCCTGGGGACGATCACCTCCCGAAGCATTGGTATCTATACCGACGAAGGCAAAGTGCTCTACCTGTTCGACATGCCGGGCCGCCGTCACCTGTCCATGGCGCCCGAACAGCTGGAGGACGCACGCACCAAAGGCGAGATACATTTCACACTCGACGATCTTGAAGCGGTAGCTCTCCACCGCCACGCAGGGAAAAGGGATTTTATCGTCGTCGTTGCCGGACACGACGACGACGGACTCGAAAGGGTGGAGACGCTCAACAAGATACTCGTGCTGAGCCTCGTCCTCGGGGTGCTCCTTACCGCCACCGTAAGCTTTCTCTTCGCCCAGCAGCTACTCCGCCCGATCGCGCTGATAATCCGCGAGGTAAAAGAGATATCTTCCTTCGACCTTTCCCACCGCATACGCGCGGGCACGGGACAGGACGAGATGAGCCAGCTGGCCAATACGTTCAACGACCTGCTGGGACGGCTGCAGGAAGCCTTCGCCATCCAGCGCCGTTTTATCTCCAACGCCTCACACGAGCTGTCCACGCCGCTGACATCGGTCAGCAGCCAGGTAGAGGTCATCCTGCAAAAAGACCGGTCAGCAGACGAATATAAGCAGGTGCTCTTCTCCGTTCGCGAAGACGTTACCCAGATGCGCCAGCTCACCAAGAGCCTTCTTGAAATAGCCAAGACCGGCTCACAGGGTGGCATCGAGCTGAACGAGGTCCGCGTGGACGAGGTGCTTCTGAGGGTCATGGCCGACGTGAAAAAGCTGAATTCAGAATACAGCGTCGACCTCGAGTTCGGCGAGTTCCCCGAGGACGAAAAGGATTTTGTGGTCTTCGGCAACAGCGAGCTTTTGTATATAGCGCTCAAAAATCTGATCGAGAACGGCTGTAAATACTCCCCCGACAAGTCGGTTGCGGTTGACCTGACCTTCTCGCACCACAAGATCTTTATCCAGGTCGTCAACCAGGGCAGCGTCATCGCCGCCGAGGACATCCCCCAGATATTCCAACCCTTCTACCGCGGCTCCGGAACCGGCAATACCCGCGGCTTTGGACTTGGCCTCGCGCTGGCCCAGCGCATTATAGCACTTCATAAGGGAACGATCTTTGTCCTTTCCGATGCGACCAGCGGCACCCGGTTCACGGTCGAGATGCCCGCCATAAAAATATTTAACTGACCTTCGCATTAGTATGCCCTTTCATTTTCTGATAGCGCCCAACGCCTTTAAGAACAGCCTTTCCGCGGAAGCTGCAGCCGCAGCGATCGCCAGAGGACTATCCGACGGCGGCCTCTCGCTCACCTCTGAGTCATTCCCGGTCGGCGACGGCGGGGACGGGACGATAGGACTGATCGCAGACCGCCTCGGTGCGGCACGGATCGAGGCCACAGTACGCGATCCCTTAGGCAGGAACGTTACCACCTGGTTCGGCCTGGTCGATGGACACGGGGCCGGACAGGGAACCGCGACCGGAGACACCGGGATCACGGCTCTCATCGAAATGGCGAATGCCTCGGGGCTGCGGCTGCTCGAAACCGCAGAACTGGACCCGCTGCATGCACTGTCTGCCGGGACCGGTGAGCTTGTCCGTACGGCGCTGGACCGGGGCGCCCATCGCATCGTCATCGGAATGGGCGGCTCCGCAACAGTAGACGGCGGCGTCGGCATCCTCCAGGCCCTGGGAGCCCGCTTTCTCGACAAACACGGCACGCCCCTTATCGGCCTGCCCGCGTCTTTGACAGAACTGGACAGCATCGATGCTTCGGGACTGGACCCCCGGCTTGCCGGCTGCGAGATCGTCGTGCTCTGTGACGTGGACAATCCGCTGCTGGGGCCTTCGGGCGCGGCAGCAGTCTATGGGCCGCAAAAAGGCGCTACACCCGCCGCTGCGCAACTCCTGGATCGCTGTCTGCAGCGCCTCGCGGAAGTGATCGCGAAGACGACGAAAAGAGATATGAGGACTGTAATATACGGAGGGACCGCAGGTGGCGCCGCCGCCGGACTATACGGCCTGCTCAACGCAACGCTGGTCGGCGGCATCGACTATTTCCTCGACATTACAGGCTTTGACCGGTCACTTGCAAAAGCAGATCTGGTTATCACGGGAGAAGGAAGCATCGACGAGCAGACCCTCCGGGGCAAGGCCCCGATGGGCGTAGCTACCCGCGCAAAAAAGATAGGCATCACCGTGGTCGGCCTTGCAGGAAAGGTCCCGCTGCAACCGGGCCCCGGGCTAAGCAAATATTTTGACATATTGCTGGCGATCGGTAACGAGCCTTCGGACCTGCCGACGGCGCTGAAGAATACCGCCGCCAATCTTTCCCGTACATCGGCGGGTATCGGACGCCTGCTCGCCCTTTCACGACTGAAGAGATGAACCGCAATGGAATGGCCGCGCGGCCCCGCTCAATGAGCCGGTTTCCGCGGCAGCAGCAGCTTTGCGACGAGGCCCGTCCAACCCGTCTGGTGGGAGGCCCCAAGACCCTTTCCGGTATCTCCGTGAAAGTATTCGAAGAATAGAAGATAGTCCCTGAAATGCGGATCCTGCTGCATCTTTTCGTTATCGCCAAAGACAGGTCTTCGACCTTTTTCATCCCGCAGAAATATCCCCGACAGCCTCTTCGACAGGCGCTCGCTGATCTCCTCGAGGTCCAGGTATTTGCCGGAACCCGTCGGATATTCTATTTTGAAGTCGTCCCCGTAGTAGTGATAGAACCGCTGCAACGCCTCGATGACGAGGAAGTTAGGCGGCATCCAGACGGGGCCGCGCCAGTTCGAGTTGCCGCCGAACAGAGGCACATTGGATTCCGCAGGCGTATACTTTATCGTCAACACCGTCCCGTCCACGCTGAACTCATACGGATGCTGCTCGTGATATTTGGATATCGATCTCACCCCGTAGTCGCTGAGAAATTCGGTCTCGTCAAGCATCCGGCAAAGGATCCGCTTGATCCGGTGTCCCCTGAGCAGCGACAACAGGTGTTTTTCGTCCGACCCCTTTTCATGCCAGCGGGATACGAGCGCCGCCAGGTCGGGCCGATGTTCGAGCAGCCATTTCAGTCGTTTGGTAAACTCCGGCAGCGACTGCAACACCTCGTCGTCAATGACCTCGACCGCAAACAGCGGAACAAGGCCGACCAGCGAGCGTATCCTCATCCGGATGCTCTTGTCTCCGGGCATGCGCAGCGTATCATAGTAGAACTCGTCGTCCTTGTCCCACAGACCGTCGATATTGGTCCCCATGCTGGCCATGGCCTGGGCGATATGCAGGAAATGTTCGAAGAACTTGTTGGCCATATCCTGGTAGACGGGGTTCATCTGGGAAAGCTCCAGGGCCATTCGCATCAGGTTCAGCGAGTAAAAAGCCATCCAGCTGGTGCCGTCGGCCTGCTCGAGCCGCGCTCCTCCCGGCAGACGCATGTTGCGGTCGAACACCCCGATATTGTCCATACCAAGGAACCCGCCTTCGAAGATGTTATTACCCTCCGCATCCTTTCGATTGACCCACCACGTGAAGTTGAGCAGGAGCTTGTGAAAGACGGTCTCCAGAAATGTTATGTCCCCCTTTTCCCCGTTGGCGTGCTTGTCGATCTCATAGACACGGTATGCCGCCCAGGCGTGCACGGGCGGATTGGTATCGCCGAAGGCCCACTCATAGGCGGGCAGCTGGCCATTGGGATGCATATACCAGTCGTGGGTCAGGAGAATGAGCTGGTGTTTGGCGAAGTCGGCGTCGATGAGCGCGAAGATGATACAGTGAAAGGCCAGGTCCCACGCCGCATACCACGGGTATTCCCACTTGTCGGGCATGGAGATGATATTGCTGTTCTTGAGGTGCCGCCATTCATAGTTGCGACCCTTCCATCGCTCGGATGGCGGAGGCGGCTGAGCAGGATCGCCCTTCAGCCATTCGTCTACGTTGTAATAATAGAGCTGCTTGTTCCACAGCATCCCTGCAAACGCCTGACGCTGTACACGACGCTCGTCCTCGTCTTTTATCTCTTTCTGTATCTCTGCATAAAATTCATCCGTCTCCTTTATCCGTCCGGCGAAGACGTCGTCAAAATCCCTGAAGGGGTTCGCGTTATTGCCCCTCGCCAGCCTCAGACGAATGGTTTCCGATCCCCCGCCGGGAATTATCAGGTCGTAGTTGAACGCTGCCTTGGTACCTTGCAGATAGTTGATGGCGCCCTCGTTGCCATGGATCAGGTATTCCTGTATGCCGTCCTTGAAATACTGGCTTCTGTTGTCGGCTCCATAGAGCTTGTGGTAGTTGGTCTCGTTGTCGCAGAACAAACCCAGGTCCATGTCGTCACCATACAGCGTATAGTCGCCTATCTCGCGGTGTTCCATGAGGATGTTCCCCTCGTTGGAAGAGAACATTACCGGTTTGTAGTCGTCGTGGCCCCAGCTCCAGGTATTGCGGAACCAGACAGTAGGCAGAACGTTCAGCGCCGCCGCATTCTTCCCGCGGTTGTGCACCGTTATCCGGATGAGGATGTCTTCCATGCCCGCCTTCGCATATTCTACAAAGACGTCGAAGTAGTTGTCATCGTTGAAAAGCCCCGTGTCTATCAGCTCGAACTCGGGCTCCGACCTCGTCCGCTTCCTGTTCTCCTCTATCAGCCACTCGTACGGAAATGCTTCGTGGGGGTACTTGTAGAGCATCTTCATATAGGAGTGTGTCGGTGATGAGTCGAGATAATAGTACAACTCTTTCACGTCCTCTCCGTGATTGCCCTCATTGACGGTGAGACCAAAATATCTTTCCTTCAGGATCGGGTCCTTCTTGTTCCACAGGCTGACGGCAAAGCAGAGTCGCTGTCTTTTGTCCGCAATGCCGGCGATACCCTCCTCGCCCCACCTCCACGCTTTGCGGGAGGCCATATCGTGTGTCGTAAAGGTCCATGCCTGTCCGTCGGCGCTGTAGTCTTCCCTGACAGTGCCCCACTGCCTGTCAGACAGATACGGCCCCCACAGTTTCCAGTCCGGTGTTTTGAGTCTCTCTTTTTCCATTCTCCCGTCAAGGTAGCCAATTTGCGGGAAATTCCGGACCCCCTGACCTATACGTAAAAATTCCAGCCATAGGGATCCTCCGTACGGCCATAGCGTATAGAATCCAACGCCTCTTTGAGCTCCGGCCCGATGCTGCCGCCGTCCCTGCTGACGGGTATCGTGTAGTCCCTGCCGTCGATGCCGATCTGCCAGATGGGAGAAATGACGGCTGCCGTACCCGCACCAAACGCCTCACGGACCCGCCCGCGTTCGAGACCTTCACGCAGCTCGTCAACGCTCACAGACCTTTCCTCTACGGGTATCCCCGCAGCCGAGGCGAGTACAAGCAGACTGTCCCTCGTCACGCCATCTAGCGTGGTATCATTGAGCGGCGGAGTCACCAGCACGCCGTCTATTACAAAGAAGACATTCATCATCCCCGACTCTTCGATATACTGGTGAGAGACGCCGTCGGTCCACAGTACCTGGTCATATCCCTCGGCCTTTGCCATCTGCGTGGGAAAAAGGGAGGCGCCATAGTTGCCGCCGCATTTCGCATAGCCCGTCCCGCCTTTGACCGCCCGGGCATATTCGCGCTCGACCTTCACCCGTACCGGCCGGGAAAAATAATTGCCGGCCGGCGAGCAGACGATTGCAAACCGATAGCTTTCGGCGATCTTCAGCTTGAGCCGGAAATCGGTGGCTATCTGGAAGGGACGTATATACAATGCGCTGCCGGTGCTGCCCGGCGCCCATTCCCTGTCGAGCTGCACAAGACGGCGCATGCCCTCCATGAATACTTCAGAAGGGACTACCGGCATACAGAGCCTTTCGGCCGACCTCACCCACCGTTCGTAGTGCTTTTCAGGCCGGAAAATATGTACCCTCCCGTCTGCCGTCCGGAAAGCCTTCATCCCCTCGAAGATGGTCTGTCCATAGTGAAAGGCCAGCGTAGTCGGCAGCAGAGAGAACGGCCCGAAAGGCATGATCTCGGGGCCAAACCAGCGACCCTCGGAATAGTCGCAAACAAGCATATGATCCGAATTGTACTGCCCCAGCTCGAGATTGCCCCAGTCGACCTCGTGGATACGGGAATGCGGCGCCCTGCGAACGGGGATCTGCATATCGCTGATCAAATTCATAACGATTGATTTTAAATCAAATTTCCTGAATATACCTGGAAAAAAACAGATGCAGATTTGTAATTTTATACTAGATCAGATCCGAAGCCCTGGAAGGACTTCGTCTGAAAGACAATTATTAACGAAAAAGCCATGCAAAAAAAACGACCAGCCGGCGCAGACCACCTCTATCTCCGGATAGCCGAGGGCCTGGAAAAGATGATCGCCGACGACATACTGAAGATCGGCGACAAGCTCCCTTCCGTCCGGATGCTGAGCGAAGAATACGGCATCAGCATGGGCACGGCCTTCCAGGCTTATTATCACCTCGAAGGAAAAGGGCTGGTCGAGGCCAGACCCAAATCCGGATACTATGTCCGGTTCAGCTTCCGCCGGATGCCGGCTCTGCCCGGCAGTACGGAGCCCGAACCCGTAGCGAACGACGTTAGCATAAAGGACATGATCGCCGCCGTCTACAAGAATATCTCGGCGCAGGATCTCGTGAACTTTTCCATCGCCGCGCCGCCCACCTCGCTGCTGCCGGCCGCCAGACTGAATAAATCGATGGTCCATGCACTGCGCGAATCCAAACATCACGGCATCCTGTATGAGCACTCGCAGGGTAACCCCGAGCTGAGGCGACAGTTGGCCCGTCTCGCTTTTCACTGGGGAGGAAAATTCACGGCGGATGACATAGTCGTCACGGCCGGCTGTATGGAGGCGGTAGTCATGTGTCTGAAGGCGGTGACCAGACCCGGTGATACGGTAGCCATCGAGAACCCTACCTATTTCGGTATCTTCCAGGTGATAGAAAGCCTCGGCCTGAAGGCGCTGTAGATAACCTCCGACCCGCTTACCGGCATCGACCACGCGCGTCTCGAAAAACTCATCGCCCGATTC
>JAFDYE010000642.1 GCA_018267585.1 Bacteroidota bacterium
GGCAATGTACATTAATAAGATGCAGAAGGCGTTGAGACTGATGAATATTCGGCTTGACGTTGCAATCAGGGATCTTGCCGGAAAATCCGGCCGGGCAATCCTTGACGCTATCCTCGCAGGACACCGTGATCCGGTCTATCTCGCTTCATTAGCCCATTTCCGTGTCAAAAAAAGCAAGGAGGAGATCGCTGCCGCCTTACATGGGTAAGCCATCGGCTAATCCATGTCCCAATCAGGTAGTTTTACCCAGTTCTGAGGCAGTAGTGCTTCGATGTTTCCAGTAGTGTAAAGGTGCATGCGTTGCAATACGTCTCTCAGCCATTCGTAGGGGTTAATATCGTGGAGTTTGCAGGTGGCAAGCAGGGAATAGATCATTGCTGCACGCTGCGCTGCCTCATGAGATCCTGCAAAGAGGTAATTTTTTCTTCCTATAGCCACAGGCCTTATGGCATTTTCTACGGAGCTATTGTCGATCTGCAACCTGGCATCAGTGGTATAGATGCAAAGCTTTTCCCAGCGGGGCAGGCAATAAGCCATTGCTTGGGCAATAGGGCTCTTCTTGAGCTGGATTTTGGGATATTCCTCCTGCATCCATGCATGGAGGGTTGTAAGTACCGGCGAGGCTTCTTGCCGGCGTAGTTCCACAACAGCGTCGCCAGAGAGCCCTCCCTGTTTTATTTTTCGTTCAACGGCATAGAGTTGCCCGAACAAGTTCAACGCATGCTCGGCCATGGCTCTATCGTTTTGCAGCGCGTCAATAAATTTCCTTCTTGCATGTGCCATGCAGTGCATCAGTATTATGCCTGGCCTTTTGCCAAAGTCCTCATACGCGCTGTAACCATCAGTTTGAAGATACCCCTGGAAGTCTTTGAGTATATCGTCTGGCCCTTCTCTTCCCCGCCCCGGTCGATAGTCAAAAAGGATCAATTTTTGTTCGCTGTTATGATACACCCAGTAAAAGCCTTTGTGTGTAGAGCCTTTTTTATCGTCATCCAGGACCTTTATCGGGGTCTCGTCGGCACCCAGATAGCCAATAGCCAACGTCAGGCGCTTATGGGCCTCATAGAGGCTGGATAAATGATTCAGGGTGGTCCTGAACCAGTCGTTACTGGTGGACTGGGCAATGTGTACGCCCATGCGTTCATAACGCTGCAACTGCCGATGGATGGGGAGGTGATCCACATATTTGTCCACGATCATCTGAGCCAGCAACCCTTCCCCTGCCATGCACTTTTCCATCATACGGCCCGGTAGGGAAGCTGTGATCACCGTGCTGAACCCATCGCTGAGCGCAGCGGCATATTTGGGGCGGATGTATTGCCTTACGTACAATTCCGGGGGAATATAATCCAATATTTCGGTGACCTCTTCTCCGATCTTTGTCAATCCGGTGACATCCGCCTCCGGCTTCAGGATGATGGTCTCCCGGCGCAGGTGGTCGGGAAGCTTCATTCGGCCTGGATGTGCTTTCGGTTTATCAGCCGTCACTTCCGCTCTGGTGCGGATATATTCCACTTTGGTAGCGGCGGATATCTTGCACTGGGCAATGGTGTCAGCGTCCAGATCCAGGGCCATTTGTAACTCAGCTTTCGTGATCCCCGGTTCAGGAATAAAACGCTCCCGCCGCGAACCAAAAACCATTTTCCGGAGCTGGTTCAACTCAAAGGTTAGCGCCGCCACCTGTTCCCGCAAATCAGCCTCCAGGCTCAGCTGCTGCTCGTGCTGCTCTTTTAATTCCGTGAGCCGGGCCAACTGCTGTTCGTACAGCTCCTTATAATCAATATCTGAGGGAGTGCCTTGCATTGCCCTTCAAATATAGAGAGCACAAGGTTTTCATTGAGCCGCTATGGACAAATTGAGGATAACTCGTAGTAAAAAACTGAAATTAAAAAAACTGCCCAGTGGATAACTCAGGCCGATTTTTCAAGCCGCGGCCGGAAGGATATTTTCTTCAGCGATACCCCCTGCAAAATGAACTGTAACTGGCGTGCATCCATCGCAATGGCAGAAGACTGGCCTATAGAGGCAGGCAATTCATAAGTGCCTTTTTCCAGGCGTTTGTAATAAATTGAGAAACCGTCCCCTTCCCAGAGCAGTAATTTAATATGGGTACGACGCCTATTCAGAAAGATAAACACCGAACCGTTCAGGGCGTTTAATGCCATCTGGCATTTAACAATCCCACACAAACCGTCGAAGCCCTTGCGCATATCCGTGGTACCGGAATATAGGTAATAACGGCAGGAAGCAGATAGATGTAGCATGCCTAACCAATCAGAGCTCTAATGAAATCAACACTCAAGGGCTGGTGGAAAATCAGTTTCTTCCCATCGCTTAATACCAACTCTCCCCAGGCAGGCGCAAGGCCTGAATCAACCATCAATCGCACAAATCCGCCGTCAGGTCTTTTATCCGATGAAGCCGCCATTTCTTCATTACGATACCGCTTATACCAGTAATGAAAGGAGCCATAAGCAATGTGATTTTGTTCGCACCAAGCCTTCTGGGTCAGACCACTCTGCTGCCAAAGACTAATACCCTCAAACATTCGATCTCGAATTGAATTTTTCATACACATTTTTACACACGAAATTACCCCGGCTATTTCCTATAAGCAAGATGGGTTGGTCGGTGGCATACTTACATGGGAACTGGCGCGAAGACTTGTTATTCGAACTGCGGTCTTGCCTGACTTTTTATGACGCCTACAAAAAGGAAATTTTGGTGTGCGATCAAAAAATCGAATCTATAATGACCGCTTACATTCCCGAAGCCGACGTTTTAACTTTAGCAAATAAAGCTCCCGAAAAGCAAGTTCGTAAACAGGTGAACAGAAATTCTCCTTCCTTTAATGTCAGGCAACTGGCATTTTCGCATCTTAAAACCGATTTATTCCAAATCCCTGGCGTCAGTCACTCGGTTGTGCTTTGTTTGTTATGCAATATGGGGAACGACATCAAACGATTTGCTTCCGCCAAACGATTTGCCAGTTGGCTCCGCCTGGTTCCCAATAATAAACAGAGTGGCGGCCGGATAATTAGCAGCAAAACGCC
>JAFDYE010000643.1 GCA_018267585.1 Bacteroidota bacterium
GGCAGGATAGTAATACCCACCGAAGGCCGCCCATCCTTCAATTTCTCTTCTTTCTGAAACCCGGCTCCCTCAACCCCGGCTCCCTCAACCCCGGCTCCCCGAACCCCGGTCCCCTCAACCCCAGCCCCCACACCCGGCGCCACCCCCTCCCTCGCAACATCTCCCTCCCCCCCCACCAAAAACGCCTTCCACAAGACCCGCCCAAAGAATACATGCCCCAGCGCCACCAACGTCCAGTACACCGCCGTCTTTTCCCAGGAAGAATAGTCCGTCATCTCCTTCCCTATCTGCTCCCCAAACACCTCCCCCAGGATCGCTTCCACCATCGCCCCTGCAACACCTTCTTCGCGTCCCCAAAAAGCATCTCCGTCTTCGGCCGGAAGATCAGCCCTTTCCCCATACCGGCATACCCCGGATACGCAATATTTCCTACTTGACAAGTATCGATTTCGTCTGGGAAGTGTGCGCGCTGAAATACCCCAGCGCAACACCCGAAATATTGGTCACCGGATTCGACGCCAGCGTCCCCCCATCGCCCAGGGACGACTGATCGACACTAAACCAGTATTTATACATCGCCTTGTCGATACACTGCATCTCCACGTCCACTTTGTCGTTAACGTGCAGCGTGCTGTCCGGATCAGGCCGCAGCAGGGAAAAGCTGCTGGTCCGCCCATCGGTATAGTCGTCATTCTGATAGAAAAGGCTTTTGTCCAGCACCCCATTGATGGTCTCGTTGAACCGATAGCTATTTCCCTGCCCCGCCGGATCCGTGAACACCGGCACCACCGCCTTCACCATCTTCGAGAAATTGTACACATCGACGATATACAGGCTGTCCAGACCCACCCGGTGCGGCATCGTCGAACTCGCCGTATAGTTCTTCCCACCCACCGCAACGTCCAGGTAATAGGTCCTTCCCTCTACTCCCTGCAGCACCGAACTCTGATAGATACCGGGCTGCACCTCCTTCAATACCTCCAAATTCCCGATATCATCTCTGACACTGACATTCGCCCCGCTCACCCCGGAAGCAACATAATCCGCATTCACCTCCCCCGTCTTCCCCACCTTCACCTGGTAAGGCCCCGGCAGATCGGTGATATTCCCCTCGATCACATATTTACCCGATTCATTGTTCAGATGCAGATCGATCACTTTTTGACAGGCAGCAAGAGAAACCCAACCAAGAACGACTAATATCCTGTATCGCATAACTTAAAATTTAAAATTGTAGGAAATAAAAGGTACCGCGCTGAATAAGGTAGTTTGTACAGCTTCCGTCTTATTCGGATCGTCTTTTTTATCCCGGAAGGTGATGATGAACGCATTGTTGCGGGCATAGGCATTGTAAACCCCAAAGGCCAGTTCCGATGAGAAACGCCGCCCCTGTTTGAGCTGAACCGTCGCGCTCAGGTCAAGCCGGTGATACGCCGGCATCCGGTAGCCATTGCGCCGGGAATAATAATAGACCGTCCTTCCGTCGACCTTGTACTTGCCGCTGGGGAAGCTGACCGCATTCCCCGTATTATAAACCCAGCTCGCAGAAAGCATCCACTTTGGGCTCCACTTGTACATACCCACAACCGAAGTATCATGGCTCCTGTCCTGGAAGGCATTGTACCACTGGTCATTGTTGATACCGTCGATCTGCTTCTCCGACTTCGACAAGGTATACCCCATCCAGCCCGTCAGCTTCCCCGTCTTCTTCCTCAAGAGCCACTCGATCCCATACGCGCGGCCCTTACCATACAGCAGCTCTGTCTCGACCGTGCCGTTGCTCAGCACATTGGCGCCATCCCGGTAGTCGATCTGGTTCGACAGCGCCTTGTAATAGGTCTCGACGGTCACCTCATATTTGCCGTCCCGCAGATTCTTATAGTATCCCAGCGACACCTGGTGCGACCGCTCCGGACGGATCATATTATTGCTCAGCACCCACCTGTCCGTAGGCAGACCCGCTCCTCCCGAAGAGATCAGATGCATATTCTGCGTATTGCCCGCATAAGCCGCCTTTATCGATGAGCTCGCATCCAGCTGATAGCTCACCGCCGCCCGGAATTCCGGGTTGACATAGGTCTTCAGTATCCGCCCGCCGCCGTTATGAATGGTGTCCAATACCTTCCCATCCGTATTGACGTTGACAAAATCGCCCTTGCCCACCGCGCTGAATACTTCCAGCCTTCCCCCATAGGTGAAATTCACACGATCCGAGACTTTCCAGTCGTTGCTCAGATAGACAGCATTCTCCACCCCGTACCGCTTCTGCCAGGCGCTGTCATTCACCCCGCTGCTGCCGTCGGAATGCAACACCGCCGGGGTCATGTCATGATAGATGGCGTTCAGACCAAAACGCACCGTGTTCCTCGGGTTGAGATAGAGCTGCATCTCCTCTTTGAGATTCAGGTCCCTCAGCTCCGACTTCACGGTAAAATCGCCGCTGTTGTCGTTGAACCGCAGCTTGTAGTTGTAGTCGCTATAGATCAGCGACGTATTCGAAAAAAGACGCGGGCCGAACACATGATTCCACCGCACCGTCGCCGTCGCATTCCCCCAGTTCATCCCGAATACATCCGCGCTCGACAGATTGTCCCGGCCGAAATAGCCGGATATATAGAGCCTGTCCTGGCTGCCCAATCTGAAGTTCAGCTTCCCGTTGAGGTCATAGAAATACAGGCTGTTCTTGTTTTTCGTAGAGTCCCCCGACAGCTTCAGCAACTGATCCACATAGGTCCTCCTCGCCGTCAGCAGAAAAGAAGACTCGTTCTTCTGTATCGGCCCCTCGACATTGATCTTGGCCGATATCAGTCCGATACCGCCGGTGACACGAAGATCCTGGTTGTTGCCCTCGTTCATCCGCACGTCCACCACCGAAGAAAGCCTTCCCCCATACTGCGCCGGCATATTGCCTTTATAGAGGGTAACGTCCTTGATCGCGTCCGAATTGAATGTCGAAAAGAACCCGAGAAGATGCGAGGCATTATATACCGGCGCCTCATCCAATAATATGAGGTTCTGATCGGTTCCCCCACCCCTGACACTAAGCCCGCTGTTACCCTCCGCGACGGACTTCACACCCGGCAGCAGCTGCAGCGTCTTCAGCACGTCCTTTTCTCCAAACAATACCGGAACACTCTTGATCTCATTCGTGCTGATATGCTCCACGCCCATCTGCGTTCCCCGGATGCTTCTGCCCCGTCCCGTAGCAGTGACGACCACATTCTGCAGCTGCCCCTGCTCCTCCAGCAACGTCGTCAGCTGGATATTCTCCTTCAGATCGACTTCCACGGTCTGCATCCGCCTGCCGGCTGAAGAGACCTGCAGCGTGTACTTCCCCTCCGGCAGCGTCAGGGAATAATAGCCATAGTCGTTGGTCGTCACCCCGATATTTTTACCGGATACGATCACCGTCGCCCGGATAATGCTCTCCCCCGTGTTCCTGGCCTTCACCGACCCGCTGATGGTGTGCTTCACCTGCGCCCGCAGGCCCAGAGCCCCGATTGACAAAACAATGAACAGTAATACCTTCATAGAACATTATTTGTTGGTTAGTGAAATTGTAATGCCTCCCGTGGCTCCGAAGAACAAGCCATAGTAATTGTGGGTATTGCTGTCGCTCCAGAGAAAATGATCGACAATACCCTCGCCCTGTCCCTTCCTGGCATGGAGATAATTGAAGGAAGGACCAGCGAACAGCTCCATACGATGCGAGACGCGGTAGACGGGCAGCACCCTCAACGATGACTTCATCCAGTCGCCGGCCCTGAAGTCAGTCAACCCGATATTCACGACCTCCAGGTTCAGCCGGAATCTCGAAGCCGTCACGACATGCGCGCCAAACCCTGCCTCCCAGGCGGCCAGACTGCGCACACCCTTGTGGTTATAGCCAAAACCGACTATACCATACAACCGCCGGCCGCCGCTGTGGAAGCTGGCCAGCGTGGTCAGCGTCTCATCCGTGCTCACAGCAACGCCCATCTCTCCGTTGCGGACTATATTGATCAACGCTACCGGGTAATCGCTGCTGTCCGCAATATTCATAAAACCCGCAATTTGCACTCCCCTCACCTTACGCGCAATATTCATGAACCCCGCCACCTGCGTATGCACATCAGCGGCCTTGTTTAAAAATCCTGCAACCTGCACTTCACCCGCGTGCCTGTTGACATTCTCAAACCCCGCCACCTGAAGACCCTTGGACGACCCCATGACCAGGTTCCCAAAACCCGCCACCATCACACCCCCGGCCCCACCCCTGACCACATTCCCAAAACCAGCCACCATCGCCCCCCGGACAGAATCAAGAACGACGCTGCCAAACCCGGCCACGCACACACCCGTCTCGGCATAGGAAAGTCCCCCAAAGGCATTAAGAGATAAGGAATTCGTCCGGCTCTTCGCCTCCAATCCATTCGTACTTATCGGATATACAAAACCGATATTAACATGCTTCTTCGCCGAATCCTGTGCCCTGACACCAGTCAGCGCAAACAGCGCAACAATCCTGAGTAAAAAAATTTTCGTTTTCATATAGGGATAGACACCCTACACAAAACCGACCCCTATCCCGCTTCAAAAAAAGTTTATTCCCACCGTCCAGCCAACCCATGCCACCGCATTGCCGACTCCAAATCTGTGATAGCCCGCCCTCGGCAGGATCATCTTATAACCATCGGGATTCAGGACCTTCGTCGGAGAAGTGATTGAAATGGAAGGCCCCGCATAGAGAGAGAAATTTCGCCACATCCTGCACCGAAGCATAGTCTGCAGCCTGGATACACCGGGCAGCTCCCGGCCATGTCCCACTATAAAAGTTGAGAATACATATTCAGTATTTAATGCAAATCTCCGCCCCAGACCCAATTCATTTCCAATACCTATCCCATACCCATATGCGCGCTCGTCAGAAGAAATATCCGCGCTCGCCTGGATTATCGTATACATCTTCCGCGTACCCGACTTATAGGCGACATTGATCGGCATCATCTCATTCGAAAAAACCGACCACTCGTGCATCCCGTTCCTGACGATATTCACAATTCCGATCATAAACCCCGAACAGCTGTCCGCCAGATTGACCACCCCGATCTGCATCCCCTTCACATTTCTGGCCTTATTGAGTATCCCGGACACCTGCACACCGTATACATCTCCCTTTGTCTCATTGGCGATACCCGACAACTGCACCCCCTCCATACTACCCCACACCCGGTTGCTGATACCCCCGGCCTGCACCCCGCGCAAAGAATCCAGGTCTTCATTGTGAATACCCGCCAGCTGTACCCCCGACACCTTCCCCCCCACCAGATCGGCGATCCCCGAGGCCTGCACCCCGCGTACCTCGCCCTTGTCGAAATTGGCGATCCCCGCCAGCTCCACCCCCTTCGTTCCCGCCGAATACCCCGCGATCAGGTTACACGAAAGCTTATTTACCACCTGCCCGCTCATCCGTCCGTGCGTACCCAGCCCGGGGATCAACGACATCTGCACCGGCTTGTTGGCAAAAAAATCGCCCAGGTTCAGACTCTGCACGATCTGTTTGGAAGACAAAAAAAGCTTCCCCACCCAGGTCTTTTCGACCTTGTTAGACACCACAAAAGGTGTGAGATCGGATATCTTCTCGCGTGCTATCGGCACCGTGACCTGCTGGTCGTAGCCGGGCCGGAAAAAAAGCACCGTATCGCGGTAGAACTGTTTGCTGATCACCAGTTCAGCATGTGAATACTTGTTATCCCTCAGGCGCAGCCGGAAAAAGCCATTGGTATCCGTTAAAGTGGATACCAATTGGCCGCTCTCGTACACGCTGACATTGCCTAACCTTTCCTGCGTTGAATCATCTTTGATATAACCGCTGATCATATATTGCCTGACGGGAGGTGCATTCGTTCGCTGAAGGATGATGACGTATTTACCGCTCTCCGTGTATTCATACCCGTCCCCCAGCAGCTGCTCCAGCACCTGCCTAACCGGCCGGTCTTCGGCCTCTGCATCTACCAGCCTGTCCCCGTTGAGTATGGTAGTATTATAAGAGAAGGTAAATCCACCCTTCCGGCCGATCTCCTTCAGCGCCTGCGTCAGCGCCTTCTGACGAATGGATATCGAGATCTTCTTATCCAGCCTCCCCTGCCCCTGCGCGCTAACCCCTGCCGATAAGAATAAGGTGCCGATAAATAAATAAGAATAAGGCTTCATTTCAAAATATATTCCTTTCAGTTCCGATGGACATTGCTGCCCGGGAACGTCTGATTGATGATCTCCAGTATCCTGTCCAACGACTCGTCCTCAAAGCTCACCGTCACCGGCATGTTCCGCATGCCCGCATTCCCGATAACGACATGTACCTGATAGACTTCATTTAATTTTTCTACCAGCCTCGACAAAGGAGTACCATTGCATTCAAAAACATGCGTCCGGTAATAGTCGTACAACTGATCCGGATTCTCCCCCTTCACCGGTTTCTCATCCCCGGTCACGGTCACCCGCTCATGCGCCCGGACCCGCACCACCTCCGCACCCTTGCGCACCTCCACCATCCCCATTTCCACAATGACCTCCGTCTTCTCCCCGGTATTCCTTACGTTGAAGGACGTCCCAAGCACCGTGATCGTCATCCCATTGGTATGTACGACAAAAGGCCTCTCCTTATCCTGTGCCACCGCAAAGAACGCCTCCCCCTCCATATCCACCCGCCGGTCCGCGCCGGCAAAACCCTTTATATACCGGATAGACGACTGCTTGTTCAGCGTGACCACCGATCCCTCAGGTAAAGTGTCCAGCAACACCTGCCCCCCGGAGCTGACCGCGAGATACTCCGCCGGGCGGGACGAAAAGAAGAACCACCCCCCCACCGCAATGACCAATATCGCCGCCGCCACCAGCCATCCATAGCCTTTCCTGGGCCTCATCTCCACCACTTGCCCTTCCCTCACCCTTTCTTTGAAATTGCCCCACGCCACCTCCTCATCCACCTCACTCTTCATCGCAAGATGCCTGCTCTCGTCCCATATCCGCTTGAAGTCCTGGAAATACCGCTCATTCGCGGCGCTTTCCGCCCTCCAGACCTGGACAAACCGCAGCTCCTCTTCGGTGGATTCCCCAAGGACCACCTTTACCAGGACATCGTCTATGTTATCGTATTCTATCATAATATCATCACTAAAAAATCAGCAAGCTTCAGCCTCAGCAGCTTCAACGCCTTTCCCATCTGGTTCTCTATCGTCTTGACAGAAAGCCCCAATTTATCCGCGATCTCCTTGTATTTGAGGTCTTCGAACCGGCTCAGCTGAAATATCGTCCGGCACTGTTCCGGCAGCTCCTTCAAAGCCGTCTCCAGCCTCTTCTCCAACTCTCCCATGACGACCTTCTCGGCCGGCTTCTCCTGTTCGTTTTGTTTATATTGACGCATAGCGTGAGATTGATATGCGGCCCTCACCTTCCGATGCCGCAGGTAATTAAGGCTTTCATTGTGCACGGCCCTGTATAAATAGACGGCGACGTTTTCCCGGATATCGAGTGCTGACCTCTTCTCCCAAAGCTTTAAAAATATGTTCTGAACGATCTCCTCCGCCGGCGCCGCATCCCTGATAATGGTACAGGCATAGGAGTGCAAACCCCTGAAATGGGACCTGAAGACCTGTTCAAAAAAAGCCTCCACCCGTTGGTTTTCAGCTCCTTCCATCGATAAAACGCCTTGACTGTTTGTCATCATCATTACTATGACACGGTGAGGAACCCCCACCCCTATCCAAAAAGAAAAAAAATCTCCCCCCTAAAATCGTATAGTAAAATTCTGCTTCACCTTAAATTCGTCCCGAAGAAACACAAGCCCGAAAAAGAAAAGATCGATGGTAAGATATACGCGCGGGTCCGCCATGATCGCCCCCCAGGCTTCCTCCATCCCCGCGCTCCAGTGAATATCGTCAAAGACGAACAGCGCCTTCTCCCCGGCATGCCCCATCAGCTGCTCAAAATAAGACAAAGTAGCCTCCCGCCGGTGATTCCCATCCACAAAAGCCAGATCGACCGGCCCGATCCGCCCAAGCAGCTCCGGCAGCACGTCGTCAAAATTTCCCTCTATTACGGTCGCATCCAAACCCAACGTCTCCAGATTCTTCCTCGCTACCCCGGCTACCTGCCCCGACCCCTCCACCGTCCATAATTTACCTCCTTCCCTCCTCCCACTACTCAAATAAGCCGCCGAAAACCCCAACGAGGTCCCCAGTTCCAACGTCACCGAAGGCTTATAATACC
>JAFDYE010000644.1 GCA_018267585.1 Bacteroidota bacterium
ACTGGACCCGCCAGCTTCATCGTTGAGCGCAGCGGCGACGGAGGCAGCTTCAAAGACCTCGTTTCGCTGGCAGCCGACGGCGATCTGAATGAGCATGGATATTCCTGGACGGACGAGCATCCGCTGACCGGAAAGAACTTTTACCGGATAAAGGTCTCCGAATCTGGCGAAGCAGACTACTATTCGCCGATAGTCTCCGTAACGAATATTTCCACCGGCTGGACCATCGGCAGGTTGTACCAGGCCGCGGGTTCAACCTGGAATATCGAGATACTGGCAGATAGGGATATCCGCCTGCAGCTGCGTATAGTCGACGCCGGGGGCCGGCAATTCATGCAGCATACCGTCGCCCTGAGTCCGTCCTCACGGCTGATCTCAGTTAACCTGTCCGCCTTGGCCAGCGGTCAGTACTTTGTGCAGCTCGTTTCAGACCTGGGCGAGGTATCGGTGAGAGCAATTCAGAAGCAATAGGAGATATTGACCCCACGATTTGCGCAAGAGTACGTAGATTAGCCGCGGAAACGCAGCATATGCACCATGGCTATTATCCGTTGAATAATTCGACAATTCACTACTCCCTGGGAGGCAGCGGCAGCCGGCTGCTCATCTGTTTGCACGGCTATGGCGAATCGGCGGCGTCTTTTGATTTTATCGAGACCGCGCTCGGCAATCATTTTACATTGCTGGCGATCGACTTTCCCTTCCATGGGGATACAGAGTGGAAGGACGGACTGTATTTTGAACCCCGGGACCTGGTGGAAATGCTGCTGACGATCGCGCCCCGGCCCGATGGGGTCGCGGACGCCCGGTCGCACACGCCTCCATGGACCCTGCTTGGTTATAGCATGGGCGGCCGCATCGCCCTCCACCTCCTCGAGCTGATACCCGACAGGATCGACCGGCTCGTCCTCCTCGCACCGGATGGTCTCACCATGAACCCCTGGTACTGGCTGGCCACGCAGACCGTTGCCGGCAACCGGCTCTTCAGGTTCACGATGGATCACCCCCAATGGTTCTTCACCCTTCTGCGCGCGGCAAACCGCCTGAAATGGGTCAACCCCGGTATCTATAAATTCACACACCGCTATGTCGACGACGACCGGGTCCGTCATGAGCTCTACACCCGCTGGACGACCATGCGCGGGTTCAGACCCCGGCTGGCAACCATCCGTAACATCATACTCGCTCAAAAGATCACGGTCTTTCTCTTCTACGGCCGCTATGACCGTATCATACTCGCAAAAAGGGGAGAACGCTTCAGACATGGCATCGAAGCTCAATGCCATCTCCGGCTTCTCCCCATGGGCCACCAGCTGCTGCAGCCGGGTAACCTGGATATGATCGTCACTGCTGTTACTTCATAATGATCACCTGATGAACGGTGACGTGCCCGTCTCCAGTAGTGATCTTCAACAGATAGACACCGCTGCTCAGACGGGGGTTCAGCGCCGCTGTTCCACCGGCCACCGGCGCAGTCTCCTGCACCAGCAGCTTGCCTCCGGCGTCATACCATTCCGTCATCACGCTGTTCCGCGCGCCGGACAGACCGCTGACGAATACGGGACCGCTCGTCGGATTGGGATAGACGGAAAGACGACTGGCTGCGCTAAAGTCGACGGCGCGTACCAGCGAATAGGTTTCCCTCCCGTCCTTGTCGGTCTGCTTCAGCCGGTAATAACTGACCCCGCTGTAGGGTTTCGGGTCAATGGCCGTATAGTCCAGCTGCATATCGCTGTTGCCATCCAATGCCTTTGTGGCTTCTTTGACGACCTGGTCGAATGTTACGCCATCCTTGCTACGCTCCACCGTAAACCAGGCGCTGTTGAGCTCGGAGCTCGTAGCCCATGAGAGGTCGACACGGCCATTGTCCGGAACGGCATTGAAAAAGAGAAGGCCGACGGGCAGGACGTTCATACCGCCCGACTTATTCCCCAGCGCGAAAGTCGAGAAAGAGTTAAAATTGGACGGACCCGTCGACGAGGTAATGCTTCCCGTCAAAAAACTTCCGGCGCTGTAGGTGGGCCCGCCAATGCCGCCGATATCTATCCAGCTGGTCGGCGTATTATGAGTATTCTTCACGACGGTAAGCGCGCCCCCGTCGGTCACCCAGTCGTTATATCCGAAATATACCTGGATGGTCTGGTTGCCGCTGAGCCCTGCTGTCGACTGTTCGGTGCCCGAGGCGTCGGTCCTTCCGATGATATAATAATGCACATCCGATACGTGGTCTACCGTTGGCGGCAGCGAATAGTTCAGGTTCTTGGCGCTGGCATTGAACAGCTGGGCCGTGTAGTAGTATACCGTGCCCGATCCATGACGGACCGTAAGCACGACGGGCCGGCAGTCGGGCGAAGTGCCTATCGGGAAGTTCAGCACGCTCGTTCCGCCGCTGGCTTTCTGATAACGCAAAGGGCCGTTGACATAGCTAGTCGACAGCGCGTCGCCGGAGGCCGTCACCGAGCCGTCCAGCATGGTCAGGATCCGGGTAAGTGTCGTATTGACCAGGCCGGAGCTCAGAACCAGGCTCTTGGCAACGTTGATGGACGTCGTATTCAGGGTCACTCCCCCGCCCGTATTGGCAACGACCAGCCGGTTAAAGACCGGCGTCGGCGTGCTGCCCGTAGCGTTCATATACTGGATCCCGGACCCCGTCATAGTCGCCGTACCGCTGCCCGAACCAAAAGTTATAGCCGAAGCAGCAGGGCTCGTGACGCTGATGCTGCCGGCATAGCTGCTGTTATAGTTGTAGTTGGGATATACGGCTCCGGTGTTGGATTGCACAAAGCTGACGTTATTGTTATAGACGTCTCCTGCACTGGCGGTCATCATCAGGTAGCCTGTCCCCGAATTGGTAAAGGTAGCCGCGCCGTTGAATGTGTTATTACCGTAGCTCTGGTCACTTGTGCTGCCCGTCTTTGTACAGTTGACCGGGCCGTTGAATGTACTGTTCTGAAAGAACAGGCCCGGACTCGAAGAAGTCAGCGATGCATCGAAGGAGGCATAGCTGCCATACTGGATATAACTGGTCCCGGTAGTGGTGATATTCTGCGCCGCACCCGCGCCTGACTGGGTAAAGCTGCGGAAGATCAGACCGCCGCTATTGAAGCCCGCCGAACCGACACCGATGGTCTTTCCGTTGGAAAGAGCGGCCGTCCCGGTCCCATTGCCAAAGTATACTCCACCGCCATTGACGTTGTTGACGACGATATTACCATTGAACTGGGTATTTACACCGTAGGCGTTGGGATATATCCACAGGTTGTTCGCCCCGGGCTGGTTATTGAAAGTGACGTCACCGTTAAAAATATTCCCCGTGCTGTTGTAGGCGATATACATATGCTGGCTCGGGCTCTGGTTATTAAAGATCGTAGTCGACTGATAGGTATCCGGGTTGCCGTTGCCCATCATGAAATAGCCGGTACCCGTGTTGGTCGCGGTCAACGGAGCGTTGAAAATATTGTTCCCGGGCGACTGGTCATTGGTCGGCCCATTCTTCAACGAAGTCACCGATCCGTTGAAGGTGCTGGAATTGAAGTAAAGGCTGGGGCTCACCGTGGTCAGGTTACCGCCAAAGTTTGCCGTGGGCCCAAAATACAAGACCGCCGTCCCCGTCAGGGTCAATGATTGCGGCGTAGCTCCCGACTGGGTGAATTGTTTCAGGGAAAGGCTTCCTGCAGAGAAGCCTGCTGCACCTACGGAAATGGTATTCCCTGCCGACAGTGTCGCCGATGCCGAAGTCGAGGAGGTACAGAACTGGACGCCCTGCCCGCTCGTCGAAGTGACGACTATATTGCCGTTAAAAACTGTTCCCGCAGAATAGGCGCTGACTGAGATCAGCGAATTAGCGGATGGTGCGTTATTGAACGTGGTCACTCCGCCAAAAATGTTGTTCGGACTGTTGTAAGCCACATAGATATTGCTCGCGCCCAAATTGTTGAAAGTCGCCGTAGACATGAACTGATCCTTGTTGCCGTTGCCCAGCAACAGATAGCCTGCGCCCAGGTCGGTCAGGACGGCGGGGCCGTTGAAAATATTGTTGCCCGAACTGGCGTCGTTGGTCGCACCATTCTTGGTGGAATTGACAGAACCGTTGAATATACATCCGTTAAAATACAGGGACCCGCTGGTAGAGGTCAGATCGCCCCCGATCGTCGAGGTCGGCCCAAAGGTCAGTGCGCTGGAGCCCGTCAGGGGAAGGTTGACGGCGGCGTTCCCCAGCTGGGTAAATCGCATGATCTGCAGATAGCCGGTATTGAAGCCTGCTGCGCCGATCGAAATAGTCTTTCCTGCCGCCATGGTCAGGTCTGTATTGGAACTCCAGCCAAAAACGATGCCGACGGAAGAGCCTACCTGTGTCAGAATGATATTTCCATTGAACTGATTACCGGTGGACGTATTTCCAAAAATAACCCGCTCGGTAGAGTTGTTGTTAACGTACAGGTCTCCGTTATAAATATCAGGTGCACCGTTGGCAAAGCCAAAATAGCCCGCGCCCTGCTGATTGATTGTTGTCGTCGAATTGAAAGTATTCCCCCCGAAAGACCATTCCCCGGTGGCGCCGGTTTTTGTCAATGAGGTCACCCCGGAAAAGGTCGTCGACGTCAGCAGTATCCGGGGAGCAACAGCGGCAAAATCCCCACCAAAGGAGGACGACGGTCCGGTCTGCAGAAGGGTAGTGGCGCCCGTCAGGTTGAGATTTGTCGGCGTATTGCCCAGCTGTATGAATTGTCGCAGGGACAGCACACCGGAAGAAAAGCCGGCCGCCCCCGTCTGTATGGAAAAACCGGCATTCTGGATGGCTGTGGACGAGCTGTTCTGACAGAAATATACTCCCGCTGAAGAGCCGGTGCTGGTGACGCTGATATTGCCGTTGAAAGTATTTCCCGCGGAATTATACCCGATGCCGATATAAGCCGTCCCACTACTGTTATAGCTGACATCGCTGTTCCAGATGTCGGGGGACCCGTTGCCGAGTAACAGGATGCCCGATCCGCTGTTGTTGAGTGTTGCGGTACGCTGGAATATATTGCCGCCACTGCTGTAATCATTACCAGTGCCCGTCTTTGTCGCATTGACCAGGCCGTTGAAAGTACATCCGTTGAAAAAGAGATTGCTGCTGGTCGCCGTGACGTCGCCGCCGATAGCCGCCGCCGGACCAAAAGCCAGCATGGTCGTTCCCGTCAATGGCAGGTTGACGGGCGCAGTCCCCAGCTGCGTAAACCGCATGATCTGCAGATAGCCTGCGTTGAAACCCGCGGCGCCGATGGAAATGGTCTTGCCCGCCGCCTGCGTAAGATCACAGCTGGATGACCAGCCAAAGGCGGTCCCGACGGAAGAGCCCGTCTGTGTCAGAATGATATTTCCGTTGAACTGATTCCCGGACGAGATATTCCCAAAAATGATGCGGTCGGTAGAGTTATTGTTAACATATACATCTCCGTTATAAATATCCGGGGCGCTGCTTGCAAAACCAAAATAGCCGCCGCCCTGCTGGTTGATAGTGGTCGTCGAACTGAAAGTATTCCCTCCATAGGACCATTCTCCCGTCGCACCCGTTTTCGTCAGGGAGGTCACACCGGAGAAGGTTGTCGTATTCAGGAGGATGCGCGGAGACAACACGCTGAGATCCCCGCCAAAGGAAGAAGACGGGCCCGTTTGAAAAAGAGTTGTGGCTCCCGTCAGGGTGAGATTCGACGGTGTATTGCCCAGCTGTGTGAATTGCTGCAGCAACAGGACGCCGGAAGAAAATCCCCCCGGGCCGATCTGTATGGAATGACCGGCTGTAAGTGTCGTCGTCGAGGCGGTATTCTGACAGAAATGGACACCCGCGGCCGAGCCGGTGCTGGAGACGGAAATATTCCCGTTGAAGGTATTCCCCGTCGAATTCCATCCCACGCCGATATAGCTGCTGCCGCTGGAATTGAAGGCCGCATCGCCGTTCCATACGTCCGGGCTGCCATTGCCGAGGATCAGGACCCCGCTGCCGGTATTGTTAAAGACCGAGGCGCCCTGAAAGATATTTCCGCCACTGCCATAGTCTGTCCCTCCACCCGTTTTTGTCGCGTTCACCTGCCCATTGAACGTGGCGCCGTTGAAGTAGACGTCCGGCGTGTTCGAGGTCATGTCACCGCCGATGACGGAGCCCCGCGCGAAAGCCAGATAGGTATTCGTGCCAGTGAAATTAATATTCATCGGGGCATTACCCTGCTGGGTAAACGTATTCAGGTAAAGAAAGCCGGCGCTAAAGCCAGCCGAGCCGACGACGATCGTCTTTCCTGCCGCGAGAGTCGGCGTTCCCGTTCCACCCAGCCATCCCAAATAAATGCCTCCGCTGCCCGAAGAGGTGATGATTATATTGTCGTTGAACAGATCGTTGGAATTATACCCCAGCATAAAATAGCCCCCATTGCTCTGCTGGTTGATGGTACAGGTAGAGTTGAATATATTCTGGTACTGGTTGTTGTGATTGGATGAGCCGCCCGTCTTGCTGAAAGCGGCAGGACTGTTGTAAGTAGCGCCCTGCGCCCAGATGTCCGGGGCCGAAGCCGTAAACGATCCGCCAAAGCTGCTGCCCGGTCCCAGGTACAACGCAGTTGTCCCCGTGCCTACCAGGTTTACTGGCGCGCTACCCATCTGCGTGAACTGTTTCAGGTACAGGTATCCCGCCGTAAGGCCCGAAGAGCCCGCCTGGATGGTCTTTGTCGCCGCAAGCGTTGCCGTCGCCGTTGCGCTGCCACCGCAAAACTGGATCCCCTGCGCGCTGCCGGAAGTATTTACATATATATTCCCGTTGAACTGGTTGCCGGCACTGGACCAGCAGGGCAGGAGCCGCTCTGAGCCATTGTCGGAAAAGGTAACGTCCTTATTCCAGATGTCCGGGTTATTGGCTCCCAGAAGGAAATAGCTGCTTCCGTTGTTGGTAAAGCTGGAGACTCCGTTAAATACATTACCGCCGCTACTCCAGTCCCCTGTAGAACCGGTCTTGGTAAAATCCGCGGTGCCGTTGAACACGGTCCCGTTCAGGAATATGGTCGGACTGATAACGGTCAGGTTTCCGTCAAAAGAAGAAGACGGCCCGAGCGTGATCCCGCCGCCGCCGGTGAGGGTCAGGCTCTGGTTTGTTGGCCCGGCCTGGATGAACTCCTTCAGATTGAGCGACCCGGCGGAAAACCCGCCCGCGCCGACCGTAATGGTCTTATTGACCGCGAGGGTTGAAGTAGCCGTTGCGTTGCCGCCAAAATATATGCCCTGTCCGCTGGTCGAAGTGACGACAATATTGTCGTTGAACAGGGTCCCTGCGGAGTTCTGGCTGACAACGATCGCCGTATTGCCAGCCGGAGCGTTGTTGAACGTGGTCACGCCGCCGAAAACGTTATTCGAACTGTTGTACGCCACATATAAATTGGCATTGCCGGTATTATTAAAGGTCGCCGCGGCATTGAACTGGTCCGGGCTGCCGTTGCCGATCAACAGGTAACCGTCGCCGGCATTCGTCATGGTGGTGGCGCCATTGAAAGTATTCCCGCCGGAGTTGCCGTCGTTCGTAGGACCCGTCTTGGTCAGGGTAAGCGTCTTCTGAAAGGTCGTGTTCTTGAGGCTGACCGTCGCCGTGCTGATCGAGACAATACAATTCATGGTGACAGGGCCGCCGCCAAAGGTCGTGGAAGAAGCAGCGGGAATGGTCACCGTACCGTTCTGCACCGTCCCGGTCGTGAACGTCGCCGTGCTACCGCCGATGGTCAGGATAAAACTACCCATGTCCAGGGTGCCGCTGGTCAGCTTGAAGTTGGCTATTGTCTTGTTGGCGGGCATCAGACAGCTGTTGCCGGCCGTCACGATGGTCACGTTGTCCGCGGCGCCGGGGATCCCGTTGGGCGTCCAGTTGCCCGGAGTGTTCCAGTCAGTAGACACGCCGCCATTCCAGGTATAGGAAGTCTGGGCATTTGCCGTCCGGATACAAACGATGATAAGAAAAAGGGAAAAATACAGGGTTGTTAGTAGAGGTCTTTTCATAGAAACAATGAATTTTTAATAAATTCAAGTCATATTGGATTTTACATATAGGTCTGCCCCTATTTCTGCTAAATTTGTTCCAAGATTCCAAGGATTTGACAGTCAACATATTATGAATTTGCTCATATAGTAAAATTTCCCAAAACAGGAATTTCTTCCAAAACACCGACGGTCTTATATTTACTGGTTCATCATGGGTCCTTTATACATTTTCACATTTATAAGCTGTTTGTTCCTGATCGTTTATGGGATCCTGATAGCCTGGTATCTCCGGGCCTGGACTTCGATACCGCCGGCGCCGCGGCCTGCTGCCTGGAGGACCTGGCGTACATGGATAACGGTGGTTGTTGCGGCCAGGAATGAGGAGGGAAATATCCTTCGATGTCTGGGAGCACTGAGTGCGCAGAATTATCCCAAGCATTTATACGAGGTTATTGTAGTTGACGACCATTCGACGGATGGTACGGTGCTCGCTGTGGAGGAGTTTGCACGGATTGCCGCCCTGGATTCGGGGTCAACGGTCAGATGCATTCGACTTTCTGAGGAGGAAAGCTCCGGGATGCGGTCCTCGCATAAGAAATGGGCCATTGCGTCGGGCATAAAGGCCGCGCGCGGGCAGCTGATCGTGACTACGGACGCGGATTGTGTCGCCCAGCCGGGTTGGCTGGCTTCTATGGCGGCGTGCTATGAGGACAAGGGAGCAAAGTTCATCGCGGCGCCGGTCCGTATTGCAGATTCGCCGGAACATTCCGTCGGCGGTTCGCATGTGTCCCGCCAGGCTTCGAGCCACCAGCCGGATCAGTCCCATGGCCTGCTGGCGATCTTCCAGACCCTGGATTTTATTACGCTTCAAGGGATAACGGGAGCATCGGTCTACAGGCGGTTCCATTCGATGTGCAATGGCGCCAATCTGGCTTATGACAAGTCGGCCTTCGAAGAGGTCGGCGGCTTCGAAGGCATCGATTCCATCCCTTCCGGCGACGATATGCTGCTGATGCATAAGATCTATTGCAGGTATCCCGAAAAGGTCTTCTTCCTGAAGGACCGGGAGGCTATCGTGACGACCCGGCCCGAGAGGAGATGGTCCGGCTTCTTCCATCAGCGTATCCGCTGGGCAAGCAAGGCCGATCAATATGACGACAGACGGATCTTTTGGGTCTTGCTGCTGGTCTACCTGGTCAATCTGCTTTTTGCCGGGCTCTTCGTTGCGGCGTTCTGGAATAGCTGGTGGCTGTGGATCCTATTGTTGATGCTGGTCGTAAAGATCGCCGTTGAATATCCTTTTGTCCGTTCGGTCGCAGGCTTTTTCGGGCAACAGCGATTGATGGTGTATTTTGCGGTCTTACAACCCTTTCATATCCTGTACACCATTATTGTGGGATGGCTCGGTACTTTTGGCAGCTACCGGTGGAAGGACAGAAAAATAAGCAAATGACAAGCACCCGTATACATATCGGCAAACGCCTGCTGCGCAACAAAGGAACCCTGTTCGGGATGACCGTCATCGGAGCGTCGGTGCTGGTGGCGGTGATCGTCTATTTCATCGCCCCCGACCCTTCCCCAAACGCCAACCGGATCATCGTAGAGATCGGAGGACGCCCGCCGGGTTTCCATCAGCAGTTCCTGCTCCTGCCAAAAGAGAGAACCCGCCCTTCCGCTTCCTTTTTCAGCCGGCTGTTCAACGGGAGAGAGGACGCCTTCGACTACATTCCCATTACGGGCTATCTGGCACAGGGAGATAGTCTTGTTGTACAGAAATACGTTGATGAAGGGGTGACGGAAAAAAGGGTCATCTCACGCACTGTTCTAAAAGACTTCCGGATAAAGACCCAGACCTTCTGGCTGGGTACCGACAAATATGGCCGGGATATCCTCAGCCGGTTACTCATCGGTGTTAGGGTCAGTCTGGCCGTTGGGCTGGTGACGGTGTTGCTTTCTCTCAGCGTTGGTGTCCTCCTGGGTGCGCTTGCGGGCTATTTCGGCGGACGGGTCGACGAGGTGATCCTCTGGCTGGTCAACGTCATCTGGAGTATACCTACGCTGCTGCTGGTATTCGCCATTATGCTGGTGCTGGGTAAGGGTTTCTGGCAGGTCTTCATTGCCATCGGCCTCACGTTATGGGTCAATGTGGCGAGGATCGTCCGCGGTCAGGTGCTCGCAGTACGGGAAAGAGAATACGTGGAAGCCGCTCGGGCCTTGGGTTATTCGCATAGCCGCATCCTGTTCAGGCATATCCTTCCCAACGTAATGGGCCCGGTGTGGGTGGTAGCCGCCAGCAACTTTGCTTCGGCCATCGTGATAGAGGCGGGCCTCAGCTTTCTCGGCGTGGGGGTCCAGCCGCCCCAGCCAAGCTGGGGACTGATGATAAAGGAGAACTATAATTTTATCATTACCCACAATCCGATGCTTGCGCTCGCGCCGGGGCTGGCCATCATGCTGCTGGTGCTGGCCTTCAACCTGCTGGGAAATGGACTGAGGGACGTATTGAATGTGCGGGCATGACGCGCCATGTCCTATTCTTTGAATACCTGCACGTTCCGGTTGAAGCTCTCGTCGAGGGAGATAAAGGTCTCGGTGCGCTCGATCCCTTTGATCTTCTGCAGCTCGTCGTGCAGCACTGACCGCAACTGATTGATATCCTTACAGACTATCTCTGCGAACATGCTATAGTTGCCCGTAGTGTAGTTCAGCCGGACGATCTCGGGGATCTTTTGCAGCTCTCTGGCGACGCTGTCATAAAGCGAGCTCTTTTCGAGGAAGATGCCGATGAATGCAATTACGTCGTAGCCAAGCTGTTTAAGATCAACGTGCAATTTTGTACCTTTGACCACGGAAAGCTCCTGCAGCTTTTTTATACGTACATGGATCGTACCTCCCGAAACAAATAATTTCTTACCCAGCTCAGCATAAGATATCTCGGCATTCTCCATCATTTCATGGATGATCTGTAAATCCAATTTGTCGAGATTCAATTTTACGGCCATCTTGAATATAGTTTTTGAATTTTCTCTACAGTGTCCTGCAAATATTTGAATAAAATTGAAAATACAAAAATTTTTATTGAAAAACTACAAACATTTCCAGCATTTCTTTAATTTTACTTCATCAAGCCGATAGCCGGCCGCCGGCTCCCGGTCACTCACTGTGGAGTGATGAAATTTGGCAGACATGCCCTCTTGTCTCGGGGGTGGGGAATCTGGGATAAACATAGTGTAATGCCGGATCCGACCAACATCGGATTCGACTGGGGTTGACCACCACACATTGCGCTAATGCTAACTACCCCGTGGAGGTTCGAATCCTTCCTCTACAGCATCGAAAACCCCGCACGACGCGGGGTTTTTTCTTACCTTTACCCTTTTATGGGTCAGAAAAAGCTCATCCGGTTTGAAGCGATCAGGAGTTTCCCCAATGTCCTCCAGTACCCCGAAGGAATGGCCGGCCAGTGGGGAAGGTTTTATAAGAACGACCATCCGCTGACCCTTGAGCTGGCCTGCGGAAAAGGCGAGTATACCGTAGGCCTCGCGCAGATGTATCCCCATCGCAATTTTTTGGGCGTCGACATGAAAGGCAACCGCCTCTATATAGGAGCCAAAAAGAGCCTCCAGGAGAACATCCGCAACGCAGCCTTTCTTCGCACCCATATCGACAAGATCGCGTCCTATTTCAACAAAGGCGAGGTGGCGGAGATATGGCTCACCTTCCCCGACCCGCAGCTGAGGAAGTCGCGGTTCACACGCAGACTGACCCACCCCAAATTCATCCGGCTATATCAACAGATACTCAAACCCGGAGGATGCATTCACCTGAAGACCGACTCCCCCGTCCTTTATCAGTTCACCAAATGGGTGATCGACATGTACCACCTGACGCTGCTCGAAGATTCGGACCATGTCCACGCAGAGCCCGGCCCCATAAAAGATGAGCTGAAAATAAATACCCACTACGAAAAGCTGGATATCGCACAGAGCGGACGCATACACTATCTGAGCTTTTCACTGCCCGAACAGCCGCTGCCGGCCGACCAGGACGCGGCACTGCACGAAAGGGTAAAGAACGAGGAGCCCGCGCCGCCGGAAAGAGTGAGGCCGCCCCGCACCTCATCGGGATCGCCGCATACCCCCAATAATTAAAATGAAACAGCTGCAGGAAGGGATCGACTTCTATTACAACGAGCAGGGCCTGATGGTCCTGACAGCCAAATACCACCTCGAAAGAGGATATTGCTGCGGCAACGGATGCAGACACTGCCCTTTCGACTACGCACGAGTCAGCGAACCGCGCCGCTCGCAGCTGATCGCACAACGAAAAGAAAATGCTACCGAAAAAAAAGAGGACCGGGACTAACCCTGCACGCCCCGGCGGGTCGTCCGCGAAGAAGGGCAGCTCCATCAACTCCATAAAACCTTCCGGCAAAAGGGATGACTCCTTTTTCGATCTTGTTCATGCCGTTGCCCGGCAGATACCACGCGGCCGCGTCACGTCTTATGGCGCCATCGCCGCCTGCCTCGGTACCCGCCTCTCCGCCCGAATGGTGGGCTGGGCCATGCTGAGCGCTCACCAGGTCGAAAAGCCGGTGCCCGCCCATCGCGTCGTCAACCGTGTCGGATTGCTCACCGGTAAACACCACTACAAGCCCCCCGGCAGAATGCAGGAACTCCTCGAAAACGAGGGGGTAAAGGTCAAAGACGACAAGGTCGTGGACTTCGCCCGGCTGTTCTGGGACCCCGCAAAAGAGCTGTGAACCATTAATAGTACGGACTGATCATCACATACACCACTACTCCCGTAACCGCGACATACAGCCACATCGGCCAGGTGATCTTCGCCAGCCGCCGGTGTTTGTCGAATTTTTCCTGGTACGCCCGCTGCAACGTAAAGAGCACAAAGGGGATAATGATCCCCGAGAGGATTATGTGGGAAGAAAGGATAAAATAATAGATATATCGCGCGACACCAGCCTGCTGCTTCTCGTCAGCGCTAAGAAGCCCGTCGTGGTTGAGATCGCCAAAGCGCACGGAAGGATTTGACGCATGGTAGATGACGTAAGAGATCAGGAAGATAGAGCTC
>JAFDYE010000645.1 GCA_018267585.1 Bacteroidota bacterium
AAATTTGGCTTCAAAATTCTGATCGTGCCGGATGAGAAAATCCCCGACGTTCTCCGCTCTTTTCATTTCTTTTCCCAATGCCACGAACTCATCCGGCAAACTGCTGTCCTTAAAAAGACTGTCCTTCAACCGATCGAGCACCAGCTTCACCCATTGATACGCGTCGACCAGGTCAAGATAGTTGGAGGCGGGATAGTTGTCTACATCGGCGGAGACATACAATATTTTCCGCTCTCTTAGGTTCTGCAGAACAGGCCGGATATCGTCCAGGTTCGCAGACAGGATATCCAGGAATCTTCCGTAGAGCTCCAGCGCCTTCGGATACACCTGCAGGTTATTGATAAAAATAGCCTGTTTGGACAGCGAATCCTCTAAATTCCTGGCCCTGTAGTACAGGACGTAGTCGGCGATGATATCCTTGAATAGCTCCTCCAGGTCTATATCCGGCTTGTCGTTGATCCGTTCCATCAGGCTCTTGTAGTCATACCCCGTCCCGTCCATCGAACCTTCGGGGGCAAGCATATAATTGGCGACCTCATGCAGGATATAGCCCGTCTCGAAATTCTGCATATAACAGTTGTTCATCACCAGCAGGTCTATCTTCTCCCCGCCCAGCAGCTCCTTTAAGGCCTTGGCGACATCGGATATCCACAGCAGCTCCAGCTTCGAGCAGAACTGCTTGCTCTTGTCAAGCAGCAGCTCTCCTTTTCGGATCGACTTCCTGGTCCTTTCGTCAGGAGGCGCAATCCCATCGATATAATTGGCCTCGATCTGCTGGACATCGTTGTTGTCGAGAAAAAAATATTGGTTGCTGATCGTAGTTATAGCCGGGCTGGTCGTTGTCGTGACGGGATTGGTCGTTGGCCCGGGCCGCTCAACCCGTCCGATATCCCAGTTGATCCCAAAGGCCGCACCATGCGAAAAGCTGATGAGCATCCTTCTTTTCGCGCTGATGTTGTTGTATATGTACTTGAACCCCGTCTGCCAGCAATTGCGGTCCTCGTTGTCGATCGGCACATCCTGTTGCTTAAAAGCGTAACTGGCCGTAGCCGGATCTTTCACCAACAGCTGCACGGAAAGGTTAAAGATATTCACGACCTTGCCGTCGTCGCCGGTCCCCGAACCCGCCGGATGACTGACCGAATCTTTAATAAGATAGACAATATTGTTCTCTCCGCTTCCGGCGGCCGCCAGCGCATTGATAATCTCATCACTGATAGTAGTGAGATTATAGACCTCGTGTACAAAGGCGACCACGAGCCAATCGCAATGTTGCTTTTCCATAAATCCAGGGTTTATCAGGTAAAAAATCGTAAAATGACCCAGGTAAATTATAATTTATGAAAGTCCTGTAAAAGGGTTTTTTTCCCGTATCCATTTTAAGTAATTTCCCGGCAAACCTATTCCCTCTGCCATGCAACCGGCTAAACCAGTAACCCCGCTTTTCATCGGCCTGGCGCTGCTGCTGACTATCTCCGGTTGGCTTCCGGTCTCTCTATTCGCACAATCATACCTGCGGCTCAACTGTACCCATATCGGACAGCGCTCAGGACTAAGTGGAGGCTACGTCAGAAAAGTCGTCCAGGACGGCTACGGTTACATTTGGATCGCCACGGAGGACGGGCTCAACCGGTATGACGGCAGGAATATGACCGTCTACAACAAGGGCCTGCCGGGTCACCACGCCATTACCGGTTCGGACGTCTGGGATATCGCCCTGGATACAGCCAGTGGCCTTTTATGGGACGCCACCTCCTTCGGAGGCATCGACGCCATCGACATAAGGACCGGCAATGTCGTCTACAGCTATTTTCAGATGAAGGAAAAGACGACTTCCACCCTTCGTTTTACCACTCTTTACCCCAGCCCCCGCGGACTACTGGTCGGTAGTACGGAGGGCCTTTTCCTCCTGGCCGCCGACCGCCAGCTGCGAAAGCTACCTCTGTCATTCGTCCCCGGAAGCACCAGGACCTCTAACCCGGCCAACACCGCTCTCAATATCTCCAGGATCATCAACGACGGGCATGGTGCCTGCTGGCTCTTCTGTTCTGAGCAAGGCGTACTACTGATCGACAACACCAACTTCTCCACTCGCGCCTATTTGCCGGAGTCCTCCCTTCGTCGGCCCGAGCAGGGACCGACCACTTTTTACGACGCCGAACTCCTTCGCGATGGCAGCCTGCTGACGGCGACCACCAATGGCCTGCACCGCCTGACATCCGGCGGACCGGCCGGCATCAGGGCAGAAGTCGATCCCTTTCCGGCCTTCCGGCAGACCCAGGATCACGATATCTACTCCTGCCGGCAGGACTCCAAAGGCAATATCTGGTTTTGCGGCACCCACTGCCTCGCCTCAATCACGCCCGACAAAGAAAGGCTGACCCTGGTCCGGGAACACAGCAGCCTGGACGAGTATCGATGGATGGACGCGGCTTATGAAATTTTCTTCGACAAGGACGACAACCTCTGGCTCGGCTGCCAGCACGGCCTCCTCTACGCGCTGAACCGCCCCTCTTGCTTTACAACCATCGGAAAATCCGTTTCATCCGACGCCTTGATAAGACACGCGTACTATATCGACCCCGTCAACGACAGCACCCTCTACTGCTGCGCCCAGGACGGACTGTTCAAGGTAAACCCTCTAACCGGCATGGTCACCGCACTGCACCAGGGAAAACCGTTTTATCATGTCTTCAAAGACCCTTTAGGCAACCTCATCGCCTCCGCGGTCGACGGAGCCATAGTGCACATTGGAAACAGGGTGGTTCCGATTGACCGGGTCTATCCCGAGTTCCGGCCATTTACCCAGGTCATTTTCAACAGCCACTGCCTCATCGGCGATTCGCTCGTCGTCATCGGAACAGAGAACGACAGAGCCATACTCCTCTGGAACTTCCGGCGCAGGAAGGTATCCACCATCGATAAGTCGTCCCCCGGCTTGCACCTGGGGGAGAACACGGTCAATACCATCCACAAGGACGCAAAAGGCAGAATATGGGTTCTTGGTGACAACTCCGTCTCGATCCTCGACCTCGCCAAAAGCACGATGCGGTCGTTGAA
>JAFDYE010000646.1 GCA_018267585.1 Bacteroidota bacterium
CAGCTATTTCCTGTTCCCGATGAAGAGGTGGCGGCTGTACAGCGACTTCAAGGACGGAAAGAATACCGGCGGGATGATCGAATACGTCCGGCTGTTTTCTGTCATCGCCGTTATTATCCTGCTCATAGCCTGCATCAATTTCATGAACCTTTCCACTGCCCGATCGGAGAAACGGGCGCGGGAGGTGGGCGTCCGCAAGACCCTCGGCTCCGATCGCGGGCAGTTGATGGCGCAGTTCCTCTTCGAGTCCATTATCCTAACGGCCATCGCCTTCGTGATCGCGCTGCTGGCCGTGTGGCTGCTGTTGCCCAGTTTCAACCTAATGGTCGATAAACATATGTCTCTCGACCTGGGTGATTCGGTGTTCATAACGGCGCTTGTGGCCATCATTATATTTACGGGTGTCATCGCGGGGAGCTATCCTGCTTTCTATCTCTCCTCTTTCAATCCGGTCAAGGTCCTGAAAGGCACGCTAGTCGCGGGAAAGAAGGCCATTCTTCCGCGACGTGTGCTGGTCGTATCGCAGTTCGTCATTTCGATCCTGCTGATCTCGGCTACCATCATCGTCTATCGTCAGCTGCAGTACGTCAAGAACCGCGACATGGGCTATGATCCCAACAACCTCATTTCACTGCCAAATAGCGATCTGCTCAACAAGAATTATCCCGCATTCCGCAACGACCTCCAGGCTACCGGTCTTGTCACTGCGGTAGCAAGAACCTTTTCACCGATAACCGAGGTCTGGTGGCGGAGTGCCTCGCCTCACTGGGACGGGCAGTTGCCGGACCAGAACATCATCTTCATGGGGCAGCGCGCCGACGAGCATTATACGGATGCGCTGGGTATCCGGTTGCTGGAAGGAAAGGGTTTTACGGGCACGCCCTCCGACTCGGGGAGTGTCCTGCTGAACAAGGCGGCGGTGGAAGCCATGCACCTGGCCCATCCCGTCGGAGCCGTCCTGCGCTACGGGTCCAGCCATTTTACAGTCGTCGGCGTAACGGATAACGTCGTGATGGAATCGCCCTACAAACCCGTCGACCCGCAGATGATCTACTATGCGCAGGGCGGCGGCAATTTTTTCAACATCCGGCTCAAAGAAGGCGTGGCGCCACAAAAGGCGATCGCGGCCCTGCGGGCTCTTGTCAGCAAATATGATCCGGCCGCGATCTTCGAATACCATTTCGTCAACCAGGACTTCGAAAAGAAATTCCTCGCCGAAGAGCTGGTCAGCAAGATCACCAATATCTTCGCCGGCCTCGCGATCTTTATCTGTTGTCTCGGACTGGCAGGTCTGGCGTCGTTCACGATGGAAAGACGTGTGCGTGAATTCGGTATCCGGAAAGTGCTGGGTGCGTCGGTGCCGCAGCTGCTGGGGCTGATCTCGCAGGAATTCCTGCGTCTGGTAGCCATCGCCTTCGTCATTGCCGTGCCGCTGACCTGGTGGGCGATGAGCAGCTGGCTGGATAAATATACCTTCCGTATCCCGATAAGTCCGTGGACCTTTGTCGTTGTGGGTCTGCTGCTCCTGGCGCTGACGTTGTTCGTAGTGGGGATAAATACCATCCGTTCGGCTATGCGAAGTCCGGTGAAGAGTTTGAGGACAGAGTAAAATAGTTTTACTATCTTGGTCCCCAATGCCTGTCACCACCAAAAAATTTTCCAGCTGGGGGCTGCTCCTGATCGCAGGGGGCATCTTTGTCGGCATCGGGGTCCTCGCTTTTGTCAATCCACTTAGCAGCTATGTGAAGCTGACCAAATTCTCGGGAATCGGCCTGTTGTTGAATGGCGGTCTGCTGCTGGCAATGGTTATCCTCCGACCGGTCCCTTCGCGTGAAAGCAAATGGCTACAGGTCGAAAGCGCCCTCCATCTTTTCTTCGGGCTGCTGTTCGTCTTCAATCCCCTGCTGGCCTTTATTGCACTCCCCTATTTCATCGGCAGCTGGATGCTGCTGGTGGGCATCCTCAAGATACTGGCCGCGATCGCCCTCCGGAACCTTATCCTCGGACGGGGGTTCATCATGGCCGCGGGTCTTCTTTCCACTCTTTTCGGCAGTCTTCTGCTTTTTAGCCCATTCGCCCGGGCGAGCAGCATCACCCTCCTGATCGGCGCCTTTGGGCTGATCATGGGCAGTCTTTATATTATCGACGCACTGCGTTATCGCCGGAGGCCGGACAACGTGGATGTAATGTTCTGAGGCCGCCCCCCCAAAATGAAAATAAGGCATTAGATTTGCCCCAGCATATCTAATATATGAAGCGTTTCCTAATCCTCCTTGCGGGCATTTTGTGCGTTTTTCTGGCCAACGCCCAGGATACTACAAAGACCGCCGCGAAAGACACGATCAAGACCAACAAGCTTACCCGAAAGAAGACCACGGACTACTATCGGGACAACTATAAGCACGTCCGCCGGAAATTCGATTCCACCCTGTTCTCGAATATCAATGTCCCCACCACCAGCGACTACGCCGAAGACATCGAAAACGTCTACCAGCTGCTCAATAAGGTGCCGCTCGTGACGGAGTCCTTTACCCGTCTTGACGAGATCGACGATGAATTAGACGACGAAGATTCTGCGCTTACCATCCTGAAGGAGCGGCTGTCGCTCAGCGACAGGACCTTCAATGTCCAGAACCTGCAGATGTTCAACATGCTGCTGGACGCGCTCAACCAGAATGTCAGGAGCTACACCAGGTACCTCAACCGGTATGATAGCTTGCTGGACGGGGTCCGGGCGGGTATCGAGCACCTGAAAAAGGACAGCCTGATGCTGCACATCCTGCGCGATTCGGCGCTGAGCGACACGTTCAGGGTTCAACTACAGGCTCTGAAACTGAAATGGAGACAGGCGGACAGCCTTGTGACGTTGACGGGCCAGCAGATCAACTCGCTTAAATCCGAGGCTTCGGGACATACGATCACCATAGTGGACCTGCTCAACCGGGTCGACCAGGAGCTGACTGCCGTCGGCACAAGAGCCTTTGGAAAAGAGCGACGCTATTTGTGGGAGCCGCGGCCGCAGACGGCCAGGAATTTCTCGAGGGCCAATATGCAGAAGTCGCTGGACAGCGAACGCCAGCTGGCAAGATTCTATTTCTCCAATACCCGCAGCAGACGGTCCTGGCTGGTATTCGCAGGAGCCGTCTTCTTTTTCTGGATATGGTTCAACTTCCGGACGCTGCGCAGGTTGAACAAGCTGCAGGCCATCGAACATTTCAATTTCCGTTTCATCAACCCCCATCCTTTTGCCGCCTCGCTGGTCTTTCTTCTGACGCTGGCGCCGCTGGCCGACCTGCACGCGCCGGCCATCTATATCGAGTCGGTGGAGTTCCTGCTGATGATCGTGCTGACCTTTGTCTTCTGGAAGTCGCTGCCGCGCAATCTTTTTTATGGCTGGTGTCTGTTCCTGGTGCTGTTCCTGTTGCTGCCGCTGGTGCGTCTGCTGGGGCTCCCGCTGAGCATGGAGCGGTGGGCGACGCTGATCATCGACGGTGCGTCCTGCGTCTTTGCCTTCTTCTTCCTTTTTGGAAGCCGGAGGATAACCGGTCAGCCGAAAGTCTTTAGGGTCGCCATCGGGCTCTACCTGGTCTTTAACTTCCTGGCGGTGGTCTGCAACCTCTTTGGCCGGGTCACGCTCTCGCAGATATTCGCGTCCACGGCTGTCTATTCCTTTGCAGAGACCGCATCGCTTGCGGTATTTGTCCGCAGCGTCGTCGAGGCGTTCCTGTTACAGATACAGAGCAGCCGTATCCGCAAGAAATACCCGGATAACTTCGACCTGACGAGCATCTCGAAGAACATCACCCGGTTTGTCATCACCCTTGGGATCATTCTTTGGTTTATCGTCTTTGTGACCAATCTCAACTTGTTCGACGCGATGAACGATCTCCTGGTGGACGTTTTCACTTCGGACCGGGTGGTCGGTAGCTTCCACTTTACGTTGGGCGGCATCGTCCTCTTCCTGGGCATCATCTGGCTGGCCAATTTCCTGCAGCGTTATATCGCCTATTTCTTCGGGGATACGGGCGACGATGCCTCCCTGGACGACCGCGGACAGCGGTCCCGGTTGCTGGTCACGCGGCTGATCCTGCTGATCGGCGGCTTCCTGCTGGCGGTGGCCGCCAGCGGTCTCTCGGTAGACCGTATAACGGTGATCCTCGGCGCCCTCGGCGTCGGCGTCGGCCTGGGTCTGCAGAACATCGTCAACAATTTCGTCAGCGGGATCATCCTTATCTTCGACCGGCCCGTGCGCATCGGCGACACCGTAGAGCTCGGCGACAAGAAAGGACGTGTAAAAGAGATCAGTATCCGGACCAGCACCCTGCTCACCGACGAGGGCGCCGAGGTCATCATCCCCAACGGGGACGTCCTCTCGAGCCGCATCGTCAACTGGACGCTCAGCAACAACCACGTCCGCCTGGCTATCAGCTTCAACATCGAAAAACCGGCCAACCCCGATCAGATCAAAGAGGATGCCATCAAGGATATCGTCCGCAAACACCCCAATGTCCTGAAGGTCCGCGAGCCCCAGATCCTCCTGAACACGATCAACTCAAAGACCCTCGAACTGCAGGTCTATTTCTGGATCGACGATATTACAAAGACGCCCTATACGACCGGCGAGCTTCGCACCGCGATCTATCGGCAGCTGGATCAGGCGGGGATAACGGTGTTGTAAACAGATAAAGTTCCATCCATAGAAAAACCCCGGCTTGCGCCGGGGTTTTTGTTGCAATATGATCTAACGACTAGTGATCCTTGTCGACGTTGTTGAACTTGTTGGTATAAAAATCAACCTTGTCTTTTGCGGTGCTCCTCTGTTCGTAGATGGTGATCAGCAGATCGTAAGCATCTTTAAGCGCGCTTTTCTCGTCCATCTTCAGCTTGCCTTTGGAGCCCAGGTCCTTGTCGACCATTTCAAAATAGGGGATCGCTTCGTCGAATTTCTTGGAAGCCGCGATACGCAGGTCAGCCCTTTTCTTGATGTCTTCCGGTGCTTTACCAGGGATCTTCTTGGTCTGTCCCTGCAGGTCGACACCCTGGTTGTAAGAGATCTGTCCGAGTACGAGCGCGGCCTGCGGATAGTCGGGCTGGATCTCGAGACATTTCTTCAGCATCTCCTGCGCCTTTGCGGTCAGGGCATCGTAGTTGGCCGGACGGGGGCCTTTGGTGGTATCGGATGCGAACTGGTAGAGCTCGAGGCCATAGTTGAAGGCAAACAGGTGGTTCTTGGGAAACTTCTGTACGATCTCGTCGTATTTGGCGAAAAGAGAGTCCTTGTTGCCTTCTTCGCGGATGATGTCCAGCTCGGTGCTGGGCCAGAAGAGGTCTTCAGGATACTGTTCTTTGGCGAGATTGAGATATTTCTGGGTATTTGCCCTGTCCTTTTTGGTGTTGTAGTAATCGACAAGCCATTTGTAGATGTCGATCATGTTGGAACCGTTGATATTGGCGATCCTGGCATCGGCCAGCTTACCATAATATATAGCCGCTGAATCCTTTTTGCCGGCTTTCTCGGCGGAGATGCCCGCATAGAGGGTCGAGGTCGTATCGATCTTCAGGTTGGTCCAGCCCTTGGAATTCATAAAGGAGCTGGCGGCCAGGGCGCCGCTGAAGTTCTTCAGGGCGTCGTCGTATTTTCCGCCGTTGTAGTCGTTGGCCCCTATCTGGAAATAGCCCTGGTAGATCTCGTTGACGGGTTTGTAGCCATCCATCTGGAGAAGTAACAGCTTCTTGTCGTCGATCTCCGTATATTTCTTCAGGGCTTCGAAAGCCTGGTCGCGCGCGTCGGGATACTGCGTGCGGGTCTGGTCGTTGGCCGCGAGCGCATTGTATACCTTCAGCTTGGTATACCATGCTTCGGGATTCTTCTGGCCTTTGTCAGTCGCCAGTACCTTATCGATCTCGGCCTTGGCGTCGGGCAGCTTGTTGGACTTCAGTAGGTCTTTCGCCTTGTCGACGTTCTGTGCGAACAGGCCCAGACCAGCGGCGGCAAGGAAACCAGTTAGAAGGAGTCTTCTCATTTTTTGATTATTTATTATAAAGATACAATTTCAAATTGCTGAATAGCAGCGTTTTGCCGCAAACAACGGGCCAAATCCAGCTTTTAATAGGATCTTAATTGACTTCCGGACCATTTTCTTCTGCAATATCCGGGCCCGCTCCTTCTGTTGCATCACCCGCTTGATCTGCCGCCGGCTGATCGATCACAGGGCCTGTACCTTCTTCTGCGGTATCGGTTATGGCTGCGTTGGTTTCCTCTTCCAATTTGTCCAGCTTGGTGATGGCTGCGATCTCGTCGCTCTCATCCAGGCGGATAAGCTTTACCCCCTGGGTGGCACGGCCCTGTTCGCTGATCCCGGCTACAGACATACGGATAGTGACACCGCTCTTGTTAGTGATCATGAGGTCTTCGGACTCGGTGACGTCGAGAATGCCCACTAATTTACCGGTTTTCTCCGTGACACTGATCGTTTTCACGCCTTTTCCTCCGCGATTGGTGATGCGGTATTCATCGATCGGCGTCCGCTTGCCATATCCTTTTTCGCTGACGACCAGTACGGTGCGGGTCTTGTCGTCCTTATTGACACAGATCATGCCAATCACTTCATCGCCGGATTCGTCCACTTCGATACCGGCCACGCCGATGGCGCCTCTGCCGGTGGGACGGACCTTTTCCTCTTCGAACCGGATGGCCCTGCCGCTCTTAATGGCCAGCAGTATCTCGGAGTTGCCGTCTGTCAGCCGGGCCTCCATCAACTGGTCGCCTTCCATAATAGTAATGGCGTTGACACCGGTCTGGCGGGGGCGGCTGAACTCTTCGATAGAGGTCTTTTTGATGATGCCCTGCGTGGTGCAAAGTACGATATAATGGTTATTGACAAAGGATTCGTCTTTCAGGTCGCGTACGTCGACGATGGCGCGAACCTTGTCGTCGGGCGGTATCTGG
>JAFDYE010000647.1 GCA_018267585.1 Bacteroidota bacterium
TACGCAAACTAAAGCTTAGTGCAAAAAATTACCAAAAAAATAATTCTTTGCACTAACACCATGATGTCCGTACACCCGGCCGCGGGCCTCGCGTATGAACCGGACTCCTTCCGGTTAAAGGATAAAATTGACGTGAAAGCCGTGCATCCCGTCCTTGTGGGAGTAGGTGACGGAGAAACCGTAATTATCGCAGATCTGCTTCACGATCGCCAGGCCGAGCCCCGTCCCGCCGGAATGTGCTCCTTTCGTAAACCGATTGAAGATCGACCCCGGATCGAACCCGAGGCCCGAGCCCGTATTGCTGACCCAGAGGCTTCCATTACCCAGGCGGACCTCCAGCCGGCCTCCGTTGCGATTATGCCGGATA
Organism: Bacteroidota bacterium; assembly: GCA_018267585.1. Taxonomy (GTDB): domain Bacteria; phylum Bacteroidota; class Bacteroidia; order Chitinophagales; family Chitinophagaceae; genus Puia. The sequence continues at coordinate 368 of JAFDYE010000647.1, forward strand.
GCATTCAGCAGCAGATTGTTCAGCAGAATATCCGCCAGATAGTCGTTGATGGGCAACTGCAGCGGGTGAAGGTCCGTAGTCACGGTAATCGCCTTGCTCTTCAGCTGGTCCTCCAGCTGCACCAGCTTTTGACCGACGAGCGGAGACAGATCGACCAGGCCGGTAAGCCCGAACTGATTGTTCTCGATCTTCATCAACAGCAGCAGGGACTGGTTCAGCTGGCGAAGACGGCCGATGGCGTCATACATCGCCTGCACCGACTGGTGGTGCTCTCCAAGGTCTGCGTCCTGGATCAGCAGGTCGAGCCTGGAGTTGATTATCGCCAGCGGCGTCTGCATCTCATGGGATGCGTTATCGGTAAAGTTCTTCAACATCTCATAGTCTCTCAGGATCTTGGCCGTCATCTGCTGGACGACGCCATTGAGTTCCCTGAACTCCTCGGTGTCGGTAGGGCGGACAGAAAGGGGCTGTCGGCTGGAAAGGTTGAACAGCCGGATGCTATCCAGCGTCTCATAAAATGGCCGCCACAGGCGGCGCAGCAGGAACCGGTTGGCTACCAGCAGGGTCCCCAGCAACAAGAGGATCATTCCGGGCGTGATCAGCATCATCAACACCAGCAGGTCGTCGGTCTCTTCTTCGGACTTCGCCACGCTGACGGTATACAGCTGCCCGCCGGCCCGTATCGGGAACAGCAGTTCCCGGTAGGCATCCATACCCTTGCTGTGGGGCGTTACCTTCATGGTGTGGTGAAATTTCCGGAGGCCCCCGTCATCCGGTGCAGCCAGCCGATAGCTGATCAACTGGTCCCGGTAGCTCGTAGCCTCCGGAAGCCGCCCCTGGGTACGCACATACTCGTTGATCTCGTCCTCTTCCACTTTCAGGCTGTCATCCAATTCCCTGATCAGGACATAACGTACTGAAAAATAATACACTACACTGCCTATCAGCAGGGCAAGGACACTGGCCACGATATTCACGCGGCTATATTTGACAAAAAGTTTCATATCTTTTCCACAGATCGACCATAAATGTGCAAATTTTCCGGGAGAGAACCTCAAATTTTAATAAAATATAACTACCTTTGCAAGCTCTTTAAAAAGCAGTCATGAGCAGCCGCAGGGAATTCGATATAGCGTTTGTGGGCCTTAAGGCTGGTATTCATGAGTTCAGTTACAAGATCACTGACAAGTTCTTTGAAGCATACCAGCAACAGGATTTCCGTCATTGCGACGCCCAGGTCAAGCTGTCCTTGGATA
>JAFDYE010000648.1 GCA_018267585.1 Bacteroidota bacterium
CGCACCAGGCGCCCTGCAATACCATTTCTGGCTCGACCTCGAACACGGATACGAAGTAACCGTCGGCTCCCGCATCCACCTCTACGCCGACGAAGACCGCTGGGCCGTCGTAGCAGAAAAAAGCCTCTACGCCAATCGCGGATACTGCGGTCAGATCGGATTGTACTATTTTGGAAATTGCATCGACTATCCCATCTCGGAACACGACGACTATCGATCCGTTTCCAACTGGACAACGGTCGAGCTCATTACCAACGAAGAATTCGAAAGAGTTACCCACTTCGAAGACGACGGGAAATTTGAAACAGTAAACCCCGTCGCTGGCACCGTCCTCATTCGGGACAAAACATTCCCGATCGAACCCGACCCCGCCAAATACCGGGCCCTCAATATCCACTACCTGGACTATAAACCGCCAACCGACCCGGACATCCATTTTGCCGATCTCCTGCGCTATATCGACGCTACAAAGCCCCAACTGCTGCTGGCAACCGAGGCCGAACTCCGCCGGCACATCCCGAAAGACATCCCCAAAATAATGACGATCAACAACTTTCATCATACATCGTCGTACAACGAAGACCACAACCCCAGCGAAGAAGAACTCTACCAGCTGATCGCCAGAGTGCTGGTCACCCGTAACCCGGATGAGTATCGCCCGACCCTGAAAGAAAATAATCATTGGTCAAATTGGGAATCCGGGCATCTATAAGGACAAAATATATTTCCATGTCCACCATCCACCTAAAACTGGCCCTCCGGCAGCTCCAAAAGAACAAAGGCTTTACCGCCCTCAATATCTCAGGCCTGGCCATCGGCCTGACTACCTTCCTGCTCATCACCCTCTATCTCACGGACGAGCTCAGCTATGACCGCTGGCACCCCAACGCCGACCGCATCGTCCGGCTGAATACCGACGTGAAGTCCAACGGCGCCGTCTCCGAGCTGGCCAATGCCTCGCCCATCATAGCCGCGACCCTGCGACAACACTACCCGGAAGTACAGGCTACCACCCGGATCGCCCGCTATCCCGACGCGCATTTTTACAAAGACCGGCTCGCCATAGCCGAACCCAACGTGGCCTGGGCCGACGACAACGTCTTTCAATTCTTTGGCCTGCCGCTGATCGAAGGCGATCCCCATACCGCCCTGAAAGACAAACACTCCATCGTCCTCACCGAAAGCGCAGCCAAAAGATACTTCAACAGCACCCACGTCACCGGTCGCATCATCATAAACGAAGAAGACAACAAACCACTCAGGATCACAGGCGTCATGCGCGACCTTCCACAACAATCCAGCTGGCAGTTCGACTTCCTGGTCTCGATCCACGCCGCCCGCCAGCTCGACGACAACCCGAGTTATTTCGCCATCTACCCGATGTCCACCTTTGTGCTGCTGCGCCCGGGGACCGACCGCAGGGCCTTCGATACAAAGCTCGCCGGCCTCATGAACAATTATGCCGAAAAATACGCACAGATGGAGAAAGAGACCAACGGCGAATTTAAGATAACACTCAGCGAAACGCCTTTGACCGACATCCACCTCCATTCCCACCGCACCGACGAGCTGGCGGTCAACGGAAGCATCCAATACGTCTGGATATTCTCCGCGATCGCAGTTTTCGTCCTCCTCATCGCCGGTATCAACTTTATGAACCTGTCCACCGCCCGTTCGGCCAACCGCGCCCGTGAAGTAGGCGTCCGCAAGGTACTCGGATCACTGCGTCGCCAGCTGGTCAGCCAGTTCCTCACGGAGGCGCTTTTGCTGACTACGGCTGCGACAATATTGGCCGTCGCACTTACCTGGCTATCCCTACCCTGGTTCAACGACCTCACCGGAAAAGAGCTGCGGCTGTCAAATGCCCCATGGCTCCTTCCCTCCCTCCTCCTGATCGTCATTGCGATGTCCCTTTTCTCCGGCGCCTATCCCGCGTTCTTCCTTTCTGCCTTCAAACCCGTCCAGGTGTCGAAGGGCAAGCTGGCACTGGGTGGCAAAGGCAGCGGCCTGCGCAGCGGTCTCGTCGTCCTTCAGTTCTCCATTTCTATCTTCCTCATCGTCGGCACCCTCGTAGTCTTCCGGCAGCTCAACTACATACAGCACCGCGACCAGGGCTATAGCCGCGACCAGATGCTGGTCATCACAGACGTCGACGGCATACCCCACGCAGAAGACCTCAAAAAAGCCTTCAGCCGGCTGACCGACGTCACAGGCGTCACCATGACCGATTATCTGCCCACGGGGACCCGCCGCTGGCACAACTACGGCCAGGCAGACGGCAAAGGAATGTACCTTCAGACCGAGTTGTGGATCGTCGACGCCGACTATATCCCTACCATGGATATGCGCATTGTAAGCGGCCGCAATTTCTCGCAAACCATGGCAACGGACAGCACCGCCATCATTATCAACGAATCAGCCGCACGCAAATTCGGCATCGCCGGCGATCCCCTTGGGAAGACGGTCCACTATCCCGGCTATCTCGGCGGAACAAAGGACTTTCATGTCGTCGGCGTCGTAAAAGACTTCAACTATTCGTCCGTCCGCACAAACATAGGCCCCCTCGTCCTGGTCTGCCGCCCGCAGGACAACGAGGCCGGGTTCGCCATCCGGATCGCACCGGGCCATATCCCCGACGTGCTGGAAAAGGTCAGGACAGAATGGAAAGCATTCGAGCCGACAAGAGCCTTCAATTATAGTTTTATGGACCAGGACTTCGACGCCGTCTACCGCACAGAACACCGCATGGGCGGCCTCATCGTCGTCCTCACCGTGCTGGTCATCTTCATCGCCTGCCTCGGCCTCTTTGGCCTCGCCGCCTACGCAGCAGAACAACGCACAAAAGAGATCGGCATCCGCAAGATCCTCGGCGCCGGCGTACCCTCGATCATCGGCCTGCTGTCCCGCGACTTCGCCCGGCTGATCGCCATAGCCCTCTCAATCGCCACCCCCCTCTCCTGGTGGATGATGCACCGCTGGCTCGAGAACTTCGTCTACCGCACCGGCATCACCGCATGGACCTTCGTCGCGGCAGCCGCCATCGTCTTCTCGATCGCCGCCCTCACCACCATTTTCCAATCCATAAAGGCCGCCGTCGCCAATCCCGTCGACAGCCTTCGGACCGAATGAGCCGCCCTCTTGAGAAACCACAAAATAATTCATCGCCAACGCGCCGCTCCCTTGCGCTTTATTCAGTAAATTACTGGTAGACTTATTTCTTATGGTCTACGGCAATGAGGACGGTCCGCCGACCTACTGGCTGACCCGGTTTGTGATCCTTCGGTTATTGGGATTGGTTTATGCGGTCGCTTTCCTTGTAGCGATCGATCAGATCATTCCGCTGATCGGCTCAGACGGCTTGCTTCCCGTCGGCACCTATCTGCGCCGCGTCAGCGGGACCCTCGGCTCGACAGGCGCCGGTTTCAGACACCTGCCATCACTGTTCTGGCTGTTTCATTCCGATACCGCCCTCCTCACCGCGGCCTGGGTCGGGTTTATCCTGTCTTGCATCGTTCTGGCCGGATTTGCCAATGCGCCGGTAATGACCATCCTCTGGTTTCTGTATATGTCCTTCGTTCACGTCGGCCAGGACTGGTACGGCTACGGCTGGGAGATACAGCTCCTCGAGACAGGCTTCCTCGCCATCTTCCTCTGCCCGCTCCTCGACCCGCGGCCATTCCCCCGAATGCCCCCTCCCCCACAGATCATCATCCTTTTCCGCTGGCTTATCTTTCGCATCATGCTCGGCTCGGGCATGATCAAGCTGCGGGGCGACGAGGTATGGAGCAACCGGACCGCCCTCTATTACCACTTCGAGACCCAGCCAATGCCCGGTCCCTTCAGCCGCTGGTTCCATTTCCTGCCGCGCTGGGCGCTGCAGGCCGGCGTGCTATACAACTGGCTCGCCGAACTGATCGCACCCTGGTTCGTGTTCTGGCCACGCATCGGACGTCATATCGCGGGATGCGTGATCATTTTGCTGCAGGTGATCCTCATCTTCAGCGGCAACCTCTCCTTTCTCAACTGGCTTACGATTGTTCCGGCGCTGGCCTGTTTCGACGACGGCTGGTGGGCGCGGATACTGCCCCGGCGCCTCGTCCGAATGGCCGGACAGGCCGCAGAACACACCACAGAACCCGGACGCGGCGCAGGCGCCATCATTTGGACAGTCACCATCGCCATCGCCCTGCTAAGCGTGGAGCCCGCAGTGAATATCCTCTCCCCCCGCCAGATCATGAACACTTCCTTCAATCCGCTCGACCTGGTCAATACCTACGGAGCCTTCGGATCAGTGGGCCGCGAACGCCTCAACGTCGTGTTCGAAGGTGCCGATGACACCACCGGCACCTGGAAACCCTATCCATACAAAGGACTGCCGGTCGACCCCGACCAGCGCCCTCCCCAGATAGCCCCCTACCACCTGCGCCTCGACTGGCAGATGTGGTTCGCCGCCATGGCTACCCCCGAAGAATACGCCTGGACCTATCACCTCCTCTGGCAACTGCTGCACAACGACCCCGGCGCCCTGGGACTCTTTGCCGGCAACCCCTTCCCCGACAAGCCACCCCGCTATATCCGGGCGATCCTGTATCGCTATAGTTTTGTCAGATCGGGGCAGGGTCACTGGTGGCGCCGCCAGCAGGAAGGCGCCCCCTGGATACCACCAATGTCCGCAGACGACCCCAGGCTCCGCGAGATACTGAATGTGGAAGAGTGGCTGCCCGGCTCGGTAGGCTCCGCCATCGACCGGCATACCCCTGCATCAACCCAACGGACTAGCATCGGCCAACCGGCCCAAACCCCATTACGCAACCAGCCGCGTAATAAACCACGGGAAAAAACGTTGGGATTTATTCAACCACCACATATTATCTTTGACCCCCAACGTAAAACCTCTATATGCGATCTGTCTATCCCCGTCTGTTTACCCTATTATTCGCAGTATCCCTGTTCACCGGCTGCGTCAGCAGCAGCGAATACAAAGCCGTAAAAAAAGAAGCCGATAAATACGACACGCTCTATACCTGGTCGATGCGCACCCTCAAAGCCTGCCAGGACGACAACGCACAATTAAAGCGACAGAAGGCAGATATCCAGACGAAAATGACCGACCTCGACCTCATGCTGACCGTCACCAAAGAGAACAACGGCCAGCTGAAAAAACAGCTCCAGGCCCTCTCCGCCATCTCCAGCGCACAGGCCGAAAGCATCAAAAAGTCGATAGACAATATCAATTCCAAAGACGACTATCTCCAAACCCTTCAAATGGCAGTCTCGCGTCGGGACTCGACGAACCTGGCCGTCCTGATCGAGCTCAAAGCCGCCATGGGCAGCTTAGGCGACGACGTCCGCATAAAAGTGCAAAAAGGCCTTGTCAACGTAGACTTCTCCGACCGGCTCCTCTTCAGCAGCGACAGCAACAGCTACACCTTCGGCGAAAAGGCCAAACAGGCCGTCGGCCGCCTGGCCCGCGTCCTGAACGACCACCCAGAGGTCAGCTGCGTCATCGAAGGCAATACCGACAGCATCGCCTACCCGCAGGACATCCTCCTCGACAACTGGGACCTCAGCGTCAAGCGTGCCACCGCCATCGTCCGCTCGCTCCAGAACGACTATAACATACCCCCTCGCCGCCTCACCGCCTCCGGCCACGGCGAATACATGTCCGTATCCCCCAACGAGACCCCCGAAGGCCGCGCCGCCAATCGCCGCATCCGGGCAGTGATCGTTCCCCCAACAGACCAGCTGCTGCGCCTGCTCGAACACAAAAAAGGACAGGAAGACGAAGAGACCCCCAACGCCGCCCCGGCAGCGCCGCCAGTCGCGACACCTGTACCAGCCACGACCATTGTAAAAGATTCATCGGTCACACCGGTCAAAGATTCCGCAGTCACTACGCCAATAATCAAATCCGATACCGGAGCATCTCACAGTGATTCATTGATCAACCCTGTAGATTCCTCCGCTATACCCGGAAAAGATTCTGTAATTACGAAATCTCTCGCAATTGACACCGCACAAGTCACAAAAAACAAAATAGTGGCGCATATCGATTCCGCATCGGCCCCAAATGATTCCGTCGCACGACACACTGACACAGCAAACCGAAATTCAATTCATTCAGAGACATCGCATATAGATACTATCAAGACAGGACTCATTTCCGCCAGCACGCAATCCTCAACGCTATTGATGTCAACGAACGCCGTTTCCACGACTCTGGCCAAATTGACCAAATTTATTCAGGCTCTTATGATGGCGAACATCCCCTCTCGTAACGCTCTTTTTTACTCCCGCGGTATCGAAAAGAAAATACCATCAGCGACTTTCCCAAGTCCACCGCAGAACAATCTCGCGATAGCACCCAAACCGGACAAACAGTATTAATGTGACACTTATCATTTGAAAACGTCAACTATTAACCCGAAGAGATTCTTGTATTCGCCAGGTTTCAAGGAGGATATCTTTTTAATAATAATACTCTTTTCAGCAGTAAAGATCTTGGAGCATCTTATTTCGCAATGAGTCTGCAAAGGTCTTGTCAAGTTGTGGTCTTCGAGGCGAAATGTAAACTCATCATTGTAAACTGTAGAAGTGATTTGGGCGAGAATTACATCTTTCCCCTTATTTATACTTGAGTTTGAGATAATAACTGCAGGACGAACTTTATCCTCAGACAGATTGGTAAAGGGATAGGGGACCAAAACTATATCGCCTTGAGCATAAAACATTATTCACAGTCTTCTTTCAAAAATTTTGCCCAATGATCGTCATCTTCATTCTCCCACCCTTCTTTCAACGATTGTTCGGACATGTGCATACTTACTTTGCCCAAATCTGCATCCTCAAAAAATTCGGGATAAACTTCCTCAGAAGTATATTGAAAATTATCTTTGACCAGTAGTATTGTTGCCGATTCAGACCAATCGCTATAATTTTCAATAGAAATTGAGTACGCTTGGGTATCTCTATTTAGAAGTGCTGGCAGCATCTTGGGTTGCTTTAACTTTTTCTAATTCTTCAATCTTCGTATTTAAAAAAGCAGCTAACTGCTTTGCAGTGTTCAAGTCCACGTATATTCCAAATTCATATTCGCGCAAAATTCCGGTTTTACTGTCATCACTATCCGACAATTTGTGTGCCTCTCGTTTTCCTTGCTCACCAATGGAAATTTTGAAATCACTTGATTTGGGGATCGGAAACCTTTCAGCAAAAAAATTCAAATTTATGAACCCTTTTGGCGTTATGCCACCATATGCCCCATCGACATGAATTTCCCTAAAATTTGGGCTAATTTTATTATGAAACGTCAACGTATGATCCTTATTTTGCTCTGAAGCCATGCTTTAGATCGAATACAACGATTAAGAGAATATATTGCTACTAAAAAGAGGATGTTATTGAAAGTCCATTCAAACGTATGACACCATCCTGAATTAAAAACAAAAGCATATCACAAAAATGTTAACATTACGTTAAATATGCAAGTTTTTTGAATAAAAAATTACTCCGTCCGTAAACTCTTCACCGGATTCGCCACCGCCGCCCTCACCGCCTGCCAGCTCACAGTCGCCAGACTGATCAGCAGCGCCCCGGCGCCCGAACCCACAAAAACCCACACAGATATCGCCACCCGATAATTATAATTCGTCAGCCATCGACTCATGATATACCAGGCGACCGGCATGGCGACCAACAGCGCAACACCAACAAGGATCACAAACTCCTTCGACAGCAGCCGCCACACCCCCCCGACAGACGCCCCAAGCACCTTCCGGATACCCACCTCCCGCGTCCGCTGCTCAGCCGTAAAGGACGCCAGCCCGAACAGCCCCAGACAGGAAATAAATATCGCAAGCCCCGCAAAAAAACTGGACAGCTTACTCATCCTGTCCTCCTGCGCAAACTTCTGCGCATAATCCTCATCCACAAAACGATAGTCGAACGGCGCCGAGGGCACCAGCTGCTTCATAACGGCCGCGATCTTCGGCAGCGCCCTGCTCATCGCCACCCCCGGCCGGACCTTTATCTCCATGCTGCTATAACCGCCATTGAGCCCCTTCTGATAATACACCGTCGCCTTCGTCGGCGCATACGGCGACTCTACGATCATATCCTTCACGACACCGATTATCTTATAGTGCATCACCTGCGTCTTGTCCATCCACCAGGTCCACGTAACATCCGTGCCGATAGGATCCTTCAGCCCCATCTCCCGCAAAGCCGATTCATTGATGACCATACCCGCCGAGTCCAGCGGTGAATCCCGGTTAAAATCCCTCCCCATCACGAACTGCCATCCCACCGTCCTTCCGTATTCCGGGGACACGGCGATGGTCCCATAGTTCTGGTCCTTGTTGGGGTCATAGCCCGCCCAGGAGAATCCCCCATTGTTGGAGGCCAGTTCGGTCACACGTCCCATTGACTGCGCAGCCTCGAGCACCACCCCCGTCTTCAGCAGCTCGCTGCGGATCAGATCCCGTCGCGTATAATACTCGGGGCTTTGCATATTCACCGTCAGCAGCCCCTCTCGGTCATAGCCGACCGGCCGGTCCTTGGCATGCTGCACCTGCTGCAGGATAATGATCGTACAATTGATCAGCGCAACAGAGATCGTGAACTGCAGGACGACCAGCACTTTCCGGGGAAGAACAGAATCCCTGCCAAGACGCGTATTCCCCTTCAACGCCTTCACCGGATTGAAAGAAGAAAGATAGAGCGCCGGATAGCTGCCCGCAATGATACCGGTCACAACGATAAAAACAAGACTGACCCCCCAGAACCAGGGATTGGCCCAGGGAATGCTCATCTGTTTTGCCGCCAGCTGATTGAACCAGCCCAGCACCAAAGAGGCCAGCAACAGCGCGATCCCAAAAGCAACGACGACCAGCAGCAGCGACTCGCCGAAGAACTGCGTGATCAGCTGTCTGCGCAGCGAGCCGACCGCCTTGCGAATACCCACCTCCCGCGCACGCCGCTCGCTGCGCGCCGTGGAGAGATTCATGAAGTTGATGCAGGCAAGCACCAGCACAAAAGCCCCGATCAGGCTGACCAGCCAGACCAGACGGCCCGGAGCCATTTCCGAATCCTTTCTGAACTTATCCGCCGCCTCCAGATGCCATTTGGCCATAGGGTATAGAACCACCTCCGGATTCACAGCCCGCTCGTGCTTGGTATTGGCATCCTCGCTATGCCTGATATTGTTCATCTCGACGTCTTTTATCCGGCGGTCGACAGCGGCAAAGGTCGTCGACGGCTTTATTTCCACGAACATCCGCAGATAGTGATTGAACCACTCCGTACTGGTCCTCTTCGTCCAGTCACTCTCACTGACCCATAGATCGAATGTCGATATGAATCTCACCTTGGTCAGGTCGGTATTCAGCGGCAGATCTTCGTATACTCCCGTGACGGTTACACTCTCGCCCGCAAGTTTTATTGTCTTCCCGGTGGGATCCGAATCCCCGAACAAAGACCTGGCCACGCTCCGGGCGAGTAATATCGAGCGCATATCCGTCAGTCCTGCCCGCGTCCCCCAGACCATTTTCAACCCGAACAGATCCGGAGCATCCTTATCCATGTACTGGCCGTCGCACGACAGGTTCTTATCGCCAAAGGACAGGACTTTACTGGAGGTCCACGACGCCACAGTCATGCGTTGGAAATCCTCTTTGTACTTTTCCTTGAGCTCGAGGACGAGTGGATAGGACAACACGGGGCTCATAAAGCCGCCACGTTGAGGATCGGTGCCTTTGATCACGACCTTGGCGATGCGGTCATAATTGTCATGATAGGTATTAAAGGACAACTCGTCATACAACCATAGACCGGTGAGTATAGCCACCGCTATTCCCACGGCGAGGCCGCTGATATTGATAAAAGAAGAAGTGCGGCTCTTCAGCAGGTTGCGCCAGGCGATCTTGAAGTAGTCTTTAAGCATGGGAAAAAGTTTTGGATAGGATCCTCCCCCCAACCCCAATGCCACCTTACAAACCACTGATTACCAAATCATCCAATCAACAACAGCGCCGCCAGGGTCCGTTTTCGGACAACAGCTGTCCGCTATCGGACATCCATTAGCGCACCACCTGGAATTGCTGCGTGACCGGACTGCCTGTCGCCGGCACCACCCTGAGCAGATAGCTTCCCGCCGGCAGGCTTCCCGTCTCCAGCGAATTTGCGCCCAAACCCAGCTGCACACTACGGCTCAACATAAGCCGCCCCGACATATCGGTGACCAGCACCTCGCCTGCTCCGGAAAGACCGGAGACTACATAATTCAGGGTTTCACGCGCCGGATTGGGATACGCCCGTAGACCCACCCCGGTCCCGGCCCGAAAAGCCACCTGCACCGTCGTCGAATACATCGAACGCCCATCCAGGTCTACTTCCCGGATACGATAATAGTTGCTGCCGGCAGCAGGAGAATTGTCGGTGTACTGATAGGTGATAGCAACGGACGAATTACCGGACGCCGCGACCGTCCCCAACTCGGAGAAGTGCTGGTTATCCGTGCTGCGCTCGATGACAAAGTTCCTGCTGTTCTCCTCCTGGGCTGTCTGCCAGCTGAGCAGGACCTTGTCTCCCGATGGCGCGCCCTTGAAATAACCGAACGTCACCGGCAGCGTCACTATCGTAGAGAGTGCATAGTTGGAAGTGGCGCCGGAAAGAGCAAAGTTCGTCAGAACCCCGGTGCTGTTCGTCGGCGAAAAATCGATGAGGTTGGTAAGACCTGCATTGGCGCCGGACCCAATGCCCTGGTCCATCGGGTACCACGCGATCAGGCCTGTCTCAGAACCAGTGAGCGTCGCATTCATCGAGCTCGTCACCTGCGCAGGGGTGAACGCGTAATTCCAGAGACGGACCTCTTCGAGATTCCCACCAAAATTCTCGCCCGTAGTCTCCGTTCCGCCTATACGCAGCTGTTGTCCCGTAGTAGTCCCCGGCCCCTCCGGTATCGCACCGATGTCTACACCGTTGACATATACTTCCGTGCTCGACGACGTCATGACGAAAGTCATGTGATACCAGGTATTGTTGGTAAAGGTATAGCTAAGCGTGAGATACCCCCCCGAATTCCACATTCCGACATGCGACGCGTCCATATGAAAACTATAACGCGATCCGCTCGCTCCCCTCACCCCGAACAACGTCTGATGCACCGTGCCCAGCGACGACGGCTGCGCCCACAGCTCGACCGTCCCCGTTGTAAGATCATATACACCCTTGGCAGGCGCGACGACGACATCGTCAACCCCGTCAAAATTCAGCATATTCGATGCAGACTGGACAGGCGACGCGACCCTGGCCGCCGTCCCGTTCAGCGTCCCGTTCAGCGCGGTGACCCCCGTCGCATTGACGGCGGCGCCACTGGCCTCGTTAAATTGATAATAGGCGATGAGACCCGCGGAATTCGTGGCGACCCCATACATTCCCGCCTTTATCTGGGCGGCCGTCCGGTTCGTGCTCCAGACCCGCGCTTCCTCCACCGTCGCGATCAGATAACGGTGTGTCGGATCAGACCAGTCCCCGATCTTAAAAGTACCCGTGGGATTCGTAATACCCGTGCTCAGACTACCACCAGTCGTCGGCGTGCCCGACACCTTTATACCGTTGACATATATAGCCAGAGAAGACCCGGTCGTGCCATCCCAGGTAGATGCAATATGATACCAGACACCTGTGACGAAATTGCTCATAGGATAGCTGGTGAATGCATAGTTGGTGCCATCCTTCATACAATACATAGCCAGATTGCCGCCATAAATGAGCATCTCGATCCCAACTCCCGCGATACTCCTGCTCATGATCTCCTGGTCATTCGAAAGATTGCCGAACTTGATCCAGCACTCCATGGTCTTGATATTCGTAGCATAAAGTGCGGAGTTGCTTCCGCAGTCCACCCAGCTGCCGGAAGGAATATTCATCGCGTTGTTCTGTGCATAAAGGTCGGTTCCGGATAGTACGAAGAGGAGGGTAAAAGACAGGCAGGTAAAGAGTAATTTCATGTTTCATTAATTTTATAATAAATACATAACTGACACAATTCAATGCACTAACAAAGAAACCTGGAATTGAAAATTCACAAAACACCGACACACCGTGGAAGGCTGCTCCGCAGTGAATGATGAATAACCGGACAGGAAGTTGTAAGGAATCAACCCGGGTCTGGGCTGACTATTTGCGTTAGCTGCAATTTACATTCCATTCTTCGAAGTAACAAACCAGAACTTCATAGTTTTTTACTTCTTTCCAAAAGATTTTTGACATCCCCCACCATGACCAAAATGAGCAGTGATGGCACGATATTTTATAAGGTACCCGAAAAAAGGAACTATATATGCCCTGGCACAATGGCAACTACCCCTCTTCCTATCGGCACCAGCCCGTCCGGCTGCGCCAGAAGGCGGTAGAAATTGCAAACAACCTGTTGATGAACGGCGTCGATGAAGCCCACGCAATTGAAATAGGACTCCGGAAAGCACGGGAATTTTTCATGTCCCAACGCTCACAAAAAAGAAGCTTCGACTCCGACCTCCCCGCCTTCCCGTAACAGAACGCCTGGCGGGACCCACCAATACTACGCCATCGTCCTTTCGATCGGCGTAGTATACCTATTCGGATCCTTCACCACTCCTTTATCATCAAACAATCCGCAGATGCGCCGGACCTCCGATACCAGCATCTCTTCAAAAGACGACCACTGATAAAGCGAAGTAGCGTCCCGCCTGCCGCAGTAATGCACCAGGTTCGTCGCCTTGTCAATATAGAGCTTTGAACCATCCCAACTGTAACCTCCGATAAAAAAATAGCTCTCCTTAGCATTCTCAGGTCTTTCATCGATATTGGAAATATCCGGAGAGAACGGCTGGCGACTCGCGGCTTCTCCACCGGAGGCCGCGTTCTTTTTCGCCACCTCTCCTCCCGATCATACGCTCAACGATTTTTGTCCTCTGGCGGCACCTAATTCGTCTGATCAATTGAAAAATTCAACGAAGGCATTCTATCTTGTGGGACCTCTATAATCCAAACCTAAAAAACTACTTTTCGCATGGGTCTCTTCAGCTTCCTCCGTAACAAACCAACCACAACCGCAAGCTTTCCACTCGATCAGACAACCGGCCACCGCATCTACCCGATCATCAAACCCGCCGATGACTCCCGCATCCTCGCCTCCCGCTTCACATCAAACCCCGTCATTACCCGCGACCTCGCACCCGGCATCGTCATCACCTACGGACTCGACACCAGCCACGGCTTCGAGACGATCACCACCAGCCACTGCAAACAGTTCCGCATCTCCGATCAGGACCTGGCCACACTCTCCGCAAGAAACCTCCTCAACAGGACAGACGGTCGCATCAATATCGAAAAAATGGACTTCTCCTCCTCTATACCCGAAGCCGAACCCTTCTACCGCGTCCGGCTCGATAACGACCTCGACTCTTCCGTCATGTTGGTAGATGATTTCTGGAAACAGGCGGCCACAATGCTCCGGACAGACCTGATCGCCGTTACCCTGCCAGCGAAGAATACACTATACTTTGCGGACTACCACAGTATTTTTAGTTTCAGGCTGATGCGACCCTTCTCCGGAAGGATGTACGAGGCCTCCAAACAGGATCGTATTGAAATATCCCCCAATACGTACGTCCGCAAGAACAACCGGTGGATACTTTTCGATGACACCGAAAAGCAACACACACAACTGACAATGGGGCTCAACTGACCCCATTTCACCCGACTCCGACTCCCCGGGTCTCGCATTCCCCGGAAGTCTCATTCCCATACCTCGCACTCCCCCGGGAGTCTCACTCCCATACCTCGCACTCCCCGGTTCTCGCATTCCCCGGCCCTCCGCTCACACGCCCGGCCCACCCGCTCACGCACCCCATTCCCCGACCTCGCCTCGCTCCCCACTTCACCCCCGGGCCCCCAACCCCCATTTACTTCCTCGCCGCCACGATCGCCACCGTCCTCTCATCCCCCTTCCCATCAAAAAACTTCTCCAACACCTCGCCAAAAACTTCGTCCGCACCCGGTACCAGCGAAAAAAGCGTCATGCTCGAGCGCAGCTTCATATCATCCGGACTACCCATCACCTCCCTCGCATCGTCACTCGCCACCAGCAACAGCGCCTTCGATATCTCCACAAGCCTCGGCCCCAGCACCGGATGCCTCAAATACGCCGCAGCTTCCCGCAGATCCCTGATCGAATAGTAGACGGCATTGGCGCTGAACCCCAACCCCTCGACCTGCGGAAAAATATACCACATCCAGTGGGTCCTCTTCCTCCCACTCCGTATCTCCGAAAGCGCCCGCTCATAATCCCCCTCCTGCGCGGTGACATACCGGTCGAGATCGTTTGCCATAGTCGTAATTTCTGCGTGTAAAGGTAAAAAATTATACTACCTTGGGACAGTCTATGTCGTCCAGGTCAATCCTTAAAGAGTCGCCACCCCTCAAAAAAGCCGACTGCTTCTCGGTATTTGCCAGATCAAAAACCGAGTTTGACTTCCCCGTCCACTACCACGAGGAATACGAGCTGAATTTTATCGAGAACGCCCGCGGCGTCAAACGCATCGTCGGCGACAGCGTCGAAGAGATCGACAACTGGGAGCTCGTGCTCATCGGCCCCAATATCCCCCACGCCTGGTTTACCCATAAATGCAAGACCGAATTCTTCGAGATCACCATCCAGTTCCACCGTGACCTCTTCCACGAGATCTTCCTCAAAAGGACCCAACTAAGCTCCATCCGGACCCTCTTCGAACAGTCCCTCAAAGGCATCCTCTTCTCCACCGAGACCATCCGTCAACTCGCGCCACGCCTTAAAGACCTCGAGAACCAAGACGGTTTCGACTCCGTCATCGAGCTGATGACCATCCTCAACGAACTCTCCAAAGACCAGGGCGCCCGGTGCCTCTCGGGAGAAAAAATATACAACGCCGACTACATCTACATGGACAGCGTCCGGATGGAAAAGCTCATCGACTTCATGAACGCCAATTTCGACCGCCCCATCCGCCTGGCCGAAGCCGCCGAACTCGCCGGCATGGCCGAGACAGCTTTCAGCCGCTTCTTCAAAGCCAAGACCGGCGTCAACTTCGTCGACTTCCTCAACGAGATCCGCCTCGGACACGCCGTACGGCTGCTGATCGACACCAAAGACCCGATCACAGAGATCGCAGCCGCCTGCGGCTTCACCAATATCTCCAACTTCAACCGCACCTTCCGGCGGGAAAAAGACCTCACCCCAAAAGAGTTCCGCGCCCGCCACGGCAACGTCCGCGAAAGACGCTTCTTCTAGCCCCACGCCAACCAAAGTTTTTCTTTGCAATTCTTGCCCTCCCAAATGTCTTCACCCAGCCACTACCCCGAACTACCCGCCCGACGACTGCACCATAACAGCAGTCTCGATCCATTAAAATCGATACTATTTTAACATTATTAAAATTTAGATGGCAAAAAAGTATCCAAAATAGTAGCTAAATCGATTTCCTTGCCCTATTTTAGGTGCGTTCACGCTAACACTAAACCTGACTATGATGCTTCCCATATTTTTTGATTTCATCAAAATCGACGAATATTCGGCTACACCAAAATACCTGCAGCTCGCCAATTCGATCATCACCGCCATCGAGAGCACCGAAATAAAACAAGATAGCCTCCTACCTTCCATCAACGCCCTTTGCTACAAATTCGATCTTTCACGCGATACCATTCAAAAAAGCTATCGCCATCTCAAAGAGATCGGCGTCATCGATTCATTCCCGGGTAAAGGCTATTGCATTTCTCGACGCAATCCACGCCAACAACTTAAAATATTCCTGCTGTTTAACAAGCTAAGCGCAAATAAAAAGATCATTTATGACGCCCTGATCGCCGGTCTGGGTAACGATACAACCATCGACTTTTATATCTACAACAATGATACTAACCTGTTTAACAAGCTGCTGACTAACAGGAAAAGAGACTACACCCACTATGTCATAATGCCTCCTTTTGCCGACGACGATGCAAATTCCGCCGAAATCCTCAACAAGATCCCACGGGACCGGCTGATCCTGCTTGACAGGAATATCACAGGTATTCAAGGCCGCTATAGCAGCGTCTTCCAGAACTTCGAGAAAGACATTTATGGAGCGCTTTTCCAGGCCAGACCCCAATTGACCAAATACCATACATTGAAATTGATCTTTCCGGAACAAAGCTATTTCCCCGCCGGGATAATCACCGGTTTTCAACGTTTTTGCCGGCAATACGCCTTCAGACAGGAAGTGATCAGCGATATCAATACGGCCCCGGTCAAAAAAGGAGAAGTCTTCATCAACCTCATGGAGGACGACCTGGTAACCTTGCTCCAACGGATCGTAGATCACAAATTCAAACTAGGGAAAGACGTAGGCGTCATCTCCTATGACGAAAACCCCATAAAAAGTTTTATCCTCACAGGAATTAGCACAATTTCGACAGATTTTAAGTACATGGGGGCCACGACGGCCGCCATGATCCTGGAGAATTCAAAAAGACATATTGAAGTACCCTTCTACTATACCAGGCGAGCCTCCCTGTAAGTCAATCCAATTTTTAGAACAGACCTTAGACTATGCGACTTCTCTTCTCCCTCCTGCTGCTGATTTCCGGTATCCTGCCCTCCTGTAGCCGGCCCGGCCCGGTCAACCATATCGGAGACATCGACGCTTGTGATTCCGAAATATTTGTCCGCAACTGGGAGATTACACGACCGGTGTTGATGGATTCAACCTCGGAAGCAGACGCCGACTCCAGCTGTAAAAATAACCCGGACAGGGATCAGGGAGATAACATGACGTCCTACGCCGCCTTCTGCTCCGCATATGACGAACCCGCCGGCGATACCAGCCACTCCGACTGCACGCCATTTGTAAAATATCCATACGAGATGAATAGCAGCTATTTCTTTGTCAATAGCTATTATCATATACCCGAGCGGCCTTCCTTCCTATACCCTGTTATCCCCGCGATGGTTTACGCGGCTTCAATCATTAAAAGCGACCGCGACCAGGACGTCATGTTTATCTCGGGCGCCAACAATGGCCTGAGAATGTGGCTGAACGGCAGGCAGATATTACGCAAATTTACCACCGGATACATACAGGGATACCAATACCTTACCAAGGTGCACCTCACAAAAGGAGATAATTTCCTGCTTGTTAAATTGGATCATGTTGCCGGAGACTGGAAGTTCTTCCTGAAATTAGCTTCCATACGATATGCCAACGATAACTGGCTGGGTGAAAATTATTCGGGCATCTGTGAGAACTACCTTATCAAAAGAGGGGATAGCCTCCACCTCCGGCTATTCGCGCCCCAGATCAAAGCGGAAAAGCCGGTCCGGCTACGTATAACTGATCTCATTGGAAAGGAGATGATGAACCAGCAGCTTCCCCCCGCACGCAACTGGACAATTGACCTCAAAGACCTGGAGGAAGGCCCCTACACAGTCGATCTGACTACCGATGAGAACACCTTCACCCAGTATATTTTCTACGGGGATCATGAAACCTATTTCCAATCCTTCCGGTCATCCGTCCAATCCGCCACATCGCCGGCCCACCCCCTCCCTTCATCCGCCAGATTCAAAGAGAACATCGACCTCCTGATAGATCGGATGTCTTACATCGACACCGTGAAAGTCGAACACGACAACGCATATCAACGAAAATTGACTCGCCTCTTATATGAGATGTCGGATATGTACAGGCATTTTAAAAAGAGCGACGAACCGTTAACCGACGTGCCCGGACTACATCTAAGGTGCCAGTCTTCGCTGTTCTATTCCTCGGACACCTACATGATCTATATACCCCAGAGCTATCGCAGGTCCCAACCTATCCCATTGGTCATGATGCTCCCTCACGAGACAGGTATCCGGGAGTTCACTATCAGCACCTATGTCGCAGATATCAACCGGATCGAATACGTGATGCACCTGGCCGATAAATATGGATTCGCCGTCATCTGGTCCAGCTACAGGATCTATTCCAATCACAACCTGACAAGAATGTTCCCGGACCTGGTCGCAAAAACCCTGGAATCAGTCAGGAAAGACTACGCCATCGACGACAACCGCATCTATGCCTATGGAGACTGTGCAGGCGGCGAACTGTCCTTATTCATGGCCAACAAATACCCCTCCTTCTTCGCCGCCGTTGGAGTGGAGGGCCCGGCCATCCCCGGCGACACCAGACCGATCAACTACGATTTTTACAATACGGTGGACAACTATCGCAACTTCCCGACCTGCATTATTCATTCCATCAATGATGAAAAGACAAGCTTTGCCCGTTCAGCCCGGCTTTGCAAAGAAATCTCCCGCCTGGGCGGAAACGCCAGACTGGATACCTTGTACGTGCGAAAAGGAACAGACCTGTTCTTTAGTGACCTGATGCCCGACAACTGGATACTGAACCGGCTCTTTTCTTTTTATAATGGCAAATTCAGACGCGTCCCGGACACAGTCTGGCTATCGACGTACCAATTAAAATTCAACCACGCTTTTTGGGTGACGATCGACGACCTTGTGTCCGGCAGGAAAGCCGCAATCACCGCCACAGTCGACAGGAACGCCAATTCCATCAACGTTCAGACCACCGACGTGACCGCATTTACACTCGACCTTCACCAACTCCGGCTGGATTCCACTAAAAAAATCAACGTGCTCGTCAATAACCAGCCGCAGTACACCGGCCTTCTAAAAAAAGGACCGCTGACGATCGATCTGCTGCGATCAAACCCCACCGCTCACAGCAAAAAAACATCCGCTACAGAAGGCCCTGTCAACGATTTCTTCTGCTCTCCCATTTTGCTGGTCAAAGGGTCCGCGGCAACAGCCAACCAGCGGATAAAATGCCTTAACGCCATCGATACCCTGCGAAAAAGCTGGCACATCGATTTCCTGCGCGATTCCATACCTTGTAAGACAGCCCGGGAAATAACCCGGTCAGACGTAGAGAACTATAACCTGATCCTGATCGGAACAGACAGCACTAACCCAACCCTTCGCCCCATCTGGCAGCACATCCCACTGCGCGTCAATAGCGACTTCGTTCAGATAGGCGCAAAAACCTACGTGGGAAAGGACCTCAGCTACATCCTTATCCATCCCAATCCTTCATCCACCGGCAAATATGTCCTGGTTTTAGGGTCTAATTCGAACCGGATATCCCCCAACGTCCTCGTCGATCTTACTTTCTCCGGCTGGCATGACTATGAAATTTTCGACCATGACGCCGACGTGGACGCAGGCGATTTTAATAACAACTGGCAATAAGTCACTTCAATATGATCCAACAACTATTTGCCGTCCTGCTGGTCTCGCTGACCGCCGCCACCTGCAGCCAGGCACCACACGACCCCACAACCACGCCATTCACCGGCACCTGGACGATCGTAAAAGCCGTTCGCAATTTGGACGACATTACAGCAGGCTGCGACTTTGGCCGGTCCCTGATAACCTTGCATAGCGACGGAACATACACCGTCGAAAGAACCGCCCTGTTCCCCGTGACCCGGGATGGCAGCTGGACCGTAAGAAAACACCCCGGCGGCGATATCATTACCCTCAACCCCGCCGCAAGCAGCCCGCCAGCCGCCTTCGAAATGCAATCCGATACGACAGGCGACGGAAATAATATCATAGCAAAATTCACCACACGCAGCTCCAATACCTACCAGTACCTCCTGAAAAAAATATCCCCGAAAGAAAAATCAAAACCATGAACCCGGTAAAAAGACCAACAAGCTTTTCCCTGCTCTCGCTCTTATCCCTGTTAGCCGGTTGTATAACGATCGACCGCGTTGATCAGCCATCCACCGCCCGCGCAGGACAAACCATTACGATAACTGTACAGCTGGAGATCCGACAGTCCAAAGACAACCCAGCCGACCGCATCTATTTTGGATTCCTGGTGCCAAGGGACTGGAATGCATCCGCAAATACAACCGTCACCTTTTCCAGCGATAGAGGCGGCGGGAAAATGACCCTCGTGCCCCCGGGCACAACGGCCATGAAGGGCAACAGCGAATGGCCCGCATTGTTGCAGGGCAGATTCGGAATAGGCGCCAACCTCGTAAAGGATATGGAATGGGTCACCTTTCAGACAAACGCTACCTATCCGGCTATCAACGGCGGCCCCCCAGTCAAAGCAACGATAAAGCTCGTAACCAGGACCGGAACAAAAAATGAAATCGTCAGGCTCGGATACTACGCTACCGCCGAAGACGCAATAGACCCGGTTGACCATCCCTTTTACAGCCAGGACCTGACCATCGTTGACGGTAAAGGACAACTACTCGCCTTCTCGCATCCGCAGACAGCAGCGATCACACCCGTCAACTGTATCGACAATGACTATTTGACCATGACCTTCGATGGCAATGCCCGTCTGACTCCACTCGCAAGCGCCCCCGTCTTATACCTCCAGGCCACCGCATATACCAGCGATCACCAGCTTATAAAGGTCACCGAACACAACCGGGCAACCAGACTCGCCCCGATCGGCAACAACAAATGGCGCATCCAGATCTGGCCAAGATCATTTTTTCACCTGAAAGAGGATCAATCGCTAAGCAAAATGGATTATTATTTCACCAACCCGGCCGGCGAGAAAGTCGGCTATGACCCATCCGGTACCCCATTCCAATTCGAATTCTCCGGGCAATGACCCCCTACGCCGCAATCGCTCCTATACCAACGCAATCGCCCCCCTACGGCCGCAATTGCCCCCTCTTCGCGGCAATCGCCCAATACTGCCAACAACCGATTCATCGGCCCTCCTTCCCAAACTGCCTCGGATAAAAGGCGACCGTAAACATAAAATATTGCTGCAGCACGCTGGACGTGGTGTGCGTGAGGATATTATTGGATCCCGAATTGACCACACTGGTGTTCTGATGCAATAGGTCAAGCGCCGCCAGCTTGAGCTCCAGGTTATTTCCCGGCAGCAGGCGATACACAACGCTCGCATTCCATATGGTATAACTGACGGGACCAGACCCGGTCGAGGTCGAATGATTATAGGTAATATTGCTGTTCAGCATGAACCGCCGGGTACAATTTACACTGGCGCTAAATGCGGTCGCCTGCCCCGTATTGCTAAATTCCTGCTCCAGAGCGCTCTGCCGCCCACGGTACCAGCTCAACTGCTGCCGCAGATTGAGCGCGACTCTATCCTTATAGGTATAATACAGACTGATCGAATTGTCGCTGCCCAGGTTATTCGAATAATTCCATATCCCATTGACATTATTGGGCGACCTCGACCAGGATACTCCCGGATCCAAGCCAATCTGGATTTGATTATCCCGGAATTTATAGGCCTTGTTCAATTCCAGGTTCGTATGGAGATACCTGCTGCCCTCCCCATTTACCGTGTAGTGCACCGAGCGGCCCGAAATGTCGATACGGCTGCTGTCCGAGAAAGAATGATCGACAATTCCCGCCGTAACAACCAGCTTGTAATTGAACGGATCCTTCATTCGCATGCTGCTATGCCCGAACGAAAAACTCAGCTCCCGGCGATCGGCAGGCTTCAACCCCCTGTTCCCGCCCTGGATATTGTATTGATTCGAGCTATCCACGATCGGCGCCCATTGATCGATCGTTGGATATTCACTGCTGGTAGAAAATTTGAGCGCATAAACATCCTGAAAATAACCAAACTGGCTATTCGACCAGGAAAGGTTGGCATAAGGGACAAATCGCGAATAGTCGGCCTTTATATTTTGAAAAGCATGATCCGCCGCATTTTTTTGAGAGTACAGCTGCTCCTGAAAATAAAAGTTGAGCTCCCATATTTTCGAATACCGGTTATCCAGCTCCCTGGACCACCGCTTTCCCAGCATAAGCGCCGGCTTATCATCGTAAATAATGGTCTCCCTCTTGTTTGAAAGGTATTGATTGGCGATATTGGCTCCTGTGGCGCTGTCCTTATCCGTTACATAAGTCTGTCCATGGCTGGATGACACGGACAGGTCATTCTTCACCTGTATCAGCACCGGCATAGTCATTCGATGGTATCCGAAGATCGGCCTGGACAGGTCGCCGCTCAACAGCAAAAGGTGCTGATAATGGTGCTCATCATTGCGGTAGTT
This sequence comes from Bacteroidota bacterium, assembly GCA_018267585.1. Lineage (GTDB taxonomy): Bacteria > Bacteroidota > Bacteroidia > Chitinophagales > Chitinophagaceae > Puia. The sequence goes on from JAFDYE010000648.1 coordinate 22,138, forward strand.
CCTGTTGAACAACAAATTTTGCACAGCGCCTTCATACGAACGATAACTGGTTTTGTTCACCCGGTCACCATGACTGCTCCCGACAGACCAGCTGTATTTGATATCGTAGACACCGCCGGCTCCCGAGATATCGCTAAAGGCCTTCGCGTGGGACAATTCCACTTCGGCCATCATATCCTTCGAGCTGGTATGACCGGAATTTTCGGCGTCATTGGAACTTTGAAGCTGCCCGGCTGAATAAGACCGCCCATGACTGGCATCCTCATTGCTCCTTCGACTGGTATTCAGCGAAGCTCCGGCATAAAAGGCCGTGTATCCATTGAACCGGTCATACCGTACCTTGAACCGTTGGTCCGTTGCCGAAGAATTCGTCGTATTGGCGCTCGTCTGCGTCCTGGTGCTATCCCCCCCGAGAGAGATCAGCGTATGAGAATTGCTCTGCAGGTCACTCGTATTATCCTTCAAAAAATAGTCGGCAGATAAAAGGCGCTTGTTATAATACGATGAATTCCCGAGAAAATCATGCTGGAAGATCATTCCCGCCTCCCGCGGCCGATGGTTGCCCTGCGTCGCGAAATCCGTCTGATATTCAACGTTCGCGCCGACACCCTTATAAGTGCTGGTACGCATCAATACGCTGGCATCACCGGCTATCTTATTGACATTGTTGACCGCCCCCACTATCCCCAGCTGAGTCTTCGGATTAAAGAAATTGACGCTGGCGTCGCCCTCATAATGGCGGCCCGTTCCATATCCCGCAGCAATCTTGCCGAAATAGCCAAACCGTTTGTTCTTCTTTAACTTGATATTCAGGTTTGTGACAGAATCCCTCAAATTCATCCGGTTCGGGCTCTGCTGATAGATCTGTATCTTGTCAATAGCATCCTTGGGAATATTCTGCGTGGCGATCTTTGCGTCTCCTCCAAAGAATAGCTTGCCATCCACCAACACCTGGTTGACCGGCTTCCCATACACGGTGATGGCGCCGTCGCCCCAGATGGTAACACCCGGCAGCTTTCGCAAGAGATCTTCGCCGACGGCATTTTTATCCAGCTTGAACGCATCCGCATTGAATTCCAGCGTGTCGCCGTTCATCCTGACCGGCGGGTTAGCTTTCACGACAACCTCCTCCAGCTCATCGTCCGCCCTCCCAAGGCTCAACGCCCCCAGATTGATCGCCTTTTCCGCCAAAGACACCTGAAAGCGCCTGCTGACGGACTTGTACCCGATGTAAAAACCCTTTATCAACAGCGGCACACCTACCGGAATGCGCTCAAAATGAAATTTGCCAAAATTATCGCTCAGCTGGTAGCTCACGAGACTGGTATCCTTTTGCACATATATCGCAATGGAGGCGGACTGCAACGCATAATGCTGAGCAGAGTCCAGTATCAGGCCGTCTACCGTACCGCTCCTGACGGAATCGATATGCTGAGCGCGGCTTTGTATAGCGACGCCCATTGCCATCAGGATCAGCAGACAGAACCTGGCTACAACGTATTTTTTAACCTGAGCTGTACCAACACCGGATTGCCCTTCCGGTTTTGGGCATTGGCAAAATAGGCGCTCAGTACAGGGTTGGTCTTCCATGGTTGATCTTTATTCTCATCAGCGGTAGCAAACATTGAAAAGGCGGGAATAAAAAGATAGATACACCCATCGTCCATTCCCGCAATTTGCGACGAATTGAACAGCGGTAGCGAATAGCTGAGGCTGTCCGAAACGATCCTGGTGTTGCCATACAATGTACCCGTGGACAGGCTGTACATGTAGGAGTCGGAGGGCAGCGTGTAGTTATATCGTACAAAACTGAAGCCGAGAATATTCCTGGTCTTTTGCAGCATCGTCAGGTAGCTGATGTAATTTTGATGTTTTTGCAGGTAGATATCAACAGCTTGCTCCGTCTTCAGGACCGACTCGCTCCCATAAAAACTTGAATCCAGCGTCATGGCTGCCGGGAGGACGAATTTGTAGCCGGCAAGCGCTCCGCCAGCCGTCGTGTAAACAACGGTCTTGTCGTAAAGGCGATACCATATCGCTCCTTCGCCGGACACAGCCTGACAATCCAGCTGGTCATGCCAGCTCTTATTCAATGGATCATTTTGTTGCTTCGGAAGGATACTGTCAATTACAGTATCAAAATTCCTGGTGACATACAGATAGTCCGGCGAAAGGTTCTTTTCATAATAATTCCCGCTGGAAAAGATCACCCTCCCCCCATCCTGGAATGCAAACGAACAGCCCAGCCGGTCGAACGCCTCCCCCAATTGGCGGGACTCCAGCAATTTACCGCTGCCATCGAAAACCGCCAGCCGCTTGGTGTGCCTTTTGTCCCCCTTGTCATATACGATAAAGATAGTTTCCGTTACCGTATTCAGGACAAAGCCGTACATGGCCATGGCAAGCGCATCGACATTCCCCGGGAGAGGCAGCGACCCTATCCTCCCTTTAAATTTTCCATTTTTTTCAAATACATACACAGCCTTCGTGCTGTAATCGAAAAAGGCAAAATAGTGCCGGCTCACCTGCAGCCGCTGCACCGATCCGAATGTGCTTTCTTTCCTCGACTCTAGGGGAATGTATTTGATCTCGTCGAACAGCTGCGACGCACTTCCCCCCCTGGCGTACTTCGGATCGATGCGCAACGTAGTGCCGGTCTGGGACTTTCCGATCGACACGACAAGGAAGGACAGGAATAGGAATAATAGTTTTTTCATTGGCTTGTTTTAAGCATGATCTCAGCCTCTTTTTTTATCTCCGATACCTCATCCGAAGCCACTTTCACCGGCATCGCCAGGATAAAGCCCGCCGTTCGCCTCGCGCTATCGGGACGATTTGTCCTTTTGTATAGTTCGAGCAATTCCATCCTCGGTCTATAACGGTTTGGAACATATCCGGACAACCACTCGAACGTGCTGATCGCACAGGCATACTGTTTATGCTCCAGGTAAAAATACGCCAGATCTTCGATTGACCGCCATGAAATAAAGGTTTCCCTGGATGCTTCCGACACGGAGATGGCATCGGGCAGGTCAGCCGGATCCTGCGCAAGAAAGGCGCCATATTCGGCCAGAAATTTACCGTCATAGCAAAGCCGGGCATAGCACCCGATCGCGTCCTTTTTCAACGCATTATGCGGCGTCCTGTCATCATCCCTAATCGCTTGCCACCTCTCCATAGCAACATACTGGCGGCACCCCGTGAACAACGCAGCACCGCCAAGCGCCACCGTGGCAACCCCGAAGGAAAGCAACCATTTGCTCTTTAGGCTGACCGCAGGTACGCTGAAAAGGGCAACGTTTTCCCGCACCGCGGCAACGATGGAGAAACAAAGCGCCAGTATCAGCAGTATCGCGTTCTGATGTAAAGGATAGTGAAAGCAACAACAGGATAATATGGCGACTACCGTCGCCTTGCAGGCAAATAGCAGATCCCTGCTCTTTGTCGATTCCGCCGTAAAAAACCAGACACAGGAAAGCAGGACCAACAGGGATCCCATTAACCCAAACGTCTCGAACAATTGAAGGAATTCATTGAAAGCTACATATGTCTCTCCTGCGCTCAGGAAAAAAGGGCCTCCCGGCTGGGGATGAGCAAGAAAATAGCCCGCCTGCCATTGAGGATAATACCAGCTGAACCGGCCCGGCCCCGTACCTAGCCAGAAATGGTCTGGTATGTGCCTGAACGCTACATCCAGTATCAGGAGACGACCGATAGACGAACCTTCCTTCAGGTGATAAAAATAGTACCCGGAAATAAAGACGGCGCCGGCAAGCAATATCCAGGTCAATACCCGGGCGTACACCGGGAATCTCAGGAGATTTTTTTTAAGATACCTCCGCACAGCCAATAAGCCAAGGACGGCCGCCGTGAAGATCGCCACCCTTGCCTTACTGTATACACCAACGGACAGGATAAGCAAGGCGACTGGAATGAACAAAATATTCCGGACCCGGCGACCGCGCCGGGCTACCCATTTACGGCTGCAATGATCGATGGCATACCATAAAAGGGGCGCCTGTATGATCAAAAAGACCGCCAATACCCCGCTGTTGTGCAGCGACCCGGTCAGAACCACGGCCTCCCCCGAAAAGCTTCGCCATGCCGGGACCAGCGCCAGGACCAGCTCCAGAACTCCCCCGGCGGCAACAATGATCAGCAGCACACACAGCGCGTCCAGATTCATCGACCGCAGCAGGATAAGACACACGCCGGCTATCGACACATTCACCAGGTATTCATTACCCCTGTAGGAGGGAACGCACAAGTACGCAGCCGCGATCAGCAACAGGACCAGGCAACCGCCCTGACCGCGACCACGCCAGCCGTCATCCGCCAACCAGAGCAAGCCGTAAGCAAGTATAGCTACGCCGCCAATGACAACACTCACGTAATGCCCGTGCATGTATAGCTCAAAATTGAACGCGAACGGATAAACCAAAAGAAAATATCCAAAAAAGACAAGATAGACCAGTCCGAAGACGACATCCCGGATGCTTCCCGCTTGTATCATCACCCCCTTTTGCTTCAGCTCTTTCATGAGATGACCGCCTTCTTTTTGTTCTTATCGAAAAAGAGCAGGAGACTGATACCCATAAACGCCACATTGAAAAAGACGTGCTGACGCCACGACAACGATTCTATCAGCCCCCCGCAACTGCAGGGTAGATAGGGACTCAACAGGAACATCAGCAGGATATATGCCGTAAAAAGCAACAGGAGAACGAACGATAGGAGATACCCATAGAGCACGGTCGCCTCGAAAAAGAGCAACACCGGAATGGCGAATTCCGCGCCTATCACAAGCATGCCTATTATCCTGGTGTCAAAATCATCAAAAAACAACGATTTGTCGAGACCATTTACAAACAGCCCAAAGCCCATCGTCTTCGTGATCCCCGAATACAGGAAAAGGAAGAAGACAAGACACTGTAAAAAAGTGATCAAGTAGCCGTGTTTATAGCGCAACGTCATAAACCAGAAGTTTGTCAGGGTACATCAACAGGAGCTTTCCACTCTGGAGATAAACATCCTGCAGTTCTTCCCCCTTATATTTATCTGTATAGATAGTACCGGTATATCTCCCACCATGTTTCAGGTCATACATATCCAGAACGATACTTTTCCAAAAGACCTCCGGGTCGTCATTGTCGGCCCTGACTTTCGAATTTACGATCAGGGTGTCCCCCACGACGATACAGAATTGATTGACTATCTGCGGTTGTTTGATGAACTTGGTGATGGTGTTGTTCCTCAGCGAAATAGTCCTCGGGACAATAGCGATCGTATCGATGGTCTTTCCCTGGTATTTCCTCTCCAGGTTGGAATCCAGCACATAGAAATTATGATTATAGGAGTTCAGATAGATGAATTCATCCCTGTGCCTGACGAACATCCCGTCTTCGCTCATCGCGATCAGGCACAACGGACTTTTCTTTGTAATGCTGTCCTTACCATGCTCGAACGAATAAATGACCGGCCGCATAAAATTTGGCTGGTCCCCCTGTATCATACAGGCAAATGTGCAGTCGGTCAACCGTACCGCCTTCTCAAAATATCGGCCAAACCGAAAGGTGGCAGCCGTTCTACCGTTACGCAGATCCACCGAAAAAAGCTCGCCATTATTGCTGCATTGGATATCGAAAAACGATGGGTCGACCGTATTTTGAGTAATACGAAAAATATTGGCTATCGGGATCGTGCCGGGAATAGGAAGGGGAAGTACACTCTTTGAATAGTCCTTATTAAAGCTGATGACCTCTTTCTTTGAATAGTCCCTGTACAACACGTCTCCCTGATCATAGGCAACCACGCCGTAATATCCTTTTGGCAGGTCATAACTCTTACTCAGACTCAGCGTCCAGGCAGTCTGGGATCGCCGAAACCCTCCGCCTTTAAAAAAATTCTCCGCCAGATGTTTGCTCTTGAAATGATAATAAAGAAATCCCGTAATGAGGCCGACGATGACAATACCTGTCAGCAACAATACGTTGCCGTTCTTTGTCTTCATTAATACGATTTAAGAATAGTGGATAAGGAGCAAAGAAGAGAAGAATCGGATCTTCCCTTCTCGCTGATACAACTGTTTACCAGGTCATCTTCCCGGATCAGGGAATTTTGATCGTCGCGACGCCCATATACGTTTTAGTACCCCATGGCACATTGACGATGACGCAGGTGTTTGTCATCGGAGGAAGACAGTCGACACCACCGGTACCGCCCTCGTCATCTGCTCTGACAGTCAATACAGAACACAGGATGGCGGAAACACAGGCTATGCATATCGCAATTTTTTTCATGCTCTTGCTTTTTAAAGGTGAATTATTTGCGCTGGGTTAAAACCCCTTTTACAGAGGCAATGACCTGTCCGCCCTGGACGACATTGTAACAGATATTGGTCAGGGGTGCCAGACAATCAAAGCCGAGAGGCCCACCACCGGTTTCGTCGTCGGCCTTGGCGACCGTGAAAGTAAGAGCGAGCGCCACAACAGCCAGGGCGCTGAGAAGAACTTTCTTTTTCATTTTTTGTTAATGGTTTAATGTTTAATAAAAATACCTGTGCACAAGGTAAAGAGTTGGTACCCGCTAAAGGAATTATCGGTGGCGTGAAATAGTCATATGATCCAAGATAGATAATTACTTTTCATGAGCCCCTATAACTGCGCACTTTTATTTAGACAAACTCTTTTTCTTCTGCATTTACCTTTATATAACGCATTACAGCACATAACAGTCCCGCACAGTACATAACAGCTACGAACCCGGAAGAGGCCTCACGACGATCGTATGCACCCTCGGCTGCGCCTCCCGGTAGATCTCATCCACGATCAGATCCATCTCCTTCTGCCAGGACTCCCTCACCGCAGGATACCGCGCCGCACGATAATTATCCCTCTTCGACGCAACCGCCCAATCGGTCTTCGCCTTCACCACCACCGAGTCCATAGCCCGCGCGTCGTCCTTATAGATCATCCCCCGGTCCCTGAAATAGTCGAACTGCAGCCAGTAATAAGCCCGCAGCTTCGACTCCAGCTCCATCCTCCTTTCATTGAGCCATAACACCGACATCGCCTGCTCATATTCCGGCGTCGTCTTCACCAGCGCCAGGTTGATCCCCGCACCCAGCTGCTCCCCCGTCCACGCCCCAATACGATGCCCATCCATAGTTACTTCATAGCTCTTGCCCGAAAGCCCTTTGACCGTCAACATCTCCCTGTTCATCTCGTCGTTAAAGGGGATCACATCCAGCGCCTCCGTCTGCTTATGCGGATTCTCCCACAGCCGCGGGATACTGTCCTGCGGAAAAGGAAGAGACCCGGCAAGATAGTCGAACCGCACCTCACCCTGCCCGATAGCAAGCCCGCTTAACCTACAGTTACCCGAACGTAGGATCTTCGCCGACTTCACATCCACCACCATATCCGCCACGGCCTTCCCCGACATGCCCTGCTGCTTCAGGAACAGCCACGCCATGACAAAATGCCCCGCATTCCCGGGATGTATACGGTCCGATCCCGTCAGCGTGAACGACGTATCTTTCTTCTGCTCCCGCAGCGTGATCTCCGTCATAGGATTCAGAAGATCGACAAAACCCCATCCCTCCTGTTTCGCCGCCTCCTGCTGGAATGCCGCCACCTGCTGCATCGCCCGGCTCTTACCGGGAAAATAGTTCTTCGGGTTCCTGACCGTCTCGTCATAAAGAGACGAGCTCATCAATATCTTCCTCGCCGGCACATACCCCTTCAGCCGCCGCCGGATGCTGTCGAAATAAAGATGACTCTCCCGGATCCGCTCCCTGGCCGTCGAATCGGCATTGCCCTGAAGGAACTCAAAATAGCCGGTATCGTTCATCCCAAACGTCAGACAGATCGTCGTCGGCTTCTTCGCAAAGACATCATCGTCGAGCCTCGCCGCAATATTCTTCGCCCGGTCACCACCAATACCCGCATTGTATACCGTTATCCGCCGCCCGGGAAAATGGAGCATATAGTACAGCCAGATATAGGACTCATAGTAACCCGCTTCCGTAATACTGTTGCCGACAAAGACGACGCGCTCGCCGGTCCGAAAAGGCGCGATAGGCTGCGCCGTTGCAACGCAACAGGATAATGCCGCAGCCAGAAAAAAGATCACAGTCTTATTCATGTTCAAATTTTATTGTCCTGATTCCAAAATGCGGTATTTTGAGCCCGACCCAGACACCCCGCCGGTCACGATGAATTTTCAGTGACCCGACTACCCGCCCATCCAGCTCAACTACCCTGGCAGCACGCGGGACAAAACCCAGCCACAAACGCACCTCGTCCCCACCAGCCTTCCCTCCATCAACTTTCCCTCCATCAACTTTCCCTCCATCAACTTTCCCTCCACCAAACTTCCCTCCATCAAC
>JAFDYE010000649.1 GCA_018267585.1 Bacteroidota bacterium
TGCCGCTGCCATTCACATATCGCGTAGTCGAGCCGTTGGTGGTGCGTACCAGGCCGTTGCTATAACCTGGTGAATTGAACGGACGCAGGTGCGAATAGACGTTGGTCGCAGGAGCCCCTTTCACTACCACTACGCCGCCACCATAGTAGGGATTGTAGAAATAGGGGTTGTACCAGCTGTTCCACATATAGTAGCTATTCCAGGCGAAATACGGATCCCAGAACCCATAGCCAAAGGCCGGACCGAATCCCATACCATAGCCAAAACCATAATAGGGATATCCGACGCCGTAGCCGGCAGAGATCGCCCAGCTGCTTGTCGGAGCATAATAGGAGTCATAGGCGCTGTAGTCGTCGAAATAAGACCAGCGCTCAGGGTCCTGCGCCTTCATGCGGATATAGTTGTCGCTGGGGGCCGTGCTATAGTATTCGTCGTTATTGGAAGACCTGGAAGAAGCTGCGACTTTGCCACCGCCTGAAGAGTAATAAATATCGTCGGCGTTCTGCGCGTTCCTCGATGAGGAACAGCTGCTCATAAAGAGAGCCAGCGCAGCGGAAAAGGTCAGCAGAGTATATATGCGTGTCATGGCGAGTTAATTATTTTTTCAGCGGTGCCATGCAGTCGGCAAGCCTCTTGCCATGGCAATAAACTTTATAAGTACGTTATTTTCACCCCGGAATCGCTACCTTTGGCAGCCTCCAGGGTCAAAGTAAAGTTACAATAAATAATGTGCCTTGTCAGGAAAACTTAACATTTTATTGTTAAAAGCTGATTAATATATCTATATAAAAGCTATGAGCAAAGAAATTACGAGCCGGTCAGCGGACTATTCGCAGTGGTATAATGATCTGGTGATCAAGGGGGGGCTGGCCGACCATTCCGAGGTCAAAGGTTGTATGGTCATAAAACCCTATGGTTTTGCCCTTTGGGAGAAGATGCGCGACCAGCTGGACAGGATGTTCAAGGACACGGGGCACGTGAATGCCTATTTCCCGTTGTTCATCCCCAAGAGCTTTCTGAGCAGGGAAGCAGCCCATGTGGAAGGGTTTGCCAAGGAGTGCGCCGTTGTTACCCACTACCGGCTGAAGAACGACCCCAATGGGGGCGGGGTCATCGTAGACCCGGCCGCCAAACTGGAGGAGGAATTGATCGTCCGTCCTACCAGCGAAACGATCATCTGGAACACCTATAAGGACTGGATCCGCAGCTACAGGGACCTGCCCCTTCTCATAAATCAATGGGCAAATGTCGTCAGGTGGGAGATGCGTACCCGCCTTTTCCTCCGCACTACCGAGTTCTTATGGCAGGAAGGACACACCGCCCATGCCACTGCAGTGGAGGCTATAGCCGAGACCCGGCAGATGCTGGACGTCTATGCCCAATTCGCAGAAGAATACATGGCCCTGCCGGTCGTAAAGGGTGTTAAAACGCCAAACGAACGCTTTGCAGGCGCTGTCGACACATATTGTATCGAGGCGCTGATGCAGGATGGCAAGGCGCTGCAGGCCGGGACCTCCCATTTCCTGGGGCAGAACTTCGCCAAGGCTTTTGATGTCAAGTTCTCCGACAAGAACAACCAGCTTGATTACGTATGGGCCACCAGTTGGGGTGTCAGCACCCGTCTTATCGGCGGTCTGGTCATGGCGCACAGTGACGACAGCGGCCTTGTTCTGCCGCCGCGTATAGCGCCTCTCCAGGTCGTTATCGTCCCCATTTATAAAGGGGACGAAAAGAAGCAGGAACTGGACGCCAAGGGGCAGGAAATCGTAAAGCACCTCAAGGCCGCAGGCATCAGCGTCAGGTTTGACGACAATGACAATGCCCGACCTGGTTTTAAATTTGCAGAGTACGAAATGAAGGGCGTACCGGTCCGCATCGCGATGGGCCCCCGCGATCTGGAGAATAACAGCGTAGAGATAGCCCGCCGCGACACAAAGGAGAAGAAGACCGTCGCCCTCGATGGGTTGACGGAATATGTAAAGAACCTGCTCGAGGATATCCAGAATGCGATGTACGAAAAGGCGAGGTCCTATCGGGATGCGCATATCACAAAGGCGGATACCATGGAGGAGTTCGAACGTCTGCTGGACGAAAAAGGCGGGTTCATTCTGGCTCACTGGGATGGTACCGCGGCTACGGAGGAGGCGATAAAAGAAAAGACCAAGGCGACCATCCGCTGTATCCCGTTGGATAACCCTGAGGAGGCCGGAAAATGCATCCTTACCGGGAAGACTAGTACACA
>JAFDYE010000064.1 GCA_018267585.1 Bacteroidota bacterium
AGGGATCCAGCGGATTTTGGAAGTAGCCCACCGGGATTCCACCAATATGTATGCTCAGTTCATGCTGGGGCTTGGAGGAATAGAATCGGGGCAATTTGATAGAGCTATTGACCGTTTGACAACCGTTGTTCGACATCAACCTGCCAATATCGAAGCGATACTCCTACTGGCCGAAGTCCATCAGCAAAAGGGCGACAAAGCCGATGCCATCAAGTGGTATGACGCTGCGAAGAAGCTGATCAGCAATCCGGAGATGCTCCAGGCTATAGATCAGCGGATGAAGAGCCTGAAATGATGACGCGGCGCCGCCGAAGATGGTTTATTATTTTTTAACTATAAAAATGCATTGAGTATGCCTTGTGGTAAAAAGCGTAAGCGTCATAAGATTGCGACGCATAAGCGTAAGAAGAGACTGAGAAAGAACCGTCATAAGAAGAAGAATAAATAACTTATGATCCGGTCCGCCAGCCGGCGGACCGAGATTCTTTATTATGATCCGCCCGGAGATGAGGTCGATAGCAAAAAGGCAGATGTTGATGGAAAACGCTCGATACGCTTGAATAAGGAACTAATCATAAATGCAACTCCGCAGGGTGTAGAAATAGCCCTTCTAGAGGATAAAAAGCTCGTGGAACTCCACCACGAGAAGGCTGATGCAAGCTTTGCGGTAGGTGATCTGTACCTGGGAAAGGTAAAGAAGCTGATCCCGGGGTTGAATGCCGCGTTTGTAGATGTGGGTTTCGAAAAAGACGCTTTTCTCCACTATACCGATCTTAGTCCATATGCCCGTTCGCTGTTGAAATTTACGCAACAGGCGATGAACGACAACAGTCCTGACGGCTTTGACTTTGGACATTTCCAGGTAGAGCCGGAGATCATAAAGACGGGGAAGATCAATGAGGTATTGAACGGCAAGCCGCATATCCTCGTACAGATCCTCAAAGAGCCCATCGCGGCGAAGGGTCCCCGTCTGAGCTGCGAGATATCCCTCCCCGGCAGATTTGTCGTCATCACTCCCTTTAATGATATAGTCGCCGTCTCGCGGAAGATACACTCCTCCGACGAGCGCAAGCGGCTGCAGAAGATCGTGGAAGCGATAAAGCCCAAGAATTTCGGCGTTATCGTCCGCACTGCCGCTGAAGGGAAGAATACGGCCGAGCTGCACGAGGACCTCACGGACCTGGTAGCGACCTGGAAGACCATACAGCACAATCTGAAAGGCGCCGTTGCGCCCGCAAAGATCCTGAGCGAGCAGACCAAGACGACAAGCATGCTCCGCGACCTGCTGAATGAGGATTTCAACAAGATCGTAATCAACGACCGCAATATCTTCAATGACACCAAGAGCTATATTCAGCGTATAGCTCCCGACAAGATCGATATTGTCTCCTATTACCACAACGGCTCGCCGATATTCGACCAGTTCAGCGTCACCAAGCAGGTAAAGGCCGCTTTTGGAAAGACGGTTAACCTGCCGAGCGGCGCCTATCTGATCATCGA
>JAFDYE010000650.1 GCA_018267585.1 Bacteroidota bacterium
CATGGCTTCCTGCTGAAGCTGCCTGTCCCGGAATGGAGGGATCCGATGCTGAAATGGCTGCAGTCGATTCACGTATATTCGCCGACCGATCTTTGACGATTCCAATTTCAACAGAACGACCTCAGAAGTGTTGGACGGACCACGTAGAGGCCAGTTGGAACCGAATAGCTTTTCTACCTCGTGCCGGATGGTCGTGCGCACGGACGAAGATACACAGTCAGGGATGACCCGCTGGCGCAGCATCAGGGAAAGATATCACGATCGCGGCGGCTTCCCTTTAATTCTCTTCCGGAAGGGGTTGTTTTGCTCAATTTAATTTTCTCCGGCGATAGGTTGTCAGTATACCCGCCCATAGTGGCCAAAATCTTGTTACGAATCCGGGACTACGATTGGTTTTCGGGTGATTATGAGTAGTAATTCGAGAATTATCAAAGTTTGCAAGTTCTGCAAGCAGGAGTTCATTGCGAGAAGGACTACGAGTCAGACATGTTCTGACCCTCTAACAACTCAAGATGAAAAGGCAATCCCGCAGAAAATTCTCCGCCGACTTCAATGCTAAGGTAGCCCTGGAAGCGATAAAGAACCGGAAAACACTGGCCGAGCCGGCGGTCAAGTTCGATGTCAATCCCCTGATGATCTCCAAATGGAAGTCGGAATTCCTGGAAAATATGGCGGCTGCTTTTGAAAAGAAAGGGGCCGCGGAAAAAGAGTCTATCGATACCCAGGAGCTCTATGCGCAGGTCGGCCAACTGAAGGTGGAGAATGAATTTTAAAAAAAAAGTTTCAAGAAACTTGGGATGTGAAGACCCGGGCCAGGATGGATAAGCATCTGATCAAGCATCCGACGGAGGGTGTAGTGTCAATCGTTTTGTTCCTGCTGGCCAAAGGCTAGCCGGAAGAAAATAGCCTTTTCAATAAAGATGTGCTGGAAGGGGATTTTTTTGAGGAGAATGTTAACGCATAGACCTTGTCCGATTCAGAAAGCATAAGTTGCATAATGGCGTCGAAGGAAGCCGATAGGCAATACGCCTAACCTTTCGAGATAGGACTAAATTGGAATTTTAGAAGAAATTTTGATTGGGAAGAGGGGAGGGGTAGGGACAAAAAAAAAGGCCCGGATAGAAATCCAGCCCGTTTTTAAATCCAATATCCTATGAAAAACCGAAGAGTATAAGTCAATCAACGTGCCAATGTTGGTGTTTGTTTCATAATATACTATGGGTCAATAAGATATCGTGATTTCTGTTGGGCGCGACGCGGTATCGGGGGGTGTGGGCATTCCCAGTTGGAGACAATCCTTCCCATTACATTCCCTTCCGGCCGAAATGTTCAACTAATGTTCGAGGTAGGACTGCGTGAGATAAGGGACTGAGACAATGACCAGCCTATCGGGGACCGGTGCGATAGAGGAATGTGGTTCGCGTGGTCGTGGTTAGTAAAATGGTAAGGGGTAGAGCAGAGCGCGGGGCGGCCCGCGGGGGTTGATCTATGACGATCTTTTGCTCTGGAGCCGGTCCATTACCGACTGTTTGTATAGCCGCCCGATGGGGATCTCGCGTTGTCCTATTTGAACGGCCAGCGCATTGTAGCCGGAGACCTTGTTGAGTGAGACGATATAGGATCGGTGCACCCGGACAAACTTGTGATCGGATAAAATATTTTCAATTACACTGATGGCGCGCTTTACCAGGAAATGCCTGCCTCCCGTCATGAAGATCTTTACATAATCTTTCCAGCTCTCGACGTATTCGATCTCGTTGACAAAAACTTTTTTCATGTCCCTGTCGACTTTCAGGTAAATGAAGGCGGCAGGGTCGGGTTCATCATTTATTTCGGTTGCAGACACCTCACGGCCCATCATCCGGTTCAATTTGGTGATGGATTTAAAAAAACGTTCGAAGGAAACGGGCTTGACCAAATAATCCACTGCATCCAACTCGAAGCCGTCGATCGCATATTCCCTGTAAGCCGTGACGAAGATCACTTTGGGCGGATGGGAAAGGTTTTTTAAGAATTCCGTACCAATGATACGGGGCATCTTTATGTCGAGAAAAATGACGTCAACGGTCTTGTGCCGCAATACGCCCAATGCTTCGATCGCATTTCTGCACTGGCCCACAATTTCCATATCATTAAGCGAAGAAATATATTTCACCAGCACTTTCAGTGCCGGAGGCTCGTCATCTATAAGCAGGCAACGAAGCTTCATGACGCAAAAGTTTGGGCGGTTACAAGAGTTCGACCCGGCATTGTATTGGCCGAGATGCCGGCGCTAAGTTTGACCATTAATGAAACCGCGAAGAAATCTCCCTCGTCGTTGATCTTCAGTTCGTGTTTTCCGGGATAAAGGAGTTGGAGACGTCTTTTTACGTTGTCGATACCAATGCCATTATTGCTGAGCGATATATATTCGTTCTTGCTATTGGTGATCTTGAATTTTAATATATTATTCGCAACAGAGAGGTCCACTGCCATCCAGGGTTTTTCGATTTGCTCCGATGCGCCGTGCTTAAAGGCGTTTTCCAGAAAGGGAAGCATCAGCAACGGTGATATGAAATGCCCGCTGATGTCCCCTTCCGCAGTCCAGGAGATCTCTATTGTATCGCCATAGCGTTCTTTTTCCAGGCCTATATAGTTCTTCATGATCTCCACCTCTTTCTCCAGCCTGACCTCTTCGGCCTTGCAGTCATAAAGCATGTAGCTGAGCAGCGACGAAAGTTTCAGGATAAGTTCAGGTGTCTTGGGCGACCCATCGAGAGAGAACGAATAAATATTATTAAGGGTATTGAATAGAAAATGCGGATGCACCTGCGCTTTCAGCAGCTGCAGCTCGGCCGTTATTTTTTCCTGCTGCGCCCGCAGGAAGTCCCGCTGCTTCAGCAACCACTGTTTGCCAAGTGATAAAAAAGAGAAGCTGGCGGTGGTGGTTATCACGCAAAGGAAACACTGCCATGCATAGTCCTCCCCGTGCGGCATGTGCATCCGGTCCAACGCCGGAGCCGATACATACCGCAGGTAATTGACGGTCAGGAACCATCCGACTACCAGCCAGAAAATGAGTGAGACCAGGAATAGCAAGTATTTGCCTTTCAGCAGCAGTCTGGGAATGGCAATGTATGCAACGGGGTAACCGAAGATCGTAAAGACCGGGATCCAAAGTCCGATGCGAATGAGATTGCCGGTGAATCCCGACCAGATCAGCGTCAGGAAGCAGGTCCATCCCAAAAGCCATGACAGCCAGAACGAGACGTGCCGCAGCACCCCGTACTTCGGTGAAAAGATAAACTCGTTCGTTTTGCTCATATTCAGGCTGGTAGCTTGCTATACCCAATTTAAGCAATTTCGGCCATAGGAGTGTCTCACCTGAGGACAAAATAGACAAACGACATTCAATTAAAGACATACGACATTTTTATCTTCTGAAAGCCACACACCCGTCATACCCGCCTTGTTGCCGGCAAACAGTTCTGTTAAGCGATTAGAGTTCATGGTAGAAAAACCTGTTGCTATTTTGCTCCGGCTAACTAATACTAAATACTAAAAAATGAAACAGAAAATCGTCTACGCAATGGTGCTGATCGCCACGGTATCATTGTCTAATCTTTCTTGCCGGAAACATTCGAACCCGGACACCAACGGTCATCAGCAGCAGACCAAGACCTATTCGTCGGACGTCGTAAAAAAATGGCTGGGGGTTCAATTGCCGTTGCTGTACAGTCCCGCTGTCTCTTATGGGGTCAATGCCGGCAGATACATGGCTTATTGCGGCGTCGCGTTATACGAATCTGTTGTGCCCGGCATGCCCGGCTACCAAACTCTCTCCGGCCAACTGAACGAAATGCCCCAAATGCCTCAGGCGGAGCCTGGCAAAGCCTACCACTGGCCCACCTGTGCCAATGCCGCCCTTGCCGAAATGACCAGGCGACTTTTTACCTTCACGCCTGCCACCAACGATGCGGTGCAACAACTCGAAGATCAATTGAACGGCGCTTATGCGGCAGAGATCGGCGACACCGCGATCTTCCAACGGTCGATAGCCTTCGGGAAAGCCGTAGCCGGGAAAGTCGTCAGCTGGTCCGCTACAGATCATCCATGGTCTTCCCTGCCGCCTTTGGTGTTGACCAACAACAGTCCGGGCCTGTGGTGGCCGGAAAATAATAACCCTACTATCGCCAACGGCCTTGCCTACTGGGGCGACACCCGCACCATGGTCGCCGGCAGCATCGAAAACGTAACCTCGACGCCATATGTTTATAATGACGAAGATGTAACTTCTCCTTATTATAAGGATTATAAGGAGGTGTATGACCTCTCGAAAAGCCTGACCTATGATCAAAAGCGTCTGGCCAAATATTATGATGACCCGGCCGTGGGCGGGTATCCTTCAGGATCCAGCTATATTGCGGTATTCAAACAAATCCTTGATCAAAAGGATCCGGCACTCGATATTGCGGCATATGCCTATGCGAGGACCGGTATGAGCCTGTTTGATGCCACTATTGGTTCGATGAAAGGGAAATTTCATTTCATGCAGGAAAGGCCCTTTCAGTTCATTCGCAGGGTCATAGAACCCTCCAGCGACCCGGCTACGTGGTGGAAGCCTTTTATTTCGACACCGCCCTATCCCGACTATCCCGCAAACCATGCGGTTTTTAGCGGAGCGTTTGCTCAGGCGCTCACTACGATATTTGGTGATAAGGCAGGTTTCATAAACGACACCTATAAAGGAAAAATGATCGATCTGGGAAAAGGTTCGGAGGATATGGGCAGTTATTCCTATAATTCTTTTCTTGAATTTGCCAATGCTATCGCCATTTCGAGAGTGTATGGGGGTATCCATACCCGTCACGCGGTGGAGGAAGGTACAAAACAGGGAATAAAAACGGCGCAAAATATCGACAGCAAGGTGAAATTCCGGAGAGAATAACAGGGGGGCGATATGTCTTTACCGGGAAATCTGAACGATTTTCAACGTTGATCGTCCTATTAAGCGGTTATTAAGCAATATTTAATGGTTGTTCCATAGATTGGGGGCATGAATGGAATCCTGAGAGGCGTGAAGGCAGCAGTAGTTCTGAGCCTGATCGCGTATACTACCTGCCTTGCGCAGACCCTACCCCAAACACCGGATACAGCGAGGGAATCTTATGACCATGCAGAGTGGCAGGATCCTCGCATTTTTGGCATCAACAAGCTGGCGGCCCGCAACCCGGCCTGGCCAAATCCCGATGCTGCGTCGGGCTGGAAGAGCGATTATGATCATTCTCCGTGGGTGTTATCGCTGGATGGGGAATGGTCTTTCAAATGGTCCCCCGACCCTTACTCACGTCCGAAGGCATTCTTTAAGGATGGGTACGACGTCGACGACTGGAAGAAGATACCGGTACCCTCCTGCTGGGAGCTGCAAGGCTACGGGACGCCCATCTATACCAATTCCATTTATCCCTTTAAGGTCAATGTGCCGAGGGTCATGGACGCTCCTCCGGCGAATTATACTTCTTTCAGGGACCGCAACCCTGTCGGGTCCTACCGACGGACCTTTGTGCTTCCTGCCGGGTGGCGCGGAGGCCGTACCCTCCTTCATTTTGCCGGGGTCGGGTCGGCGATGTATGTGTGGGTCAACGGGCAAAAGGTGGGGTATAGCGAGAATTCGCGCCTTCCGGCTGAGTTCGATATCACCGCGTCCCTGAGACCCGGCGTCAATATGCTGGCGGTGGAGGTCTACCGGTTCTCCGACGGATCGTACCTGGAGGACCAGGACATGTGGAGGCTTAGCGGCATCTTCAGGGACGTCTTTCTATACCACACTCCCGACGTGACGGTCTGGGATTTTTACGTCGACGCGCGGCTTGACGACGCCTGTAGAAATGCCTCTGTGGCCCTGCGGTACCGGCTGCGCAATGCCACAGGATCGCCTGTCGACGGACTTTCTCTCCGGCTCTTGATAAAGGGTCCCGGCGTGATTGCCCCTGATGGCCGGTCCTTGTTGACGGCGCCGGCGGGGCGGGGCCGGCCGGGATTGGGGGATGAAGATAGCACGGCAAGGGTGCTCGTGAGAGCGCCTGAATTATGGACGCCCGAGACTCCGGCGATCTATGACGCGCAGGTGCAACTGCTGAAGGACGGGAAGGTGATCGAGACCCGGCGGGTGGACCTGGGCTTCAGACGAGTGGAGCTCCATGACAAGCAACTATGGGTAAATGGGAGATCGATAAAGATAAAAGGGGTTAACAGGCACGAGGCGGACCCGGGGACCGGTTATACACCCACCCGGGAAAGAATGGAAGAGGACATCCGGCTGATCAAGCAGGGAAACTTCAATTTTATCCGAACTTCTCACTATCCCAACGACCCGCGCTGGTATGAGCTCTGCGACAGGAACGGGATCTTCCTGATGGATGAGAATAACCTGGAGACCCATGGCATCAGCTACCATAGGCGCATTCTTCCCGGCGACAGACCCGAATGGCTTCCCGCCGTTGTCGACCGGATGGAGAGGATGGTTATCAGGGACCGCAACCACCCCAGTGTCGTCCTATGGTCTTTGGGGAATGAGGCCGGCTATGGA
>JAFDYE010000651.1 GCA_018267585.1 Bacteroidota bacterium
ATATTCTCGGCGTAGTCCAGCAGATACAGTCGCTCGGACACGAGCTGGGTGGTTTCAACTGCGTCTTTGGAGGTGATATACCGCTGGGAGCAGGCATGTCCTCCTCCGCGGCGCTGGAATGCGCTACGGCATTTGCGATTAATCAATTGTTCGGACTCGGGCTGGACCCGATGACGATGGTGAAGCTGGCGCAACGGGCAGAGAACGTTTTTGTCGGGGTACAGTGCGGCATCATGGACCAGTTTGCCAGCATGTTCGGACGCAAGAACCACGTCATCCGGCTGGACTGCCAGTCACTGGAATACGCCTACGTCCCTTTTGATACCGCGGGCATCCGGATCGTCCTGCTGGATACCAATGTCAAACATTCCCTGGCTTCTTCCGAATACAATACGCGTCGTCAGCAGTGCGAGGCGGGTGTGCGGCTCATACAGGCCCATCACCCCGAGGTGAAGAGTCTGCGGGACGTGACCCCCGATATGCTGAAGGCTTATGTGGCGCCCGTCGACGCCCTGGTCAACCAGCGATGCGAATACGTGGTCGAAGAGATCGCCCGTCTCCTCGCTGCGACCGAAGACCTGGAAAGAGGCGATATCGCCGCCTTCGGCCGGAAGATGTTCGCCACGCACGACGGGCTGAGTCGCAAATATGCCGTCAGCTGCCCCGAGCTGGATTTCCTGGTAGACCAGGTGAAGGGGGACCCCGCGGTCATCGGCGCCCGCATGATGGGCGGCGGATTTGGCGGCTGTACGATCAACCTGGTAAAGGAAGAGGCTATCGACGGTCTTGTCGAAAGACTGGCGCCGGTCTACCGGAAGGCGATGAAGAAGGATATGAAGGTCTATATCGGGCAGATCGAGAACGGTACCTCTCTTGGTGAGTAATCAATAAACACTTGCTTATATGAACAAACGTTTTTTGTTTTCCCTGGCTTGTGCGGCAAGCCTGCTGGCTTCCTGCGGCGGCAATGAAAAACCGGCAGCAACTGCTGGCACTGACTCGACCGCCACGAAGGCGCCCGCTGCGACCCTGCCCGACACCGCTGCGTTCAAAGATGTCGTCGACGGCCAGTCAACGGCCCTGTACATCCTCAGGAATAAAAATGTGTCGGCCGCTATTACCAACTATGGCGCCCGCGTCGTCAGCCTGATCGTCCCGGACAGCAAAGGCGTCCCTACGGACGTAGCCCTCGGCTATGACAGCATCGGGAAGTACCTCCACCAGCCGGAAACTTATTTCGGAGCCATCGTCGGCCGTTACGGCAACCGCATCGCCAAGGGCGAATTCAAGCTGAACGGCAAGACCTATACGCTCGCAAAGAACAATGGACCCAACTCGCTCCATGGCGGCAAGAAAGGTTTCGGCGACGTCCTTTGGACCGGCAGGCAGCTGGACGACCATACAGTTGAGCTTTCTTATCTCTCCAAAGACGGCGAAGAAGGCTACCCCGGAAACCTGAAGGTGAAAGTGACCTATACACTGACCGACAGCAACGCTTTGAAGATCAGCTACGAAGCTACTACAGACAAGGCTACCGTCCTGAACCTCACCAACCACACCTATTTCAATCTCAACGGACAGGGCAACGGGACTATCAACAATCACACCCTGCGGCTCAACGCCGGCCAGTATACGCCTGTCGACTCGACCCTGATACCCACCGGCAAGATCGAGGCGGTGGCCAATACGCCCTTCGACTTCCGTACGCCCACTGCCATCGGCTCGAGGATCGACCAGGACAATATCCAGCTGAAATACGGCAAAGGCTATGACCATAACTTTGTTGTCAACAGGACGGCGGGTGACCACGGACTGACCCTGGCCGCAACCGTACAGGGCGACCAGAGCGGCATCGTGATGAACGTCCTCACCGAAGAGCCGGGAATACAATTCTATGGCGGCAATTTCATGACCGGATCCAATCCGCTAAAAAATGGTAAAAAGGACGACTACCGCGGCGCCTTCTGCCTCGAGACACAGCACTATCCCGATTCACCCAATCAGCCTTCCTTTCCTTCGACAGAATTAAAACCCGGACAGACCTATCATACCACGACGGTCTACCAGTTCTCAACGAAATAAGGAATGAACCCCCGCCGCAAGCGGGGGTTCTTCTTGCACAGAACGGTTGATGCGGAAATTTCTAATTCGGGGCCCTCATATACTGTAGCTTGACCCCGCTGTCCAGCGCGAATATCCCGGACAGGAAGGTCAGCGTATCTCCGTTGATCTGAAAAAAGACCTTCTGCTGTACCGAGTCCTGGTAGTCTATCCGGTGGATGAACTGGCCTGCCGGCACGACGAGCGCATTAAAGCTGTGGTCTTCGGCGATGGTATAGTTGCCGGTCTTTACGGTCTGGCCGTTCTTTCCGATCGAATAGGAATGGTCCGTGAAGGTCAAAAGATTCCCATTG
>JAFDYE010000652.1 GCA_018267585.1 Bacteroidota bacterium
CGCGACCGTCCCATCCGGGTAATAAGCGCCGCCATGACAGGGACACATGAAAAGATGCGCCTCCGTCTCCCATCTTATCGGGCAACCTAGATGCGTACAGTTGGCCGAAAAGGCCGTAAAGGAATTGTCACCGTTCCGTCGTAACCAGGCGGCAGTTCTCGCCGTCTTCCCGGACCAGGCTTCCGCGTCGGAATTCTCAAAACGGACCAGCCGGGTGCTCCCCGGGTCAAAGCCCTCGAGGTCGGCCACCGGCCGCCAGGTGCCGGAAGGGCGTTCGAGCAGCGGAGCAAAGAAGGACGCCAGCACCGGCACGCTCGCCGCTATGGCTGATATCCCCGCCATACCAAGGGCAAGCTTTATCAAAAACTTTCTTCTGCCCTCATCGGTTCTAATTTCATTCATCATTCAATGATTTTACCCAACCCGCCAAAGCAATAATCGAGATGCCGGCCCCCGCGACCCAGACGACCCACATGGTCAGGATTCCCCAAAGCACGAAGGTCAGCCCCAGTGCGAAAAAGAACGGCCAATACGTGGGCTTCGGCAGCTGTTCCGGAACAGCATTTTCCCAACCCTTCGCCAAGGCCTCCGGGATATTTTCCTGGCGATCTTCTCCGTGCGCCGTTTTTTTTCCGTTTTTCAAATCTCCGTTCGCCATAGTATATTATTTAAAAATGGTCCTCGATCTGAACTCCTCGAATAACCATCGCCTTAACAGCAACAAACATCCGGCGAGGTAAAGCAGGCACCCGGGGATCCACATGATCAGTCCCGCCGTCTGCATGTCCTGCCTGGTTATACCCGCGTAGATACCCACGGGTGCAAAAGTGATCAACAATCCCATAAGAGAACAACTGACACAAGCCGTTGCCAGATAGACGATCCCGGCGAGCGGGTGGATCCTTAGTCTCCGGTGCGGAGTCAGCAGTGGCCAGCTAAAGAGCATTCCACCCGCCACCAGGACCAGCACCTGCAATACGGCAAACCCCTTATTTCCATCTGCCGCTCTCATGGCCAGGTGATGCACGGCCGGTATATGCCAAAACCACATCGTACCCGTACCGGTCATCCACGCCAGCCAGGGGCGGCCCCACAATATCCTCGAAAGACGACGCGCGGGCGAACTGTCGGTCCATCCCGCCGGCAAAGCCACGACGGCCAGGGGCCCGCCGATGAGTATCGAGACGATCTGGAGAGCCATATGGACGCTCATTGTATATTCGCCTGCCATCATAAAAAACCGTTTAAAAGGTGAGGCGCCGCGTATACGATCGCGAAGATCACTACCCATACCGCGTCAACGAAATGCCAGTAAACACCGATCGCCCGCACTACGGCCGGGGCGACAACCGTAGGCCCCCTATTCATACGGACCAATAGAATGCTCATAAGCAGGATACCAACCAGCACATGCAGGCCGTGAAAGCCCGTTAGCGTGTAGAAAGCCGTTCCGAAAAGCCCACTGCTCATGGCAAGATGGTGATCGTGCAACAATGAAAAATATTCCTTCGCCTGCCCGCATAGAAAGACGATCGCCAGACCGATCGTCAGCCGCAGCCATACCCGCCCACTGCGGCTGCTTTTGATCCGAAAACCCCGTTCAGCCCGCCAAAAGGTGAAGCTGCCTGCCCAAAGGAAAA
>JAFDYE010000653.1 GCA_018267585.1 Bacteroidota bacterium
CGCCTGCTGCAGGCTGTTGCGGGCATAACCCAGGGCCTTGTCGGGCTGCCCGAGTGCGCGGTAGAGGCTGCAGAGATTGCCATAGACGAGAGACAGGGACTGGGCGTCGCCGACCGTCGCCAGGCGGGGAAGGGCCTTCAGGTACCAGGCGGCGGCCTGTGGATAGTCTTCCTTGTACTGATAGGCGGCGGCGGTGTTGATGAGCGCCTTGGTGTAGAGCTGGTCCAGGCCGTGCGACTCCGCGATCTGAAGCGCCTGCAGATTGAGGCGCAGGGCCTCGTCGAACCGGCCCCGGACGTTGAGGACCGCGGTGTAGTTGTTGATATAGCGGATGGTGCCTGCGGGGTAGTTGAGCTGCTGGCTGAGCTGACCGGCCTGCTGATAGTATAAGATGGCCGTATCGGGCTGGATGTTCTCGTATTGCTGGCCCAGCAAGATAAGTGTCGCTACCTTGTCCGTGTCCGGAGGATGGGTCATCAGGATCCTTCGCAGGCTATCCTTATCCAGGCCCACGCGCATCTGACCGCGGGCGGAGTTATTCACAAGTAGCAAAAGGATAAGTACGATACGAATCATTTCACTCCGGTCGCAAATTCTTTGCCGGATTAGTCCTCGCCGCTGCGATCGCCTGACCTCCAACGGTTAGCAGCGCGATGACGACCGAGAGACAGATGCGGTCTTTTTTGACGTTGAAACCCTCGCAGGTGGATTCGTTGTGTATCTGAGAGGGGTCACTAATGCGATGCCAGAACCGTAGTAGTTTATTAGTCAGATATTTGTGTCATGTACCGGTTGGCGGGATGAACGGTTTTGGAAACAGTGGATGTCCGGTAAGAAGCGGCAATAGTCGTAACTTTATGGCGTGACTGAGGTACCGGCTTCCCCGCAACGCTATATCGCCCATTTTGACCTGGACGCTTTCTTTGTGTCGGTTGAATGCATCAACGATCCTTCGTTGAAGGGCAAGCCCCTGCTCGTGGGTGGACACAGCGAGCGGGGTGTGGTGGCGGCCTGCAGCTATGAGGCGCGGAAATACGGCATCCATTCGGCGATGCCGATGAAGACGGCGCTGCGGCTCTGCCCGCACGCGACGGTGGTGGGCAATGCGCGGGGCGAGTATAGCAAGTACTCGCGGTGGGTGACGGAAATCATTGCGGCGCGGGCGCCACTTTTTGAGAAGGCGTCGATCGATGAGTTCTACCTCGACCTCACCGGCATGGACCGCTGGCACGATCCCTGGAAATGGACGATCGACCTGCGGGAAGAGATCATTAGGGCTACTACGCTGCCGATATCGTTTGCCCTGGCCTCGAACAAAATGATCTCGAAGATCGCGACCCAGGAAGCAAAGCCTAACGGTTATATACAGGTGCCACCGGGGATGGAGCGCGAGTTCCTCGCGCCGCTGGGTGTCAACAAGATCCCGGGGGTAGGGGAGCAGACCTATCTGGCCATGAAGGAGATGGGGATCTTTACGATCCGCGACCTTAGCGAACGTCCGATGGCGGAGCTGGAGCGGCGGTTTGGAAAGTATGGCGCCGAGCTGTACAACAAATCCAGGGGGATCCACACCAGCGAGGTGGTGCCCTACCATGAGGCGAAGTCCATTTCCACGGAGAATACCTTTGAAGAGAATAAGACCGATCTGGAGTTTTTGATGGCTGAGTTGGTGCGGATGACGGAAAAAGTCGCGTATGAGCTGAGGCAGGACGACAAGACGGCGGGATGTATCGCCGTCAAGATCCGTTATGGCGACTTTGAGACTACCTCGAGGCAGGTGACCATACCTTATACGTTCTATGACGATGAGCTGATCGCGAAGGCGAAGGAGCTATTTCACCGGCTCTGGCGGAGGGGTGAGCCGATCAGGCTGCTGGGGGTGCGGCTGAGCGAGCTGACCTCGGAGGCTATACAGACCAATCTATTCGAGAATACGCAGAAGAAGGCGCAGCTGTACAAGGCTATCGATGACGTGAAGAATAAGTTTGGGAAGTACGCGGTGGTGAAGGCCGGGGGGCTCGGGCCTTCCGAGGAGGGGCCGGCGAGGGAGGAGGATCAGGCGGGGGAAGAGTAGGGGGACAACGGTTGGGAGAGGGATACTGGTGGTAGGGGGGGCGCCGATGGGAAATAGGTCGCGGATGGGTGGGAGAACGTTGATGGGAGGGAGAGCG
>JAFDYE010000654.1 GCA_018267585.1 Bacteroidota bacterium
CATCCTAAGTATGCTGATTATCAGATAACTGAATGGAAGCAGCCGATTCCTGGTGAAGGCCCCTTCCTGGCCGTTCGCGTGACGGCAAAACTAACCCAACTGTTTAAACACCTTTTCTTGGTTAAGTCAACGACGTTAATTTTTTCAATCATTCTGTATACCAACTTTGTTTGCTAGCGCAGCAAATAAATTAGCCAGCTTGCGACCAGCACCGCAGTCAGCAGCGTGACGAAGATTACAGCAAGCCCAAGGAAAGAAAGCGCAATTTTTCCAATCCACCCCATTATCGAGGATCCTTTCCTGTGCAGCCTCCGTCCCACAAGAGAAACAATCAGTAACAGGACAGCACCGACTAGAACTGGTCGCAACTCGTTTTCAACAGGTCTGCCGGTCTGATCATAACTGGAAGTGCCGAATAGGATGAATGCCAGAAAGTACATCAGGGGGACCAGAACGGAAAAAATGAGGTAGTACTTCATGACAGCCCTAAAATCTATATCTGCTCCATCACTGGCTGGAGTGTAGGAACGGACATAAATGGTCTGACCGCCATTATACGAAGCCCCTTCAATGGTGGCATCCCGGGGAGCCGTAAGAAAACCCGCGATCGCGTTGACAAAAAAACCGCCCATCAGCCACGTCGAAAAAAATAAGGACATCGCCAGCAGAAAATGTTGCAGCTGCCACGAGGCTATCGGCCAGAACGAATATGCTTCAGGTTTCAGCCAATTTAGGAAGTTGACATCAAATCCTATCCTTTTATATACCCAAGTCATCGGCTGCGATCGTAATTGCAATTGTGAAAAGTCAAATTCGTTGATAAAAAAGATGCCTATCGGTATCAGTAGCACAAGTCCAATAGCCGTCGTCACATAATGTTCCGTCAGCCGGAAAAAGAAACCGGCTACCTTTATATACCATTTTTTCAGCACGAACAAGCTAATCAGCATAAGTATAATGACGGGCATAACGGCTGTCCGGAACACATGTGTCTTATAATTAACGGCTTCTTCCTGACGCAATTCCGATTCCTTCGCTATACTGTCAAGTGCATTCGCCTGGGCGACATAGGCAGCCTCGATATCGTTCATATCTGATAGTGCCACATAGCAAGGCTCCAGATACTGGTTAATAGTCTTATGAAAAAGTATCCAATCCGCTGTCCGCCCGTCATACCTGCCTCTGTATATCTCTTCGCATACAATAGTATCCCTGTCTTTTAAATACAGTGCACTCCCGTCATACTTGTAAAAAAGAAGTCGATTATGTTTGGGAACAAAATGGTGTCTCCTTGCAGTGTCGCCATGTACAGATTGAAATCCGGGAACTCCACTACCCAATTGGCTATAATGCGGAGTCTGGCAAAAAACAAAAGATGGGAACAATAATAGCAGCAAGAAAATATTTCTTCTCATTTTGCAACCTCCATTTTGGCTTAAGGATTTTCGTAAATATATTGATTACAAATTACTTTATTATCAATACTCACCCCACCGTGAAAACACCTTTTCTTGCTTAAGTCAACAACATTAATGAAGACACCTGATCCGGGCACTGGAAAGGAACAGGTGGTGGGCTATAAGGGGTAGTGCACCGCCCTTCTTCTTCCGCCTGCCGGCTTTTTATTGGCGGCTGCCGCAAATACGCCGCCACCCGTCAACTCTAGTGTTTTCCGCAGCCCCAGTGTCAGGATCGCGCTGTTGGGCAATCCTTCGTAGTGCTTGCGGGACAGCAAGTTTCTCCATTCGAAGAAGATGTAGTTGGAGGCTCCGGTTTTTTTCCCTTTGAAGCTGAACTGGCCGATGACGGTGATATAGTCGATGTCCGTGGCTGCTGTGCCAAAGGCCTTCTTGTAGTTGACCTCTGAAGCGGAAGTGAGGTTGTGCCAGCCATGTGTCAGCTGGGCGCCGATGACGAAGACGTCTGTGTACCTGAAGGCTATGCCTCCGCGGATATTGTGCTGGATGATCGTGTTACCGGAGTCGAGGAGGTTGGGGATGAATTTCAGGCCAAAGCCGAACGGCATGAAAACGAACCGCAGCTTGTCGCTGATGTCAAAGTTGAGGTAATTGTTGAGGGAGAGGCCGGCGCGGCCATAGAGCATTAGCGAGGGCAGGAAGGTGGCGGTGTCTTTGCTGGCCACGTCTGCGCCGATGTAGGGGTTGATGTCGAGGTCCCAGGAGAAGCTCCCGGTTTGTTTGACCAGCGGGACGACCCCGCCCAAATTGATTATGGGCGTGAGGTTGGAAAGGAATTTATTGTTGCCCACGAAATTTGCGCTGGCGAGGGCGCCGACATAGGCCTCAATCGTGGTATCCGGTGTGCCGGAGTCGTCGCTCGCGGCGGAGGCAGTTGTGGCCGCGGTGAAGTCGAACGATACGGTGCCTTTTTGCTGGTTGTCGAAGAAGATGTCGAAGGCCGAGGACGTGGAGGTCAGCAGGTCTGATATGGGGAATTTATTGGGTGTGGCGGCATCCGGCGCGAGGGCGTCGGCCTTCTTGTGTACTGTGACTTTGAGCTTCTTTAGGTCGTCCGCGCTGAGATCCGGGAAAAGGATATAGGCCTCAGCCAGCGTACTGGCGTCGAGCTTATTGCCGGACTTTGTGAATGTGGCCGTGGCCGTGAGGTCATCCTTTTTTATCTCATAGTGCTGGGCCAACAGGCATGCAGGAGTGGACCCAAGGAAGAAGAGAATGAGCTGTTTCATATTATTGTGCTTTTAGCGTGACAGAAAATCGGGATAAGAGCCTCCGGATGGGAATTATATAGGTGAATTCATCGGAGTTGCCGGCGATGATGCCGATGACGTTGTGATCGTTGTCCAGTACGGCGGCGCCGGAGTCGCCAGGTTGTGAGACCTGGTCTGTACAAATGAGTCCTTCGAGCGTCCTCACCTTCCATTGATTTCCGATCCGGTAATGGATGTCGCAGTTGGCGAAGGCGGTCCGGATGGCGCCGGTGATGACGCCGGAGGTGCGGCCGACGGAAACTACCGGGTGTCTTTCGTGTGCTTGCTCATCGGTGACGATCAGTGCGGCTTTAGGCGCAAAATCCAGCGAACAGATGGTGGACATGACGTTGATGGGGTCGTCTATGAGTGCGATGGCGCCATCGATCTGGTTGTCCAGCTCGCCTTCCGTCACGTTGCCCAGGGCCAGGCCGTTGGGGTTGTCGTCTTTGCTGGGTGAGACGACCGTGGCGTCGGTCACGCCGTTGGTTGGGAACAGGACGGTCCCTGCGTTGAGCTCGCCGGCGCAGAGTACATGGTAGCAGCTGAGCAGGAACGTATTCTTGTTCCTGAATACTACCAGTCCGAAGGTCCCGGAGTTGTCGTTATCATTGGCCCTTGAGACGGAGCAGCCCGGCCTTTTCGGTATCGAATTGTCGCAAAGGCCTTTTGGCTTTATCGACGCTTTTATGGCGCTGCCGGTGGCCTGGACGTCGGTGGGTATGTTATAGGTCTCCCCGTTAGCGGCTTTATAGCGGATGACAGGTGGGATGGGGACGAAGTGCCGGTCTCCTTCCTCTATCTTCTTCGTGGGGGAGAAGATGAGGCTGTTGGTGGCTGTCCGTTGGCCCCCGGTCATCTTGGGTCCGACGCTGACGGCAACGACACCGAAGAGGTCCCTCCATTTTGAATAGTTGGCGGAGATCGCCTCGCGGAGGACCTCGGAGGGGACTTCGTCGATCGTGGGGGCTGGCTGGTCCTTGTCTGCGATGGCCTGGCGTTGTTCTTCGAGGTCCTGCCGCAGCTCTTCGCCTTTTTGCTGGAGTGCGGCCATGAGGTCTTTGAGGTTCTGCTGGAATTCCCTGGCCCAGGTCTCGGTCTCTTTTTTCACTGTCGCGTTGAAGCTGGTTTGAAAACTGATCATTGCGGCCACGAGGTCGACAAATTTTTCTCTTGTAAGAGGAAGGCTCCCCAGGTATAGGATCTGCCAGTTGTCGGCGAAGGCGTTGCGCATATTCTCGAGGTCCATTCCAGTGAGGACGAATCTTATCCAACTGCTGGTCAGGCCGTAGTAGCGGTCGAGGAGCAAGATGCCGCCGCCGACTCCTGCCAGGATATAGCCGATGGAGAGGATGGTCATTTTTGTCTTGTCGTCTGTGATCGATGCGATGTAGGGCATCAGGGTGCAGGCGATCAGGAGGATGATGGCGCTAATGCGGATGGCTTTTGCCGCATTGCCTTTTTTGCGGCGGCAGGTATGATACCAGTGGATGGTATCGTCCGCCTTTTTGAGAATGTCGGCGAAGAGCTCTTTCAACTTGTCACGGCCTTCGGCCTCCTTCCACTGTTGAAGCGGGGGGATGAAGGGGGGAGGGTTAGGCGGGTTATTTTTTTTGTCCATTTGTGCCGGCGATCTTTATGTCGCAGCTGTAAAGGAAGAATTTTTGGAAGGG
>JAFDYE010000655.1 GCA_018267585.1 Bacteroidota bacterium
CAGCGGTTCGCCCCTTCCGGCGCCGAGCCACGCAGCTTTTGTAAAGGGTAGCCGGGTCGATGACTAACGGCTGTTTTTTAGAACTGCCAGGAAAGCCCCGCAGTGAAAAAGAAAGTATTGGAAAGCTGTTCGGTCTGAAGTTTGGTTGTGCCGGGGATCGTGGTAACCGAATAGGTCCTTGTTACGCTGATCACTGAAGGGTGTACGGGGATGACGTAAGACGGCGTGCAGCTGAATATGAGACTCCCCAGCGAGTAGCTCAGCGGAAGGCTCGCCTCATAGTCCATTATCCGGAAAGCGGATGCGTTCGTCACAACTGCCGTTATCTGTTCGGTGCCGGTAATGATTGTCTTTCCCTTTTGTTTCCGGAATCGCCTGTTCCGGTAATAGCTATCGTAGAAATTGAGGGTGCTGGCATTGGCAGCTATGCGGGGCGTGATCTCGAGGTCGTCGTCGAATGCGGTGAATTTGTGCTCGAGTCCGAAGCCGGTCTGGAAATCGAGGTGGGTGGCGATGTCGAGCGTCAGGTCGAGGGTTGGTTTGAGAAAGCCCAGGTCATAGCCATCGGACATGTTGAGGGACGCGGGGATGCCGGACGTCACGCTGCTGGCGTCCTTGTTGTAAAAATATTTTGAGAACCAGTAGTCGCCGGTATAGTGCCCTTTTTTCACGGAGTAGCCCAGGTCGAGGGTAACCAGGTCGATGCGATTGGCGTCGGCGGCGTTGAGCCATGCGGCGGAGGCGGACAGGTAGATGCCTGAACGGTGGTTATAGGTGAACGTGGGGATGACATAGGGCAGACGGACGGTATCCTTGCGACCGAGGTAGACGTTATCACTCTGATAGTTGACGGCAATTTCGAGATAGCTGCGGGACCGGTAGGGTTTTGCGCTGTCTGATGCTGTCTGCGCGATCGATGCTTCGGGCCGGCAGGCGGCAATTGTCAAAAAAACCAGTAGGAGTTGGCGTACAAATTTTTTCATAACCAATAATTCGCCTGTGAAGAGGAGAACGCGTACGTCCTCCTCTTGTATTTCGGCTGTCTGATTATATTGTAATGTTAGTTGCCGGTGGTCGTAGGCCGGCTCGTGGAGAGTTCCTGCTTGTCTTTTGACAGGTCTTTCCGGTCGTGACGGAGGTCTTTCTTATCGGAACCGAGGTCTTTTCTGTCGTGCGAAAGGTCTTTATTGTCGGCATGCCTGTCCTTGCGATCGCTGTTCAGGTCTTTCCTGTCGGAACTGAGGTCATGACGATCGGCGGAGACGTCTTTTTTGTCGCCGGCTATGTCTTTTCTGTCGCTGCGGAGGTCGGCGGCGTCTTTATTGCGATCGATGCGATCGGAGGAGAGGTCTTTTTTGTCCTGGTTGATATCCTTCTGTTCTGTTTTGGCGTCGGTGTAGTCGTGATCCTTAAGGTCGTCATTTCTTTCTTTCCGGTCCTGCGTAATGTCCTTCCTGTCCTGGCGGATATCGGTGTTGTCGGTTTTAAGGTCTTTTCTGTCTGTGGCTGCGTCATGGCGGTCGGCAGAGAGGTCTTTTTTATCGGTATTGATATCCTTACGGTCGCCGGCAATGTCTTTCTTATCGCCAGCGATATCCTTGTTGTCGCCGGTGATATCCTTCTTATCATGGTGGATATCCTGCCTGTCCCGGGCGATATCCTTCTTGTCGTGGTGGATGTCGCGGCTGTCGTGATGGACATCGTGCCGGATATGGGCGACGTGCTGGGCGTTGGCAAGCGTACTGGTGGTGAGAGCGGCTGCGGTGAGTAGGACCAGTTGGGTTCTCATGTTAGAAATTTTAAGTTTTTAATTCGATTTTAATCATAGACCGTCGGTGAATGGGAAAATTTAACCGGTTTGTGGCGTTAACGGGGCGTTAACAAATAGCTCATGGGGCGGCCGGTGGGGGGCATCAGGCCGGACACAAAAAAAGAGGACCATAGTTGGTCCTCTCCTCTTATTGAGATCTATAGCAGGATATTCATCTTACCACCTGCGACCCCATGCATGACCGCGTCCGTGGAAGTCGCGTTCATATCTCTCGTGGTCAAAACGGCCGTGGTTGAAATACGCGTAGTGGTCTCTTTCGAAGTACGGGCGATAGTGTGCGTAGTACCAGCGGTCGCGGTAGTGGCCCTGCCATACAGGGTAGTTGTAGTAAACATAGCCGGGGTACTCGGCTTCATAGCCTCCCTGGACACATTGGTCGGGTGCAGGGGCATATTCGTCATTGTATACGGGCGGAGGGGCGGGTTGATAGACTACGGGGGGAGGTGCAACATAGGCCGGTCCGGATGAGACATACACTCTCGCACCGGGGACACGGAAGCCGACGTGGGCGTTGACATAGACCTGCGAGTAGCTTTTTGTAGCGATGAGGCTGGCGGCTATAACGGCGGAGAGAATGAATACCTTCTTCATATCTGTAGATTTTAAGTTAGCGGATGTTCTTTATTGCTGGTGTACATCCTTGTATATGAGATATGAAAAAGAGAGAAAGATTTAAAAGACAACTGTTAAAGATTATGTAAAGGCAACGCCCCTTGCATTCGAGTGGTTTATAGTATTTTATGAGCGATCAGCGCCATGTAGCTGTCGGGTAGCGTCCGGTGCTGTTCGGTATATACTTCTTTCAGGCCGGCGTCGAAGCAGGCTTCCCTCAGCCGGAGGGTCATCGTCTTTATATCGGGGTTATCGCGCGTCGCTGTGAGCAGCAGCACGAGGCGGCCTTTGTGTCTGAGCAGTGCGGCCAGCCGCAGCAGCTCGGCGTAGATGTCTTTCCGGGAGAGGTGAATATTGTTACCGTATATCGTATGAAAATAGTGTGACGGATAAGAAAGCTCGCAGGTATCGCCGATGTGCAGCTGGAGCAGCTGCCGGCGGATGAACCGGCGGTTGCGGCGATAGGCCAGCTGATAGGACGGGACGGACGGCTCGATGCCGGCGACGAATCCAATGCGTAGGGTCCTGGCCACCTCTTCTGTAAGCTGGCCGTCGCCATAGCCGATCTCCAGGAGGTGCTGATAAGGTTGTATGTGCAGTGTCTGCAGCGCCCAGCTGATGAACTGGCGGGAGGTACCGGTCCTTCC
>JAFDYE010000656.1 GCA_018267585.1 Bacteroidota bacterium
CCAGGACGCCGTCGGAGGTAAGGTATTCAAGCTCTGGGGAGATATCCGGGTACAGCACTTCCCGCCCACCAGCGGTCCTCTCACCGAAGAGCAGCCGATCGAAAAGAACGATACCATCCTGCGCATGCTCCGTCACACCACCTACGTCACGACGGTCCAGGCCTACGCGACCAAGAACGCCATCGTTCGCGGCAAAGAAGGCATCGAATATATATTGCTGAAAGGTGTAGAGAAGGACTACGACTTCGGCAACCTGCAGAGCTTCCTTGTGAGCGGTCGCTGGCCCCATTTCCCCGACAGCGGCTACAGCAGCGAGATAGTCCTGTCTGCCTATACCGCCAACGAGCTGAAACTGAAAGCCGGCGAAAAGGTGCTCGTTTATTTTATCCAGAACCAGGGTCCACCCCGCGTCCGCCCGGTCGTCGTCAGCGGCATCTTCAAGACCGGCATCGAAGACTATGACAAGCTGATCGCTATCGGCGACCTCAAGCTGATACAGCGTCTCAACGGCTGGCAGGGCGACGAGATCGGCGGCTACGAACTCTTTACGACGGACTACCGGAAGGCGCCTGTGATCGACAGCATTATCTTCTCCCGATTGCCCGCGACCTGGGGCAGCCGTACCACGGAAGAGACCTACCCCAATATTTTCCAGTGGCTGGACCTGCAGGACAATACGATCGTCCTGGTGCTGATCATCATGATCGTCGTGGCCACGCTGAACCTGGTCACCTGTCTGATCATCCTCGTGCTGGAACGGACGCACATGATCGGCGTCCTCAAGGCACTGGGCAGCCGCGATATTTCCATCCAGAGCCTCTTCCTCTACCAGGGGGCTTATATCACGCTGGTCGGACTGGCGCTGGGGAATATCATCGCTGTCCTCGTCGGCTGGCTGCAAAACAAATATGGCTTTATACGACTTCGGGAAGAAGCCTATTTCATCTCCAAGGCCGTGGTCAAATTCGAATGGTGGCACTTCGTGGCGGTGAACGCAGGCACCTTTATCATCTGCTTCCTCGTGCTCATGATCCCCACCATCGTAGTTCGCCGGGTACAGCCGGTAAAAGCCATCCAGTTCAGATAGCGGCTATCCCACTATGTGCGACAGGATGATCCCCGTCGCCACAGCCGCATTCAGCGACTCCGCCTTCCCCACCCTGGGGATCGTAATGGGCTGGCTGGCCAGCCGCATCACCCCGGGCCGGATACCTTTCGATTCGTTTCCGATGATCAGCGCACCCCTGGCCACCCGTCCTACTTCTCCGAGCCTCCGGCCCTCCAATACCGCGGCATACAGCGGCAGGTCGGAGTGTCCGGCCAGAAAGGCTTCCGGGTCCCCATATACGACGTTCACCCGGCTGACGCTCCCCATCGTGGACTGGATGGCCTTCGGATTGAACACGTCGGCGCTGTCAGTGCTGGCGAATACCTGCCCGATGCCGAACCAGTCGGCGATACGGACGATGGTGCCCAGGTTGCCCGGGTCCTGGATGCCGTCCAGCACCAGGTGGAGACCGGTGTCCCAGTCCGGAGGGGGAAAAGAGGGCTTCTCAAAAACGGCGAGCACCTGGTTGGGCGTGGACAGACCCGAAAGCCGTTCCAGTTCCGGGGGACCGACCTCAATGACCTGCGACTGGCGCGGCGCGCCATCCCAATCTTTCAAAGCATACAGCTGGCGCAGCCGAAGATTGGGAGCCTGCAGGAGCTCGCCCACGATCTTTGGCCCCTCCGCTACAAATACCCCCTCCTCATCCCGGAATTTTTTATGGCCTAAACTTTGAATATATTTGACCTGTGATTTTGTTACCATTGCCCCGGCAATTTACTGTATCTTTTTTCAAACTTGTATTCCTACTATCAGCCGTCGCCGTGCTGCTGTTCTCCTGTTCAACCGCGAAGACCTCGCAGACACAGCCATTTGTCTATGCGACCAATATCAAGGTCGAAGGCAATATCCGCAAAGGCGAGAAGCTGGACCTCTCAGCACGGCTGGCCAATCAGCTTGACGACAGCCTGCGGGTGCAGACGCGCTCGATACTCGGCATCTTTAATACGGTAATGGACCCGCCGGTATTCGACACGGCTAACCTCCGCCGTTCGATCGGCTATATGGTCGCCCTGCTCAACGCTTCCGGCTACTACAACCCCGTCATTAAAGATACCTTCCGCCGGGACACGGTACGCGTCCACCATTTTCACATCAGGCACCTCTTCCGTGATGAATCGACCACCCAGCGACGGGTGACGATCGACTTTACTGTCTACCCCGGCAAACAGGTCAGGCTGGACTCGATCGGCTACAACCTGTCAAGCCCGCCCCTGCAGGCACTGGTCCTGCAAAGCCTTCCCCAGTCGCTCCTGAAGAAAGGGCAGCCTTACTCCAAACAGGTGCTCTCTTCGGAGCTCGACCGGCTGGTCGCCCTGTTCCGGAACAACGGCTACTATTATTTTGCCAAGGACGACCTGGTGATCGTAAAGGACACCGTGGTGGCCGCGCTCATCGACCCCAACCTGGACCCCTTTCAGCAGGCGGCTCTCCTGGAAGAGCTCAGGAAGAAAAGGGAGCACCCCACGGTCAACGTCGTCGTAGAGCAGCGCCCGGTGAGGGATTCATCGCACCTGACACAGTATACCATCGGGAATGTGACCGTCTACCCGGACCTGCCGCTCCTGACGGAGGATACCGTCGTGGTCAGCACCGTCGACACCACCACAGCAAAAGGCTTTACCCTCATATCGAGGACCAGTAAGTTCAAGCCCTCCATCTTTCCGGCCAATATCCGGCTCCGGCCTGGCCGGCTTTATAAGGTTGACAACGAGGCCCGCACGCTAAGCCGGTTCAACCTGATGGGCGCATGGCAGCAGGCCAACCTCAACTTTGCTCCGTCCGACAGCTCGGACTCGGTGCTCGACGTCTCCCTGCGACTCTATCCAAACAAGAAACAGTCCCTTTCCGCAGACCTGGAAGCCAGCCGCAACACCAACGATATCGTGACCGCCACCAACCTCTTCGGCATGAACGTCAACCTGGGTCTGCGTAACAGGAATGCCTTCAGGCAATCGGTGCTGACCTCGACCAACCTGCGCGGTGGTATCGAGCTGGGCTCCAGCTTTATCCAGACGACACAGGCCAGCATCTCGCACACCATCTCCTTCCCGCGGCTGCTGCCGGACGTAGGACCGCTGGCAGGATGGTTCAGGAGGGTCCGGGACAGCCTTCGGTCGGTAGTCAACGTCAACGCCTCCTACGTCGACAGAAGAGAGTTCTTTACGGTCCAGTCCTTCAATGCCTCCTTCGGCTGGGAATGGAGCAAAAGGAACAAGACCTATCTGTGGCGTCCCGTGAACATCGAATATACCAAGCTCATCAAGACCGACAGCTTCCAGCGTTTCCTCAACGAGATACCCTCGCTGAACCTGGCTTTTCGCAGCGGACTGGTGCTCAGCCATCAATTCGTATATAAGTCCGTCAAAAAACACGAGAACAGGACCAATTTCCTTTCGGTCAGCGGAGAATCCAGCGGAGCCCTGTTCGGACTCTTCCGGAAGATCGACGAAGGAGACCTGTGGCGTTTTATCAAAGGGGAGATCGACTTCCGGCACCACATCGACTTCCGCCGGTCACAACTGGCCCTGCACGCCTATGGAGGGGCGGGCATCGCCTACGGCAGGGAAGGAGGCGGATGGGAACAGACCCTCCCCTTCTACAAGGCCTTCTTCGCGGGTGGCCCCAACAGCATGCGGGGCTGGCAGATACGCCAGCTGGGCCTGGGCTCGGCAAAATTCTATGACACGGCTAACAAGGGGCAGCTGGACCGTTTTGGC
>JAFDYE010000657.1 GCA_018267585.1 Bacteroidota bacterium
ATATCGGGGTGGACCAGCTGGCTGGCTTTCAGGCAGGCCGGGCAGACCCCGCAGGCGTCCATCATGAGCGGTGGTGCCGCGCCTTTCTCCGCTGCCGCCGGCTCCTCCCCAAAAAGCGACGGGCCAGCCGCGACAGGTTCCTGCTTACCGTTGACCTTCTCGCAAACCACATACTGCGCAAAGGCCAGCGCCAGCGGCAGAGCGCCACTACCCTCCGGACCCAAAAAAAGAAGCGCGTGGCTAAGACGATTTTGCTGGACCAGCTCGACCAGGTTCTGTTTTACCTGCCCCTGGCCAATGACTTTGGAAAATCCCATAGTGTAAAATTAGAAAAGAGCCCGTCCGGAGCCAAAAGTAGACGGGCTCTTTTTTTCATTATGTCCGGCAAAAATTTTTTCCGGGGAAGGTGAGCCCTCGGACCCCCTTTTGTCGAAAAACTATTTAATTGAGGTATTTCGTGATCTGGTCGTCCATCGGCTTGATCTTGCTCGGGAAGACCGCGACAAGCTTGCCATTCTCATCCAGCAGGAACTTTGTAAAATTCCACTTGATCACGGGATCGGCAACACCGATCTTCTTTGCTTCAGCCGTGAGGTATTTGAACAGCGGGTGAATATTATCAGCCACTACGTCCACCTTCTCCGCCATTGGGAAAGTGACGCCGTAGTTCTTTGTACAGAACTCGCTGATCTCCTTGGCCGTGCCGGGCTCCTGCTGGCCAAAATTGTTCGCAGGGAAGCCGATGATCACCAGCTTGCTCTGGTAAGTCGTGTATAATTTCTCCAGATCTGCATACTGGGGAGTGAACCCGCATTTGCTCGCGGTATTGACGATCAGTATCTTTTTGCCTTTGTATTTGGCAAGATCGATCGTATTTCCATCCAGGCTGGGCACCTTGAAATCGTATACGCTGCTGGCGCCGCCAGTGACCAAAAGAAGTGAAAGAAGAAGTAGGCGTACCATAAAGATTTATTTTGATGTAAGGTATCGATTATCCGCTAACCACAACAACGGGCAGGCACTAATGTTTCCAGTAGTGACACATCCTATTGCCTCTCATAGCTGCCCAGGTCCGGACCTGCACCGGCCACCCTGGGATTTCCGTCGAGGTCGACCATCAGCCCCGTCGGCGCACCCTTGTCGATCGCCGGCGAACCCGTCTTCAAATGGAAATCATAATAGTTGCGCGAGACGTTGACACTGTCGAACATCGGATCGGCGTTCGCTATCATCCCCGTAACGGCCACGCCCGCTGGCGCAGTTTTAACCTTCCAGAGGCAGTTGGTAAAACCGACGCTATAACTACCCGTGCCCTGTTTGCTGACGGTCACTTCGTTGTCGACGGGACCGTTGCTGCCCCAGAAGATGCAGTTATAGAACTGTGCGTTCAGTCCACCCGTCACCGAACCGCCACCCTGCGGTGCCGTATACACGTCCGCAACATACAGCACCGGCTGGGTATGCGAAATATAGTTGTTGGAGTAAGCCACAACCGTACACTCCTCCAGCAGATAACTGCCGCCCCCGGCGAGCTCCACGTTCCTGCCACAGTTGCTGATCAGACAATTGCTGGCCTGCACGCTGCCCTGTATCCCGAGAAGGCCGGCGTCATAGCTGTTGTCGATGATGCACTGGTCGAGGATCAACCCCGCCTGACCGCCAACGGCTTTCGCCTGTGTCACGACGGCCTGGTTGGCATTCCGGATGACCGCATAGCTGAGATGGCTGCCCGCGCTGGACTCACGGAAATATATACCCGGCCAGCTGCCTGGGAAATTGCGGTAGGGATCGTCGAGCCG
>JAFDYE010000658.1 GCA_018267585.1 Bacteroidota bacterium
CATCCCCATGCTGCGCGTCTTCAACGATACGGCCCGCTATGTAGACCAGGGTGGCGGCAAACGCAAAGGCGCCTTTGCCATCTACCTCGAACCCTGGCACGCCGACGTATTCGAGTTCCTCGACCTCCGCAAGAACCACGGGAAGGACGAGCTGCGCGCACGCGACCTTTTCTATGCCCTCTGGATACCCGACCTCTTTATGCAGCGCGTGGAAACCGGCGGCAACTGGAGCCTTTTCTGTCCGCACGAAGCGCCCGGTCTGCACGAAACCTGGGGCGCCGAATTCGAAGCACTTTATGCACAATATGAGGCCGAGGGCCGTGCCCGCCGCACAGTCAAGGCGCAGGACCTCTGGTTTGCTATCCTGGACGCGCAGATCGAGACCGGCAACCCCTATCTGCTGTATAAGGATGCCGCCAACCGGAAGAGCAACCAGCAGAACCTGGGAACGATCAAGAGCTCCAACCTCTGCACGGAGATCATCGAATATACTTCCACCGACGAAGTAGCAGTTTGTAACCTGGCGTCTTTAGCACTGCCCCGGTTCGTCATCAACGGACAGTTCGACCACCAGAAGCTATACGAGATCACCTACGAGGTGACCAGGAACCTCAACAAGATCATCGACGGCAACTACTACCCCGTGGAAGAGGCCCGCAACTCGAACCTTCGCCATCGCCCGATCGGTCTTGGCGTCCAGGGTCTGGCAGACGCCTTTATCCTGCTACGTCTGCCCTTCGAGAGCGACGCTGCCAAGCAGTTGAATAAGGAGATATTCGAGACGATCTACTTCGCCGCCATGACCGCGTCGAAAGACCTTGCAAAAGTTGACGGCGCCTACTCCACCTTCCAGGGTTCGCCGGCGAGCAAGGGACAGTTCCAGTTCGACCTCTGGGGTGTCGAACCCACGCTCCGCTGGGACTGGTACCGGCTCAAGGACGAAGTCGTTAAATACGGCGTCCGCAACTCTCTCCTCGTTGCGCCCATGCCGACGGCCTCGACCTCGCAGATCCTCGGTAACAACGAGTGTTTCGAACCCTACACGTCGAACATTTATGTCAGAAGGGTGCTCAGCGGCGAGTTCGTCGTCGTCAACAAGCACCTGCTGAAAGACCTGGTAGACCTCAACCTCTGGAACGACGATATGAAGAACAAGATCATCTTCCACAACGGGTCCATCCAGGCCATCGACGAGATACCGGCTAATATCAAGGAGATATACAAGACCGTGTGGGAGATCAAGCAGCGGAATATCATCGATATGGCAGCAGACCGTGGCGCGTATATCTGTCAGTCACAGTCGCTGAACCTCTTCGTGGATACGCCCTCGGCGGGCAAGCTGACCTCGATGCACTTCCACGCATGGAAGAAAGGTCTGAAGACCGGCATGTACTACCTCCGCACGCAGGCCGCTTCGCAGGCGGTGCAGTTCACCGTAGAGCGCCAGGGCGGCAAGATGATCGAGCCGCTGGTCAATCCCAGCGCCGTCCAGGTTGCCCAGGCCGAAGCCGGAGAGGACGTGATCGGACCAACCTGCAGCATGCAGGACGGCTGCGTGACCTGCTCCGCGTAGTCAACCCGTAAAAAAGTAAATACCAAGCCGTTCCAGCATTGCCGGGACGGCTTTTGGTTTTCAGGCCGATCTGGCCTATATCCCTCCATCCGTCCTGCCCGCGGCGGGCTTTGCGCCGACAGCGTCGCCGGCACCGGGTTGAACCTCGGAGAGAACCAGGCCGCCCTGCTGAAAAAGATCGAAGAGCTGACCCTTTATATACTGCAACAGCAGGAAGATGTGAAGCAACTGGCGGCGCAGAGCAAGAAAATGGCCGCCACGATCGAGGAGAAATCCGGGAAATAGCTTGCTTTGCTATAAAGCAAAAGGCCGTCCCACAAAAGAATGAGACGGCCTTCCCGACTTTAAAATACTTCTTTCATTTCGCTATTTATTTTCGCATCGATTAACTGCAACACTGCTTTCTTCCCGTCCGGCGGCATCGGAATATTTTCCAGACTGCCGCCCATTTCCGATAGGTTAATCATCTTGTTCGAATTGCCCGTAGATCCGAAGGATGAAACTTTTCAGACAAAGAAAAAAGTTAGAAGAATAATAACCTGGCCAAAATAAACCTCCCTTGTGTTCCACAGAGAACCGTGGAACAAGGGGAACACATCAAAACTGCTATTTCAATCGCATATCCTTGATTATCCCGTCTATCCTCGAGGCAAGCTCTGCGTTCTTCGCGTCGAACTCGGCGGCCGAAGCCAGCTTTGTATGCACGCTGAAGTAGAACTTGATCTTGGGCTCGGTGCCGGAGGGCCGGGCAGATATCTTGCTGCCGTCGGCGAGGATGAACTGCAATACGTTCGACTTGGGCAGCGATATCGGCCAGGACTCGCCCGTCTGCAGGTTCCTGCCCGTGCGCAGCTCATAGTCGAGCAGCTGCACCACCGGCG
>JAFDYE010000659.1 GCA_018267585.1 Bacteroidota bacterium
CCCGCAGTCTTACCGCGTGCCTCGTCCGAAAACCTATTCGGTACCGACGATCTGGAATGATTCCTCTTCCACATCGTTAGATCTCCAACGATTGGAAACCGGACGGAATGTTTCGCCAACCCGTGCGGCTAAGGGTTGCATGATCAAAAGCGATAGTGTACCTTGAAGTACAATAATGAAAAGCTATTTCATATTCCGCTATTTTACTCCAGTACTGTTAATGATCGGTTGGGTACTTTATCAACTGTTGATAAAGAGGAAAAAATGGGGGGACGTTCTTGGGGACGCCATGGTTTGCGGCGTGTTTGCAGCCGTGTGGGCGGTTATCGTCTATTGGCTGAGCAGTTAGCCCCCGCCGCGGCGCCTTCCAAACATAGAGATTTGCCGTTGGCATAAAAAGGGTTGGATCGGATATCTCTCCGGCCGTAACTTATAATGCTAACTGATTGCTTCATCGCCAAAACCAGCTTCCATGTCAACGCTAACCATTACCAGGTATCCGGCAATACTTTTGCTGGCCCTTTCGGCTTTCTCATCCCGCAGCCAGACCATCACCACTCCCAGAACGCCCAGCCCCGCAGCAACGGTCGCCCAGACGATCGGTATCTCGACCGTGACGGTCAATTATTCGCGACCCTCCGTCAAGGGTAGAAAGATATGGGGTGATCTCGTGCCCTATGGCTGGAACAAACAGGGGTTTGGGAATGGGATCGACGCTCCATGGCGCGCGGGCGCCAACGAGAACACCGTCCTGCGGCTCTCGCACCCCGCCACTGTGGAAGGTCAGGCGGTGCCGGCCGGAGACTATGGTCTTTTCTTTGTCGTCAACCGGGACAATACCGGCGAGGTCATTCTCTCGAAGGATAGCAGGTCCTGGGGCAGCTTCTGGTATGACCCCCAGCACGATCAGATGAGGGCAAAGATCACGCTTCGCCCGATCCCCATGACGGAGATGCTGACCTACGAGTTCCAGCATATCGACCGGACCTCCACCGAACTGGCGCTCAACTGGGAAAAGCTGCAGTTCCCCGTAAAGATCGAATTTGCCGTCGACGATATCGTGCTGACCAACGCGGAAGAAGAGCTCAAGGGCCCCACGGGATTTGGCTGGCAGGGATATACGAGCGCCGCCAATTATTGCGTCCAGAACAAGGTCGGCTATGACAAAGCCCTGGTATGGATCGACCAGGCCATCGCCATCAACTCCAATTTCACTACTTTAAAGGTGAAGGCTGGCCTGCTGGACGCCACGGGCAAGAAGGCAGAGGCCGAGACCCTGATGAAAGACGCGATGGCTGTTGCCAGCGAAGGCGAGCTCA
>JAFDYE010000065.1 GCA_018267585.1 Bacteroidota bacterium
GTCGACCTTTTCTTTTACGAAGTAGTCGAAGGCCATCACGACGGTGATCTCGAAGAAGGACGGGTCCATCTGTTCGGAGACGGGGCGAATCTTTTGCACGAAGTCGACGACGGCCGATTCGGGGATCATTTCGCCGTTGATGCGGATGCGCTCGCGGAAATCCCTGAGGTGGGGGGAGGTGTAGAGCCCTGTCTTGTAGCCGGCTTCCTGGAAGATGGCGGCCAGCATGTGGCTGGTGGAGCCTTTGCCGTTGGTGCCGGCGATATGCACGGTTCTCAGGCGCCTTTCGGGGTTGCCGAGGGCGTCGGCAAGCTGGATCGTATTGGTGAGGTCTTTCCGGTATGCGGAAGCGCCGACGCGGCTGAACATCGGGAGCTTGTTGAACAGGTATTCGAGCGTTTGTGCATAATCCATAGGAGGGCAAAGATACGCCCGCGATGGTTAGTTCGCGCCTGCGACGGCTAGTTGTGGATCTTGAAATTGAAAATGATGGTTCCGACGGATTCGTCGCCTCCGGCATTGAATTTTACTTGTTTTGCCTTGCGGAGCGCGATGGCTTTCATGGATGCTTCGGAAGTCGTGGAGCCGCGGGGCTGATAGGTGGCATCGACGACGTTGCCGGCTGCGTCAACGTGGATGTCGACTGCGACTTTTGCATTCTCATTGAAGTCGTCGGTAAAGGAAGGGACGCCGGTGATATGTCTTCCGTTGAGGCCCCTGGAGATGGCTACTCCGCCATTGCCGTGTCCTCCGCCGGTGTAGTTGTTGGAATTGGGATTGCCGCCGGGGGCTCCCTGGTCACCGTGTCCGCCGGCTATGCCCTGGTTGCCGCCGGGTTTGAAGTCGTCGGCGTCATTGCCG
Source organism: Bacteroidota bacterium (assembly GCA_018267585.1). GTDB lineage: Bacteria > Bacteroidota > Bacteroidia > Chitinophagales > Chitinophagaceae > Puia. Next base: position 862 of record JAFDYE010000065.1, read on the forward strand.
CCGGTGCCGGTACCATTGACGCCGTGGAAGACGGCTTTGGGGTGTGGTTTCGGGGGCGTTGGGGCCGTCTCGGGTTGTTTGGCCGGTTTGGGCGTGACCTTTACTTTTTCCTTTTCGGGAAGCTTTGTGGCGTTAGGCTTGGGATTGACCGCCTTTTTTACTACCGGGGCGTCTTCCTTATTGTTGTCGTCTGTCTCGACGTCTTTTGTAGCCTCTTTTTCAACAGGGGCGACCTTTGGAGGCGTATACTTTTCCTTGTCTTCTGCGGAAGGTTTGCCGGGAAGGTAGGGCTGGTTGTCTCCCAGGCCTTTGTCGCTGTTGCCCAGGTTCACTTCGATGCCTTCTTCTACCGGAGGTTGCGGTTCAACCGGCTGGACCCAGCTGATGAAAAAGAACAGGAATACCAGCACGGCAAGGACGCCAGCCGTGTAGCCGGTAGCTTTCAGGTTCTTTTGGGACTCGAATTCGTCTGCCATAGCCTAGAGTTCTCTATCCGCAAGTTATTAATTTATTGGCAGATAGGTAGTGCCAATATGCATTTTTGGCAATTTGCTAACGATTATTTGGCCGTCTTGTATTTGATGGGGTAGTGGATATCGTAGGCCATTTCGTAGCCTGCGTTGGAGACTGCGATCAGTCGCCTGTTGTGTTTTCTTCTCTTGAGAAGGTAGATGGTAGTTATAGCGGCCGCTGCGGTAGCGAGGGTTGTGAGGGCGATGACCTGGGACTTTTTCATGACGATACTTTATTTTCCATAAGTAATTACAATCCAAGTGCCAAAAATGCCGGTAGCCTACCCCAGCCGGTGATAAATCCAGTCGGGGATCCATTTAAAGATCTTTGCGATGAGCCACCAGCGGCGGGTGACGTAGACCCGCCAGCGGTGATGGTCGAGGGCCCGGGCGATCTGGCGGGCGGCTTTTTGGGGGGAGGAGACCCAAAATCTCGGGCCTTTGGCCATATCGGTGTCGACGAAGCCGGGCTGGATGTCGGTGACGTAGAGGGGTATATTCAAATGGCGGGCCTTGATGCGGAGGCCTTCGAAATAGGTGCTTTGGAAGGCCTTGCTTGCGCTGTAGGCGGGGGAGTGGCGGTTGCCGCGGTTGGCAGCGACAGAGGAGGTTGTGGCCAAATGTCCATGGCCTTGTGTGGAGAAATAGCGCCATCCGAAATGGATGGCTTCGAGGAAGGCATTGACGTTGATGTCAACGGTGTCTTTGTCGATCGTGTAGTCGAGGGTTTCGGTGAGCTCTCCCCAGCCCGCGTTGTAGATAAGGAGGTCGAGACCGCCTAATTTTTTGACGAGGGACTCGAGGTGGGTCGTGGCGTCGGGTGCGGTAGCGTCAAAACATTCGGTGACGATATGGTTGGGGAATTCGAGGCGGAGCGTATAGAGCAGATCGTTGCGGCGGCCGGTGACGCCGACCAGGTCGCCTCTTTCGGCGTAGCGTCTGGCGAGCTCGCGGCCGATGCCGGAAGTGGCTCCTATGATGATGATCTTTTTCAATGGTGCGCGAAGTCTTTCTCGTAGCGGCCGCGGATACGTTCGATCGGCGGGTTGAAGTAGCCGTATCTGAGGTCGGGGAATTCGTCCTGTATCAGGTCCATCAGCTGACGGATGCCCATGAACTCGCCGGTCTCGCCGGCGTTGATCTTTCCGAGGTACCAGTCGGGGTCGATGTTGAAATTGCGCCACTGGATCATGGAGAGGCCGGTCTCGCGGATGAGGGTTCGAAGCGCCTCGTATTCTTCTATGCTGTCGGTCATGCCGGGGAAGACGAAGTAGTTGATGCTGGACCAGCCGCCAAAGCCGCGGACGATCTTCAGGCTTTCCACGATATCCTCAAAACGATAGTTGTTCGGCCGGTAGTAGGCCTCATAGACGTGCTTTCTTGCGGAGTTCATACTGACGCGGATGCTGTCGAGGCCGGCTTCGCAGAGTGCGCGGACGGCTGCGGGTTTGCTGCCGTTGGTGTTGATGTTGATGCTGCCGCGGTCGGTGTGCTTGCGCATTTCTATGATGGACTCGCGTATGGTCTCCCACATCAGGAGCGGTTCGCCTTCGCAGCCCTGTCCGAAGCTAACGATCGGGAAGGGGGCCGATTGGAGATGGGGTACGGTGAATTCGACTATCTCTTCGGGAGAAGGTTTGAACGTGAGACGGTCCTGGGTGGAGGGGATGGTCTCTTCCTGTGGCTGGAAGGAAATGCAGCCGATGCAGTTGGCGTTGCAGGCCGGGGAGGAGGGGATGGGGCATTCCCAGCGGCCCATGAAGTAGTTGCGGGCGGCGGGGCAGTGGTATGTGAGGCAGCAGTTGTCGGCGAGGTGTTTGACCAGCCGGTTCTGCGGGTAGGCTTTGAGGATAGAGGCGACGCCCTGGTTGATGACGTCCCAGTCGTAGCCGGCGCAGTCCTGGCGGATATCCTGTTCGATGCGGACGGCGGGGACGTGGAATTTGCCGTCGTGCCAGCCGGCGGCGGTGTAGCAGAACAGGGGGAGGGTGGGCGCGTCGGCGGTTGTCTCATAGGCTGAGAGGTAGAGGCCGGTGTGCGCGGGGGGGATGAAGGCGGCGACGGCCCAGCCTTTTTCGCAGAGGCGCATTTCGCCGGTGCGGACGTCGATGCCGATGCCTCTTCGCCCGGGTAGTTCGTAGAGGGAGCCGCCGTCGGGGAGCTCGATCCAGTCTTCTACGGGTACGGGGATGGCGTCCCAGCCGCTGCGGCCGGTGACGTAGAGGGTGGTGTCTTCGAAAATATTCCCCTTACCGTCGGAGAACAGGATGAACGGTGATTCCTTGAGCATCCGCAAAGGTACGGATTCCGCGCCTATTTGCCGAGATAGAAGCGGCAGAAGAGCTGGATATGCTCCAGCTGGCCGAACTCCAGGTTATTGCGCAGGTCGAAATTGAGGTCTTCATTTTCCGAGGTGTAGATGCGGATGGAGTCGTAGCTGGTGTCTACCTCATTGATATGGGACCAGAGCAGGAAGCGGCTTTCCGGGAGGCCGGGGATGGTGATGCCGGTGTGGTGGAAGGAGAGGAGTTCGTCTGAGCGAAGCCGTCGCTCACAGTAGAAGAGATACCCATAGGCGATGCTGAGGGAGTGATGGACGATGGCGATGAGGATATGTCCCTGCATTAGCATGAGGGTGCCGATGCCCAGGAAGAAGATGATCTCGACGAATCGGAAGAAGAGGTTGACGCGGGGCATCTGGCGTAGTGAGTCTTTGCCTGCGAGGACCAGTAGGAAGATGTCGAGGGAGATGATGAGCTGGCACCAGAAGTAGATCGTGTGGGTCTCTTCGCCGCGGAAGTGGCTGATGGCGTGGGTGAGGATGAGGAGGCCTGCTGTGACGTGGAGCCAGGCGCCGCTGCGTTTGAGCCGTTCGAAAGACGGGGCGACGACGGGTAGAGATATGGAATCCATAAGAAGCAGTTTTTCCCAGGATGCGGCGGCGGGAGTTTTCCATACGCCGTTAAGAAAACTTTAACAGATCGCCTAGACCGTTAGGCCGGAGGATACGGCTAGTCTTTGGCGGCAGAACATATTAAATTCTTCTTCATCTGCATCGTCTTCGTCCTCATCATCGGCGACCTCTCTTTGGAGGAGACGGTTGTTTTTAAAATCCAGGGTGAGGAGTCCGTCCTTGAGGATGATGTTGTTGAAGTCTGTCCAGGTGAAGCGCCGTGGGATCAGGGTATTCATGACGATGCGGTCGAGGTCGAAGCCGATCTCCAGGGGGCGTTTGGTCTGGTATTCGAGGAAGGTGAGGGCCATGAAGACGAGGCCGAGCCAGGGGACGGGTGTGAGGCCGATCCAGCCGATGGCGGAGAGGAGGAGCAGGTGGCGGTAGCGGACCTGCCGGCCTTTGTAGCGGTTGAGGATAAAGTTGATGACGAGGCCCACTAAAAGGGTGATGGAGACGACCATGCAGAGCCAGGAGAGGGTGGGAGCGGTTGTGGTCCGGCCGGTATCCTGAACGGACCAACGGTGGAGGGAACGGAGGCCGTGGTAGGCAAAAGCGAGCGCTGAAAAGAGGCACAGGAGAACGCTGAGGATATCGGTGGTCCTTTCGTTGGTCTTTTTTAAAATGACGACGTACTTGTAGCGCATGGCGGTCA
>JAFDYE010000660.1 GCA_018267585.1 Bacteroidota bacterium
AATGATACGCGCATAATAAAAAATTGGTAAGGACAAGTGACCGGGTGCCACCGGTTGCGGCTTTTTACATTTGTGCTTAATTGCAGCCATTTCCTGAAATGGTGATTGTATGGAGTGCTGCATCTTCCCTGAAGGTCAGATCGGTCGTCTCCCTCAGTGCTGCCAGCATTTGCTGCAGCGGAATGGTGTTCTCAAAATTGAGATAGTATCTGCAACGGCTGATCGCCGGGTTTGCAAAGGAAAAATGAACATTGTACCACCTTCCAAGGCTCGCGGCGATCTCTTCCATGGTCTGCCCCGAAAATTGCAGCTTTCCCTGCCGCCATCCGAGTACCTGACTGGTGTCGGCGCTAACCGTGGTGGAGATCCCGGTGCGGGTATCCACCTGTAATTGCCGTGCTGCAGTGAGCACGTCGAGCACGCGGGCACTGTCCCGTACCCTTACCTTACCGCTGATAACGGAAATAAAAGCCTGCCGTTCGCCGGTGAACGATTTTACGTCGAACCGCGTGCCCAATACGGTAGTGGTCAGCGATCCGGCGTGTACTATGAAGGAATGATCACGGTCTTCTGCTATGTCAAAATAACCTTCTCCTTCCAGGTATACTTCTCTCGACGCGCTATGCCCTTTGCCGAGGTCGGAGGAATACCGGATGGTAGTGGCCGCATTCAGCCAGACTTCGCTGCTGTCAGGAAGGCGGATAGCCAGTATCTTGCCCGAAGGATTTCTCAGCTCGACCATTGCCGGCGATCCGGTAGGATACGAATATCGGCGGGCTATCCAGATGGTGGAAAATAAGATCGCCAGACAGGCTGCCACCTGCCAGGGACCAGGACGGAATAGTCGCCTGCGGGCGCCGCTGCGGTCAGAGGAAGCGTCTATCGGGATGACCAGCGGTTCTGCGGCCGGAACCTCGGTGTACTCCGGAACCTCGGTGATGTCCGGAACCGCGGGGATGTCCGGAACCGCGGTGGTCTTCGGAACCGCGGGGATTTCGGGCGGCGCGGAAATCGCCGGCGTCGCCCTGATCTGCGCCTGCAATCGCATCAGCATCCGCTGCTGCAGGTGGTCCTGCTCCTCGGGTTCCTCTATGGGCCACTCAACTGAGGTGATCTCGGCGGAGTGATACCAATCGAGCAGCTCCCGGAGCTCTTCGGGACTTATCGTACCGAAAGCGTATTTATCGATGAGCTCGTCCAGTCTGTCCTGGTTCATAGATACGTCATTTGAACATATAGTACACGCTGGAGACCTCTATCCCTAAACCGGGAGTGAACTTTTTTTTCAGGAGAGGAAAGAATGCAGGAAAATGGTCATTTTTCGGATGGAATCCCGGATGGCCTTTAACGCCTTGGTCATATGATATTCAACGGATTTGGGAGATAGATCCATTTTGCCGGCGATCTCTTTTATGGAAAGCTCCTCCTCCCGGCTAAAGACGAATACAAGCCTGGCCTTTTCGGGCAGTTGCTCTACGACGCCCCTTAACCATTCATCCATGAACAGGGCGTCCAGGTGCTGCTCTGTATCGTTATGCGCCGCAGTCGCGGCATCATCCGATAGCTGTCCGCCGAGGACCTGGTTCCTTTTCTTATTGCGGGCCATGGCTTTGAAAACGGCAAATTTGACGGCTGTTCCGAGATAGGCAGGAAGGGAATTGATCTCCAGGCTGGCGCGTCGGAGCCAAAGCCCCATCAATACATCATTGACGATCTCTTCAGCGGCCTCTTTCGACCGGGTATAATAATATCCGGTGGCGACCAGCTGTTGCCAGTACCGGTTGTAGATCTCCGTAAAGGCGTCCTCCCGGCCATCCTTAAGCAGGTGGAGCAGATCGCTGTCGTTCGTCTTGGAGAGGATGGCCATTTGCTGGAATATGGCGCAAAATACAAAATCCGCGTTTGTGTCGTTCCACTTTAGCTATTTGCTCCTTACACTAACGGATATTCTCCTGTCTGACTTTCGCTCTTCCACGGAAGCGTTAGCCGCGGCCCTGGCAAATTGAATATCAGGCGAATAAGGATTGCTTTCCGAACTTCTCCACTAAGAGCGTATAAAACACCGCCCGGGGCTTTCGCGGATTGGAGCGGCCCATTTTGTCGATAACTTCCTCGATCGCCTTGTCCAATTCGGGGCCGTCGGCAAGTCCTAATTTTTTGATCAGGAAATTTTTCCTGATCGTAGCCAGTTCGGCCTTGTCTGAGGCGGCTACAAATTCTGCATCGGGTTTAAAGATGGAAGGGCCAAGGCTTTTTGCTACCTTTTCGAGTAGAACGTTGTCGACAGGGATGCCCGTCGCCTTATAAGACTGAACGGCTTCTTCAAACTTTGTCATATGGATGTGTTTTTGGAAACACAAGATACTTCCGAGGATATGCAAAAGAAGTGACCGCTGTCACGAGTTGCTATGATCCTCGTATATGCAAAATATTCCTGCTCCGCCGTTCAGACGCCAGCTACCCTCTTAATATATATCGCGTTGTCGCGCTCCCATACACACAGGATATGATGGCCGGAGAGGGGCATCGTCTGAAGAAAGCTGCCTGCGCCAACGATGGTGGGATGTTCCTGTTGTGCGTGGAGGAGCTGCAGGGTGTCGCCGGTTTGCAGAGCGATGATGGGTGTCTCTCCATCGGCTGCGATGCTGCAGGTTCGTCCTTTAGCAACGCTTAGCTCTTTTTCGCCTGCCCGGCAGTAATAGACTATACCGTTGCGCTGCCAGACGGTATGCGTTACTCCGGATGCATCGATGATAACTCCCCCTCCATCCATGGGACAGCCATTTAATTGCCAGGTGCCTTCCCCTAATTTTTGAGCGGCGTCGAACGACCGCCCCTTGTTGTGAGATCGTAGCAGATACAGGTCCCGGGAGCCCCCCAGCCAATTACGGAACATAACGGCGACCTCCTTTCCCTTTGCATACACGCTCGGTTTGCAGCACTCGCATACGTGGCCGTCCGGAGACTGATAGACCAGCCGGTTTGGTGACCAGCGTCGCTCATTTCCGGACAACACGGAAAAATATACCTGGTTATGCTTACCGGTACGGATATCCAACCAGACTGCATAAAAATTGTCCTGCCCGTCCGCGGCGATGCCCATCAGCCCCTCAGGAGCGGAGCCCTTCATGTCGTTGATGGCGCCCATGTCCTTCCATTCGACGGCTGAATTGTCGAGACGAAACCAGTGAATAGTCCCCGACTTATCCATCGCGGTGATGACACTATAGTGTGCGGAGCTGGCGATCTGCGGACCCCTCGACATTCCCAGGTGCATGCCCGGCAATTCAGCGACAAGGACAGGTGCCTGGAAGCTGACGCCATTGTCGGTGGACGCGGCGCAGTAGATCTTGTCTTTTTGACCATAGACGATCCGGATAACGCCTTTACCGTCCCGGCTGAGTCGAGGCTGCTCGCCGGGGCCCAGGCCATTGGCCCTGCTCTGGGCGAAGCATATCGTTAAAAAGAAGAACAGGAGTTTCATGATATAAAGATATGGGTCATTTGAGCCTTAGCCAAAAGGGTCCGCAACTCCTTATGGTCTTTGACGATATTATTACTTTTTCGTAAATTAGACCATTACCACCTCTGTTTCCCTCTTATTTTATCACTCCAAACCGGACATT
>JAFDYE010000661.1 GCA_018267585.1 Bacteroidota bacterium
CGGATTGTCTGTTGTGCCGCCGATATCCGTCGCCTGCAGCACCGGGTTGTTCCCCTCGATGCCATAGGTCGGCTTGCCATTGGGAAAGTACGCCGAGACGGTTGGATATGCCCGGTAGATCGATCTGAAAAGATTCGGCGCCGAGGTCGAAGGATAACGCCTGTCTTCCTCGCGTCCCGAGAGATAAAGACTGACCTTCAGCCGGTCCGTCACATTCGCATCGATATTCGACCGGAAATTATACTGGTCATAGTGCGTCACCCCATTTTTATAGATGCCGTCCTGCCCCAGCAGCCCCAGCGAAACATAATATTTCACGTTCTCCGATCCGCCATTGACCGAAAGACTGTGCTGGTTCTGCAGCGCCGTCTTCTTTAAAGCGATCTTCGGCCAGTCGGTGTTCGGATAGTTCAACGGATCAGACCCGTCCCTTAACTTCTGCAGCTGGGCGTCGGTATAGATCTGGCTCAGACCACCCGCCGGGTTGTCATAATACTGGATCTCGTTCTGTATCGTCGCATAGGTCGGCGCATCCGCCATCTTCGGCAGCCGCGTCGGCGACGCAAAACCCTGGTTGAAAGAATAGTTGATCGTCGGTTTCCCGGTCTTTCCCCTTTTGGTCGTTATCAGGATAACACCATTGGCGGCCCTGCTCCCATATACCGCGGCGCTGGCATCCTTCAGAATGGTCATGCTCTCGATATCGTTCGGGTCCAGCCGCTCGAGCCCGCCAACCTGGCCGGGAACACCATCGACCACCACCAGGACATCATTGCTCCCCGTCGTAGCCAGCCCCCGGATATAAAAGGTCGACCCGTCATATCCCGGCTCACCCGTCCGGTTATTGGCCATTACCCCCGAGAAACGTCCAGCCATCGAGTTGGAAAGATTGGGCTGAGGACTCTTGACAAGGTCTTCCCCCTTTACGACCGACACTGAACCCGTCAGCGTGGCCTTCTTCTGCGTGCCGTACCCCACGACAACCACATCCCCAAGTCCCGTGCTCAGCGGCGCGAGCACCACCGACAGCTCCGACTGACCGCTGACCGGCACCTCCTGGACGACATAGCTGACATGCGAAAAGATAAGGACGGCATTCGAAGCCGCCTGTACAGAGAACCGGCCATCTTTGTCCGTCTGACCGGCAACCCGGGTTCCCCTGACCTTGACGGTTACACCCTGCAACGGTCCGTCCGGGGACTTCACCACCCCGGTAACAGCCTGCTGGGCAAACAGCGATAAATTGAGAAAAAGTAGCAGACCCAGGAGAAAAGGTCTTTTGCAGCGACGTTTTGCAGTTCGTCTCATAATGACAAGCTAGTTTAATTATTAAATGGTATCCGGGAAGAGCAAACCCCTCCCCTGCGATCCATCTGCAAAATAGGGCGGTAAACCAGCGATAATAGGGGGTAAAACACCAAAAGAAAGGGGGTAAACTGACATCAAATGCTCCCAAAGGACACAAGGCTACCCCTTGATGATATTGAGCTCACCATTAAATGCAGTCCGATATTTTTTAATATAGTCGGAAGGAGTCATTCCAAACAGCTTTACGAACTGTTCCCTGAAATACCGGGCGTCGCCGATCCCAACCTGGAAAGCGGCCTGGTTGACATTCATATTGTCCTTTAGCATCAGCACCGCCGCCCTCCTCAACCGGATGCTACGGATAAAGGCATTCAGCGACTGCCCCGATATGGACTTCACCTTCTGGTACAGACCGCTGCGGCTCATTCCCATGGCCTGGGCAAATTTTTTCGTGGTGAACTCCTCGGTATCCAGATGCCCCTCCACTACGGCTATACAGCGGCGAAGGAATTCCTGGTATTCCGCCGGCACCTTGATCGCACTCTCCTTCAGCGTGATGCTGTCGAAAAAGAACCGGCGCAGCTGATCCCGGTTCCGCAACACCGTCTCGACCTTCGCCCGCAACAGGTCCTTGTCGAACGGCTTGGTGATATAGTCGTCGGCGCCTCCCTCGATCCCCCGCAGGCGCGCCTCCGTCGCCGTCTCTCCCGTCAGCAGGATCACCGGGATATGACCCAGCGCTTCCGAACGCTTGATCTTATTACATAATTCCACACCATCCATCCCCTGCATCCGGACATCACTGATGACCAGGTCAGGCATGACCTGCTGCACCAGTTTCCAGCCTTCCTCCCCATTGCTCGCCCGGTATAATAAGTATTTATCCCTGAACAGATGATCCAGGTACTGCCC
>JAFDYE010000662.1 GCA_018267585.1 Bacteroidota bacterium
ATTCGTTGCTGTTGGCGTGGTGGCTTTGGAAGCGTGGGGAGAAGCATCTTCCGGTGAGCGTGATTACGGGCGAGTACCTGGTATGGAGCGGATCGGGCGGTTGCACATCGTAGTGACCGTATACAAGAACCGTGGGTTTTGATGCGTCTATGATCTTTTCGCCGTAGACGACGGGGTGGCCGTCGGTGGGGTAGATCTCGGCCTTGTCGACGCCTGCGTATTTGAGGCGCCGGGCTACCGCCTCGGCGCATTTCTGCATGTCGGGTTTGTGCTCGCTGCGGGCGCTCACGGAAGGTATACGGAGGAGCTCGAGGAGCTCGCTGAGGAAACGATCTTTATTTTTTTGCTGGTAGTCTTGCCAGGATTGCATATTTACCGTTTTAAGGAGCGAAAATAGGGTGTTTTTCACGGTTTTCCCTGCCAAAAAAATGTCCCATTTTTGAAGGACCTATTCGAATAAATTATGATAACCCCATCCCGACTACCGGACCGTCAAAGATACCGGAGGATAGCCCTTGTTGCAGGGCTCCTTTCGTTGGCATTTCCCGCATTTACCCAAAAACTCGATATCCCTGTCATCGAGGTCGACTCGCTGACGGCTACTCTAAAAGCCCAAATCCCCTATGACAGGGCGTTCATCCTGAAGATTAAGTCGGATGGCAAGCCGCCGTATGTGGATTATATAGAGAACAAGGGTAATAAGTCATGGAATAATACGATCAATTATTATCTGGATACGGGTAAAGTTCTGGGTATAACGGTTCGGAAAGCCATACCCGAATATACTTTCACCGCTATTCCCGAAGATCAGATCAGCTTGCAAAAGGAGAAGGACGATTGGTACGTCTACATAAAGTTTGACTGGCTTCCGTACAGATTGGATACTGCCGGGAAAAAAAATAATTTTCTAAAACCCGGGAGAAATTATACGGTCGTCATTCCAAAATTATATGACGGGGGTTATTCGGTGTTCAAATACTATAGTAAAGGCGATTTTGCGAAAGGGGACTCCCTGCTGCGGAAGATGGGCGATGACCAACAGACCTCGCTGGGTCTTTCCTATTCGATGCCCGGATTTGATTCGGCGCACAAATTCTTTGATGACAGTCTGAAAGGTCAATTCAAGTCGTTGGATAGTCTCGACGCACTGTTCAAAGGAAATGCGACCGGCGTTGCTGATCTCAACACGATGAAAGGCTCAGGCCTGCTGAAGGCGCTCATTAACAGACTCACGGCGCCGGATCCTGCCGTGGTTTTGCCTTCTAAATTTGTGGATACGTTAAGACTGGTCAACGACATAAAGACCTTGTATCAACTGGACGCAGTCCATACGTCCGGACCACTGCTCGGCGGAGAATGTTCGACTGACGACACCACGACCGCCAATTCGTCTGGCGACAATGACGGCAAATTAAAACAACTGAATATCAGCTTTTCCGTCTTTACCCAGGTCAAATCCTACGCCGATTTTTTGATAATAAGAGGCCTTATAGCTGATCCGTTGAATGAAAGCCGAACCATTGACAGTATCATATCACAGCTGACCAGGCAAATACAGCTGTTGACCCTGGCGAAAAAGATAGAGAAGAAGATCCGGACGGCCATCGTGAAACAGGAATATTTTCTTGAGCCCACCATCGTCACAGGCTCCAGTAATATCTTCGACTTCAAGACGCGAAGCAAGCTGCAGATCACTCCCGACTTCGGCTATGTTGTATATGGTTTTCAGAAGAATTTCACCAGCTTTACGCCCTATCTTGGTTTTCAGATCAATTTCCGTACGCTCGACAAGAATATTCCATGGGGTATCTACCCCAATAAGACCATCTGGCACAGGCTGTCTTTTATGACGGGCTGGACCCTCGCGGGGGTGGCGAAACAGGGCAAACGGGAGAATTTCTTTTCCTCCTCCTCCCTGCTGACGGGTGTCGGCTTTAAGCTTACCAATGCGATCAAGCTGACAGGTGGTACGATGTGGTTCTACGGGGACGACCCGAACCCGTTGGTTGATAACCGAAAACTCCGGATGACGCCATACGCGGGCCTTTCCGTCGACCTGGACGTCAAAGAATTTCTCAACGATTTTACCAGTCTCACACCAAACGTAAAATGACCATGAACAAGTTTCTGATATATATGCTGATCCTGTTTGCCTTTGCCGGTTGCTACAAGGATTCCGACTATGACGCAGCGACCCTGTCTTCGGGCACCGTCATCGGAAGTATGCAGGCCGGACGCAATATGCTGTTGGCCACCGGCAGCGATACAACGCAGATCACGATCGAATTACCCGTCAATGCGAGCGATTCCGGATCCCTGGTTAGCCTCTCGGCCAGCAGCGGCACTTTTCTGGAATCCTCCAAGAGCTATCTGCAGGTGAAGACGGCGCTGATAAAGGATACTACCGGTCCACAGAGAAGGCTTGCCAGGGCGACCTATCAGTCTTCCGACACACCGGGCGTTGCGACCATCGGAGTATACGTGGCGTCTGTCTACGGGTCGTTCACTATCTCGCTGCAGCGCAACTATGCCGATTCGTTAAAGATAGTTCCGTCGATACTGTCTCTCAACGAGGGCGCCTTTAGCGAAATGACCTTCGTCGTCAATCTTACCAGCAAAAAAGGGAAGGTAACTCCGGGTCAACAGGTGACGCTCTCTATAAAGGATGACGCCAACACGCCGCGCGGGACGATAAGAACGAGCAGTCCGCAGAGCAATGATTCCGGACAGGCTTCCTTTGTCTACGACCTGGTACCCGACTCCGCGTTCTTCGGCCGGCTGAAAGTGGTGGCGAGATCGCCCGACAATGCGGCTACCCCTGCCGACAGCACATATATTTATATCATAAAACACTAATGCCATGAGCAGTTTTCACCAACTCGTAAAAGACAAGCATGACGACCTGATGGACGCGTTCCAGCGCGTTCTGCAACGCAGGGGGCTTGCGAAGGATATCGCCCTGAAAGAGGTACATTTTGTTCCCGCAGCACCAATTGACCGCAACTGCAGACAGGTGCGGGTTTGCAAAAGGGTAGACGGGAAGACGGTTTGTACCACCGAGACCCAGTGCGACTAGCTTTCGGTGCGACTGGCTTCAGATACCCCGGGACTGCTTTTCGTCTACAACCGTGGTGTGCGTCCAGCGGTCATGCCAGGGATTGCAGGGGGAACCGAATGCAGAGAAAGGTTCGAAGGGGACGATCTGGCTGAAGGCCCTGCCGAAGGCGTTGCCGGCGTTGATGGGGGCGCCGCTTTCTTGTACCGCCCGGGTACCAGTAATGTATTTTCCTATGGTCTTGCCCTTTAGCGCTGTTTCCATCAGGCCGATATAGAGGGCATAGGTGATGCCGGCGCCGAAGGGGACCACCAGGATGGCGGCAAAGCCGGGAGCCAGATATACCAGTAAAGCAAGGATCCCGATGAAGACGGTCAGGTCGATGAGACGGTTGAGGAACCGTCGGCCGCTGTTCGCGGGGACAAGATGGACGCCGATGTCGTCGAGAAGGTTCTCGGCCTGGTAGTTGATTGCGGGGTTTAGGTTTTCCATAGGAACTGTGTTTAGGGTTTTGATGTGACCAAACTACGAAAAGAAATTGGATGGTGCAAGTGCCCGGGGAGCGGCTGGTATTTGAGGCCACTGAAGCGTGGAGATAGGAGAATAGGGCCCCGGTGGGCTGAGAGAGCGGCCGGCCGCGGACCTCGACTGCGGACAGTGACGGATAAAACAGCTGCAGAAGCAATATCCAGCAGCTGACGCGGGTATGCGATCAACTCATCCAGACCCGGACCTTGAATATGTCAGTTTGGATTCGGTCCGTAATACAGAATCTTTTTTTGGCCTCGGCTTACTTTCCTCTGTGCTGCAAATAGCTGCTGCTCTTTTCAAAGTCAGCCTTAACATTTTTGCATAGGTATTTCGCCCACTCCGGAGCCAGCCGCTGCTGGATCTAACACTGCCGTCGCGGCCATCGCCCGAAGTATAAATAGTCCTCCCCATATCCCCGGCTGCAATTTCCCGGATCACATCCTGATAGAAGAATAGTTCGATCTCGTCCGGATCGATCGCCATCTGACGGACCATGCAGAATAAAAATTAAAGACGTCCTTGTTTTGCATCTGGTCGTCTGGTTGGATGTCCAAAATAGCCATCCATTTTTGAGCAATGGGGCGACTTAAAAAATAAGTGCAAATAAATTTGAGCAACTCAAAAGTTGCATATATATTTGCAACTTGTAGGTTGCTTATTAAACCCTGCGTATGACACAAGACATATTTCAAGCGATAGCCGACCCGACGCGTCGGGCGATCCTGACATTGATCGCTGCTCAGGCGTTGACACCAAACGCGATGGCCGAGAAATTTGATATGAGCCGGCAGGCGGTATCAAAACATATTAAGGTATTACATGAGTGCGGGCTGATCAGGGCTGAGCACTCCGGCAGGGAAATCTATTATCACTATAATGCAAAGAAAATGCAGGAATTTGATAATTGGCTGGCTCAGCTGAGGCAGAGCTGGGAGACTCAGTTCAATCAACTTGACAAGTTATTATCGACAATTAAAAACCCAAAAAAATGAGCAACGATCTGCTATTTGATTTTACCGTTGATAAAACGGCGAAGAAGGTATTTATTACGAGGGAATTCGCTGCCGGACTTTCGTTGGTGTGGGATGCTTTTACGAAGGCCGAATTATTGGACCAGTGGGTAGCTCCTGCTCCTATGTACTGCAAGACGAAATACATGGATTTCAGAGTTGGGGGGAAGAGATTTTATTCTATGGTAAGCCCTGAAGGACTCGAGCGTTGGGCGCTGCAGACCTATACGTCGATCACGCCGAAGACGAATTTCCAGATGTACAATTGTTTTGCAGACAAAGACGAAAATCCCCAGTTACCGGGTTCTGAATGGGACCATAATTTCAGTGAACAGAATGGGATAACAAAAGTGAATATTACTATTTACAACGAGTCGCTCGAACGGATGGAGGGTATTCTTGAGGGCTTCCGGATAGGGTTTGTTATGTCACTGGAGAACCTGGAAAACCTGCTGTCCACTCTATCGAAGTAATCGCAAGAAACGTCTAAAAAATCACATATAAAACTCAAATTTATGAGAGCAATTCATCCATGGATCAACTTCAACGGAAACGCCGAAGAGGCTTTCACTTTTTACAAATCGGTATTCGGCGGCGAGTTTTCGACGATCGTCCGATTCAAAGACCTGGCAAGCGCCGAATTTCAGGTTGCTAAAAAGGAGGAGAATAAGATAATGAAGATCGCATTGCCGATTGGCAAGAACAATGTGTTGGTGGCCAATGATGTTCCCGAATTTATGGGGAGAACCAATGAAAGGGAGAACAGGTCGAAAATACTGGTCGGCGCGGAGAGCCGCGAAGAAGCAACGAAAGTATATAACGGACTGTCGGCAGGCGGAGAGGTCGAAGGACCGATTGGCGATACTCCCTGGGGTACCTATGCGGGAATGTTCCGGGACAAGTATGGCATCGAATGGATCGTGGAGTTTGATCCGAAAGTTGCAGGATAGGTAGTAACACCGTCATTTTTCGAGGATATAGATCTTTTTCTCCGCATAGTACCAAACGGTCTTGTACTGCTCGAAAAATCGATAGCCGAAACAGATATAGCTGGTCTCGTCGATCTGCATCCCTTTTCGAAATGGGGCTGTCTGAGCAATCGCCGTCCTCAAGAAATGCAACGGAAAGATAGCCGGCCCTGGCGGAGCCGCACATCTTCTGAACATACCATCAACCACGCTGAACGGCAGGATCAGACGCCTGGGTATCAAAAAGACTTCATAGCTGAGAAAGAAGGTATCCTGCTGTCTATACCAAGAACGACGATGGCCAATGGGTTAAGACAAAAACGGAGAAGAGAACGATCGTAAATGTTGAATAAATGAAAATTGGTGTAAAATTTATTTTGACCTATTATGGGTTGTCAATACTTTTTATGGTTGCGGCTGGTCAGGTTGTCAAGGGACTCGCCGGCGAAACCATGTCTTATTTGTTGTGGTTCTATATTTACAGCATTGTTATTGGAATAATTGTTTTTCCTGTAACGCTGGTACTGGTGAGGAAGTTGGACATGAGGGGGATCTGGCGGCTGGTGATTTGTTTCTTTGTACTATTATTATTGTTCAATGTGCCATTCTTTTTCGACGATGGGCGGATAATCACGGTTGATGCAATAAAGGATGGTTTTAGCCGGGGACCGGGAGGTTTTGGTTTTAATAGAGGCGGGATTCATTTGGTGGCAATTGTAAGTTTTGCGATTACGGGATGGATATTTAGAAAGGAGTTTAAAGATGGTTAGGGTATAAAGAGTTGGCGGCCAGCGGGGCGGGTCATTCCAGACGCGGAGGGTCCCTTCGTACTATCTGGTCGACGGGTATGCCGTAATTTTTTGAGGCGGACTCGATCCGTTAATCCGCATTTGTTTCCTCAACAACTTTTTCCTCTATAGGGAACGTCAAAGCAGATCTTAACCAGCCTGCATTTGACTTCCCTTTTCATCGACGGGAACTGCTCCTTGAAGCTGTCATAATAGTTGTCCGGAGTCAACGACATTAGTGTTAACCCCTTTTTTTCTTAACCTAAATTAAGCCTGTTTCTTAACCTTGTTCATTTGGCGCGGCGGGGTTCGGTCATAGATTTGTAGTATCAATCACAACCAAAAAACGTTAATTATGAGCACTACTACTATCGCCCCCGTCGACTACCTGGTTGACGAGCACCTGACCCCCGGGATAAGGGAGTTTTTGAAGATCGTGAACTCGGGCGCTCCGGTGGAGAGCCTGCCGAAGCTGGCGGCCCGGCAGGTGTTGATCGACGCGCAGAAGGCCTTTAATGTGGATTATTCGGGCATCGAAGAGTCGGAGAAGACGATCTCCGCCGATGGATATACGGTCAAGCTGAATATTATGCGGCCGGAAGGGGTCGACGGGTTATTGCCTGTGTTTATGTTCATCCATGGCGGTGGATGGATACTGGGAGACTATCCGACGCACAGGAGGCTCGTGCGGGACCTGGTGGTGGCCTCGGGGTATGCATCCGTATTTGTCAACTATACGCCTTCGCCCGAAGCGCAGTATCCGCAGGCCATCAACGAGATCTATGCCGCGACGAAATGGGTCGCTGCGAATGGTAACGAGATCGGGGTGGATGGCTCGGCTCTCGCTGTTGTAGGGAATAGCGTCGGCGGGAATATGACGGGTGTGACGGCGCTGATGGCGAAGGAGAAGGGTGGACCTGCCATTAAGGTCGTGATCATGATGTGGCCGGTGGCGGATGCGAGTTTTGAGCAGGAATCTTATGAACTGTTCGGAGCGCAGCGATTTTTGACGGAGCCGTTGATGAAGTGGATGTGGGATCAGTATACGACCGACCCGGAGGCCCGGAAGGAGAAACATGCTTCGCTGCTGAATAATACGATCGAGGATCTTCGGGGGCTGCCGCCGCATTTGTTGCAGGTGGCTGAGAACGATATCCTGCGGGATGAGGGTGAGGCTTATGGCCGCCGGCTGGGGGAAGCAGGAGTGACCGTCACGACAGTTCGCTACAACGGGATGATACATGACTGGGGGATGTTGAATGGACTGGCCAATGAGGATGGGACGAAGTCGCTGATATTGCATGCGGCTGCGGAACTGAAGAAATATCTGGGATAAAGATCGTGTTGTGAGCTGAGGCGCCGCCGGCCGAGAGGCTGGCGGCTATTTTTTTGGTAATTTGCTGTCGTATGGCAGCTAAAGAGAAGATCCCGGTTTATAAGATCGCTAACCTGACGGCAAGGCCGTTGGACCCGGGAGATTTTATGATCGAGGAGTTTGGTAACTACCTGGGGCGGCAGTCGCCTCATCTTCATAGTCCGCACCGGCATGTGTTTTACCACCTGGTTTGCTTTAAGGGAGGGACGGGGGGGCACTCGATCGATTTCACGCGGTTTGGGGTGGAGGAGGGACAGATCTATTTTATGACGCCGGGGCAGGTGCACAGCTGGTCGTTCGACTCGCCACCCGAGGGGTATGTGGTAAATTTCTCGGAGAATTTCCTGAAGAATTTTTTGTTGAGCCCGACGTATCTGGAGCGATTTAGTTTTTTTAGCGGGAATAGTCAGGACAGCGTGGTGCAGATGGTCACGCCGGTCAAAGAGAAGGTGTATGGGATATTGGATAGCATGCTGGAGCACTATCGCGATCACGCGGAGAAAGATGCCGATCTTTTGAGGACGTTGTTGCTGCAGCTCTTCCTGACGGTGCAGAATGGTATCGAGAGACTGCGGCCTGTGGCGCCGGGAGCGGTGGGGCAGAAGCAGCAGTTGTTG
>JAFDYE010000663.1 GCA_018267585.1 Bacteroidota bacterium
CATATTCTCGAGGAACCCGCCCGTCTTCAGGAACCCCGGCTGGTCCGCAAGCCCGTAGTCCTGCCCGACGGCCTTGTCCAGCGCGCTCATCAATAACACATTAAAACTGGTTCCGTACCCCCAGTAGCCATATCCCTCCGGATAATTACCATCCGGCCCCATATCCTTCATGGCATTCACCACGTACTCGATCGCGCGGTTGACGATCCCTTTGGAAAACGCGACGCTGTCTTCATACACTGCCAGCGCCCCGTAGGTCATCCCCGCATTGCAGACCTGGTTCCAGTTGTGCTCTACCTTCAGCCAGCCGCTATTGGCAGGCTCCAGCGACGGCTCCAGTCCCTTATGAATAATGGCTTCCTTTATCGTAGCACGCGACTCCGCAGACAGCTGGTCAAACAGCCAGTCATAGCCGATCGACATCGCCATCGTCATCTCGGCCACGTCGAGAAAATGCGGCGGGTTCCAGTCAGTGAACGCTGCGATATGCAGCATCTCCTTCTCGGCGCGCTGAAAATAGCGGGCGTCATGCGTAGTCCTATAAGCATAGGAAAGAAAGAATATGCGCCGCAACGCCTCGCGCGACTTGTCCAGCAGCCGGCGGCCGATCTTGACGTGCTCGACCGGCGGCAAACCGATGATCCTGTCCGATTCGTCGATGATCGCCTGCTGCATCTTGCCCCACAACTTGTCTCCGGCGACGGCCCTTTTGATAGCTTCCTCTTCCCCCTTCAACAGCAATATCCGCGGATGACCGGGGGGATTGACACTACCGATATGGTCGGTCAGCGCGCCAAGGCCCGCGGCGGCAGGAGTCTGAGCACGGGAGGTATGGGCCAACAACAACGACGACCCGATCAACAACAAAGGAAGGACGATCTTTTTCATCCGTACAGAATTATTTTTCAATGGTCGGATGGAACCTCGCAGTTCACACCCATATCTGTCTAAAGTTACCATGCTCGGTTTCATATAGTAAGACTATTTATCCAGTAACATATATTTCTCGGGACTGATCTTCTCCTGGGCCTGCCGGCTTCCATTCCCTTCATATACATTACCCGTGACCCTCATGCCTCTGACGGCATACGCCTCCACCCCATACCCGTTGTTATACTGTATACGATTGCCCGTAAGCTGCACCCTTTCATTCCCCTTCGAAAGGAACTCCGCCATCACGCCGCTGAAGTCATTCGCCTCGATCAGGCAACCCTGCACCGTGACCGCCGAACTCTCGGTCACCAATATACCATAATATCCGTTGCGGGCGATCTCGCAGCCCGCAATAGTCACATCCTTGCAATGATCCAGCGCCACCCCTGACCCGAAAGGCGAGTTGACGAGCCGGCTATCCGTGACCTTGACTCCGGAACAATGCGTCAGCAGCAGGTTGTGGAGGAGTTTGGGACCGGGTGGCACGTTAACGCCATTTTCACTGAGGTCACAGCCGCCAACGGTGACAGAGGAAGCCCCGCTGATACACACACCCGAATACGTCGAGTTGCGGACAGTCAGGTTTATCAGGCTGATCCGCTGCATCTGGCCGTCCTTGTCGGCGCGGAACAAGATGCCGCCGCGATTGTACCCTCCTCTGTAACTACGGCCCGAGTTGGGGTCGGAGGGAACCTCTGTCTTATTGGACGCCTCGATCACCAGGTCCCGGATCGTTATATCGTGGGCGTCGACATCCGCGTTGATCATCGCCTCCCGCTGACCCGAGGCGGGGTCCAGGAACAACACCGTCGCCAATCCCTCGCCGGCCAGCGTAACACCCGAAGGCAGCCGCAGCGTCGCCGGGAAATTATGAATGCCAGCCTTAACCACAACGAATTTCCCACCGGTCGCGACCGCCGCGTCCAGCGCCTTCTGAATAGACTCCCCCGGATGTACGATAATGGCATCAGACGGAGCCTGCACAGTCGCCCCGGCTCCGGCACCCGCCAGCAGCGCCTTCCCGGAAGCCGCGCCCGCAACCGACCCGACACTCCCGCCCGACACTACCCCCACGCTCCCACTCCCGACCAATCCAACCCCCTTCACCCCATACCCCGCCCTCACCGCAGTCAGCACACTCCTCGAAGCCTTCGGCCTCACCGAGTCCGCCGCCCGCCGCACATAGGGCATATCCACCCCCTTCGCCGTATAATGTCTGTACACATATTCATAGTCATCCCTCAACACCTTCGCCCTTTCGGAGATCACACAATAGCACTGCGGCGTCTCAGCCAGCAGGAACCTGGCTGTATATTCAAACCCCTTTGCGATCCGGTTATCCGCCATCGAGAAGAGATCGACTCCCTGCGTATACGCCACCTGCGCCGCGCCCGCGAACTCGCCGATACCCAGCTGCACATGTCCCTGGTCCCGCGGACTCTCCTGGCACTGCCCGGAGGGATAGATATATTTCAGGATCCCTCCGTTGACCGGGCCGTGCTCAAAATGATCGACCGCGTTATCAAAAAGCCGGCGATTGTCCGTAAACACCGCTATCGCCAGCAGCGAATGAATGATCGCTCCGTCCCAGTTGCCGTTGGCAGAAGGATAATAAGGCCGCATCAGCGGCACCGCAACCGTGTTCAGCATGGCGCTGAACGCATCGATGTCCTTCTGCTGCCAGCCCGCGCCCGTATAGCGCAGGATCTCCGCCGCATTACAAAGGAGGTGACCCGTCCAGGCCATCAGCAGCTTGGCATCGTTGTAGTCGAGGTCCCAGAGTGTCCCGGACCAGGCCCTCAGGATCTCTATGGCCTTCTCCGCATACTGCTTATCCCTGGTGACATACCAGACCAACGCATAATTGTAAGCCATATTGGCCGACTTCGACAGGTCATCTCCTCCGATATTTGGTTTTCCATAAGGGCCGCGTAGCACATGGGTATGCGCCCGGACGACAAATTCGGTATCTGCGGCTGCTTGCAGCCGGTCGAAAGCGCCTTTCCAGGGCTGTTCGCCCGCCAGCACCTTCTTCTTCATAAGGGCGAGGTCCTCGGCGCGCTGGTCGATACCCGGGTGTACAAAATTCCGTTCCGCTGAAAGGGTCCTCGCCTCCGGGCGTCCCCCCGCCTGTCCCATCGCCGGCGGGCAACCGGCCAGCCCCGTGAGTACGAGCAGGGCGGCTAAACAATATTTTCTTCTCATTCTACTTTAGCTTATACCGTTTCATGCTGACGGTGGCAGTTCCCGTGCCTACAGAGTTAAAAAAGATGTATGCGTTGTATTTTCCATCGGCAGTCTGACACCAGACGCCCGCGTCGGCCTTCAGGTTGATCGCATAGTTCGGGCTCTTCGAAAGGTCGATCGTCTGCAAGTCGATGTCGTCGATAAAGATGCCGCCATACTGCTCCGTCGGCGCAAGATTGTGGTCCTGCAGGTTGAAGGCCTTCAACTCCTTCGTGCTTCTGTTGACACCCGTCGGCAGGGTCACGCCGGGCAGATACATAGGGTCCGCCGCCGGTGATACCAGGGCGTGTCCAAAGGCACTGGTGGTCAGGTTCCGGTAGAGGTACACGAGATCGATGCTGCCAGCGTGGGCCGCGGCGTCAGTGGCGTTATAGACGGTCGAGTCGCCGATGGAAATATACATGGCGTTGTTGTCGGTCAGCTTCATGTTCAGCTTCATGTCCATCTTTGCGACGGTATAAGGCCCCATAACGGTGGATACACTCTCCCCGTCGGCACTCTTGGCGGTAAAGGTGATCGTCACCGTCTTGCCGCGGGCCTCTTCGGGGATCACGTAATAATAGCGGAGGGTGGCGGCGTTGGTATCGACATTGAACGTGACCATGGTATTGGTCGCCTTTGTGACGGAAAGATCGCCGACGGGAACGCCGACGTCAGCGCCGGTCTGGGCCGTATAATAGGATTGGTTCTCCATATAAGTTCCGGCAGCGCCGGCGATGTTGGCGTCCGCCTGGAAGGAGGTCAGCTTTCCCTTGAGGATAGCTCCGGCATAGGCGAATTCGATCACCTGTCCGACGATATTGGGTCCAAGGGTACGCTTGATCGCCTGATTCTGCAGCTTGGTCGATGGGGTCGGCAGCGCATAATCACTCTTCTTGCAGGAGGCCGCAAACAGCGCCAGACCGGCTATCGCTAAAAATATATTTCGCATCGTTGTTGATTTAGATGTTGATATTCGTTATCTCGGTTGTACGGTCAGCGTGACGGTATAAGTCTTCTTGATCTGGCGGTCGCCGGAGATGACCGTCCACTGCCTGGGGTGGGCAAGGTCGGAAAAATCCGTGAGACCAGTGATCTTCGGATTCAGCGTACAGTCCTGCGCGAGGGAGAACTGCGGATACAGGTTGCGGAGGTCGGTACCGAACTGGACGGTGCACGTGACCGTCTGCGCTACGGTGTCGATGACGGCGGCACCTACCCGTACGCTGACAAAGTCGGTACCCAGCAGCTCAAAGCTGCTCACGGAGCACTCCCTGCGGGTCGTGATCAGGAGGCCGTCGCCGTCTACAGGGATATTCTTGCTGCACGCCCAGGTGGACAGGAGGAGGACGGCGGCTATTGCTATGGACAAATTTCTTTTCATCGTTGTAAATTTTGTATGACCGGTACCTTCCGGCTACTCTAATAGTTTATCTCCAGGGAATATTTTGCGTCAGGTTCGGATTCTTGTCGCGTTCGGCCAGCGGTATCCGAAAGATATAGTCCTGGTGGTATTCCAGGTCGGAGGTGTTCTGGAAATAACGTTGCTGGTTGGCGCCCCAGGTGTCGATACGCCACACGCCGGCGCTTCCGGGAGGACCCCAAACCCGCTCGATCGCTCTCCAGCGGCGGAGGTCGAAGCCGCGCTGCCCCTCGCCAACGAGCTCGACTATCCGTTCCTGTTCAACGGCGTCGAAGAAGTCCTGGTAGTTGTCCGTCCTTGTCGGCCCCAGCGGAGGCAGGTTGCCGCGGTGGCGGACCCTGTTGACCAGGTCGATCGCATCGGCAGTAGGGCCGTTGTTGATCTCGTTGGCGGCCTCCGCATACATCAGGTATACGTCGGCGAGGCGGATGACGGGCCAGGCGAAGTCGCCGTCGCTGCGGCCCTGCCCGGCGTAGTTGCGGACGAATTTTCGGAAGACGTAGCCGGAGTTGCAGCCGTCGGTATTATAGGTGAGGTAGTCGACGCCGCCGATGTTGACCTTGGCCGCCCAGCTCTTATAGATAAAGGGAACCCAACCGGTAGACTTCTGGGAGGCGCTACCCTGGCTTACTTCATAGTCCCACTGAATGGTGGCCTTCATCCGGTAGTCGCGGCCCGCATAGCTATTGGGGTTGACCGCGGAGTTGAGCGTAGTCCTGGCGACATTGCCGTTGGCGGGCACCGTCGGATTCATGGGTTTCAGCTTGGGTGCGAAATCGCCGGTCGAGATCAGCTGATAGCGGTCGGCCAGCTCATAGCGCGGGCTCACCCAACACTGCGAACCTTCGTGGCTGCGGCCGGCGAAATCGCGCATCAGCTCTTCTCCCTGCGCGGTACCCGTGCCGCCGTGCGTGAACACCAGGAGCATTTCGGGGTTGCCGTTCGCCTTGGGCATAAAGAGGTTGAAATAATTCGGCAGGACGTCCGCGTGACCAAGAGAGTCCGTCTGGCCCGGGTCTCCGTTCAAATATAGCGTTACGACCGGGAAGTCGTAAGAGACCGAATGGAGATCGGCCGCGGCCGCAGTAAAGGCCGCCGTCGCATCGGTGGTGCTCGGCGTAAAGCCTTCCAGCTCGGGCCACCCGTACTTATTCCACGAGCCCCAGTAAAGGTAGAGCTTGCCGCGAAGTGCCAGGGCCGCGACCTTTGATGCGCGTCCGAGATCCGTCTTTCCCGGGTCGGGCAGGTTGTTGTAAGCATAGGTATAGTCGGCAAGGATGGAGTCCTTTATCTGTTTGATCGGCATCCGCGACAGCGACTGTACCTGGTCGTTGGTCGTCGGCGCGAACGTGTAGTAGGGTACGTCGCCCCACATGGAGATCAGCCGGAAATACGCCAGGCCGCGCAGCAGCCGCGACTCCGCAACTATCGTCGACAGCACTTTTGAAGACGCGAAGACAGTGCTGGTGCTCTGCATCCTCTGGACGTTCGCGATGACATAGTTGGCGTTGTCGATCGCGCCGTAGAGATACATGTACATCTTATCGAATGAAGCGGCATACCCGGAAGGGTTGTAGTTACCGCCATTGTACGCATCGCCGAGACGGAGATTACCCGAAGTCGTGCTGGTACCGCGACACCGGAAATATTCGCTCTGACCGTCCAAATAGTAGTCGCGGTCAAAGCAGGGCCTTATGGAGGCATACAGGCCCTGCAGCGCTTCCGTCGCGTCCTGCTCCGTCTTCCAGAACGTCGCCGGCGAAGGCTGGGTCGTTGCAGGCTGGTTCAGCAGGTTCTTGTGGCAGGCGACGGGAAGGATGCCACAAACAGCCAGCAAGGCGAGAGTAACCAACGGGGAAATTATCTTATATCTTTTCATATTAGTAGCAAGTTTAGAAGCTCAGCTGTGCGCTGACGGAATACGATTTGTTTAGCGGATACAGATTGTTATTGCTGCCCGCCTTCTCGGGGTCGAGACCGGGATAGCGGCTCAGCGTCCACAGGTTCTCGGCCAGGGCGGCGATGCGGAAGGTCGACACGCCGAGACGCTGGAACCACGCCCGCGGGAAGGTATAGCCGAGCTGGACGTTCTTGAGCCGCAGATAGCTCATATCATACAGCCAGAACATCGTCTGGGCAGTATTGTTGCCGCTGCCGCCGATGCGCGGCCACCAGCCTCCGCGATTCTCCACCGACCAGGGTAGGGTGATGTCGTTCTCGTTGACCGCATAGCGCGTACTGTTGAAGTTCACGTTGTTGAAGGCGTTGAGCCAGAAATCCTTTCTGCCCGCGGTACCCGTCCAGAGCATGCTGAAGTCGACGCCTTTGTACGAAGCATAGGCGTTGAACGTATAGCTGGTGGTCGGCCGGTCGCGGGGAGCCTGCATCGCTATCTGGTCGTTGCCGTCTATCCGGCCGTCGCCGTTCAGGTCCTGACGTGCGATATCGCCGGGCTGGATACCCTGTGGCGTGCTGTTATAGATGTTCTGCCAGGTCTGTGCAAGGCCGTGGTCGACATACGTGTACACATAGTTGTAAGGCATGTTGATAAACACCGTGCTGGTGACGCCATTGGAACCCCTATAGGTTGCACCGCGGGTCAGCAGCTGGCTCCATTTCTCCAGACGGGTCTTGTTATAAGAGCCGTTGACGCTGACGCCGTAGGACAGCTTGCCGATCCTGTCGCGCCAGTTGACGGTCAGCTCGAGGCCCCGGTTGCGCATATTGCCGATATTGGTATTCGGCGGGTCGAACGCTCCCGAAAGCAGGTTAGACAGCTGCGAACCCTGGATAATACCCTTGGTCAGGCGGTCGTAGGCGTCGGCTTCTGCCGTAAGTCTGCTGTTGAGGAAGCCCAGCTCGAGGCCGATATTGGCGACCGTCGTCGATTCCCACGAAAGGTTTTTGTTGACCAATTTATTGCTGACGAGGCCGATGACCGGTGCGCCATTGATGATATAGTTGTTCGCAGACAACGTTGCCTGTTGCTCATAACGGCCTACACCGCTGTTGTTGCCCAACGCTCCATACGACGCCCGGATCTTGCCGCTGCTGAGCCATTTGTCGAGGAAGGGCTGCAGGAATTTCTCTTCCGAGAACCGCCAGCCGAGGGCGCCGCTGCCGAAATAGCCGTACTGCTGGCCGGGGACAAATTTCGACGACCCGTCCACCCTCATATCGCCCTCGAGCAGGTATTTGCCGAACGCCGTATAGTTAAGCCGGCCGATATAGGAGCGAAGGCCCTCGGTGGTGACCCCGCCGCTGTTGGAATACACGTTGTTGAGCGCGCCGTCGATCTCTGACAGGGCGGCCGAATAGCGATCGTTCCGGGAGGCGGCGAGGGACCTGTCGTTCCAATATTCCTCGCTGTACACGAACAGCGCAGACAGGTCATGATTGTTGGCGATAGTCGTGTGGTAATTGAGGCGCGCATTCATCAGCGTCTTATAACCGTTGAGATTGGTCTGGCTCACCGCGGCATTGGGGCCGTAGTAGACACGGCTGCCGTAGGCCTGGGTCTGAAAGTTATAGGCCTGCGCCGGCGTCGGTGCGCTGTTGTTGAACTGGTTGTAATAGATCATGTTGTAGTCGATGCCGGCCGTGAGCCCCTTGATGGGCGTCCAGTCCCAGTAGGCCGTTCCGTTGATCTCCTGGCGGGTCTGGTGGTTGGGCGCGTTGATATACAGCTGGTAGGGATTGTACGCCTGGGGGTCTTCGCCGTAGGCCATGACGCCGCCGAAGTAGCCCGTTGCAGGGTCGTAGGGCGTGATACCCGCGATAGCATACTGCATGTCGAGGCCGGCGGTATTCGTCGATGCGGGATCGGTGAAGCCTTCCTCGAGGGCGTAGGTAAAGGTCGACCAGTTGCCGTTGAACTTGACTCCGGTATTCATATTGCTCTTGAGCTTGTAGTCGAAGTTGAACCGGGCGTTGTACTGCTTGTAGTCGTTGTTGATCTGGAGGCCGTTCTCGATCTTTTCGCCGACGGAGAAGAAGAAATTGCTCCTGTCTGTGCCGCCGACCGCCGATACGTTGTAGTTCTGCAGCTTGCCGTCGCGCATGATGATATTCCACCAGTCGGTATTGGGATACTGTAGGGGGTTGATGAGACCGAGCGCCATCCACTGGTCGATGGTGCCGTCCTTGTATGCCTGGTTGGCGGGGAGAGTGTTTGTCGCGGCGCGGTTCTGTTCGATGGTAAGGGCCAGCGGGTAGTTGGCGAGAAAATCGATGCCCTTCGTCGGTTTCTCGAGGGCGGCATTACCGGTGAACGTAAAAACCGTCTTGTTCATTCCCCGGCCCGTCTTGGTGGTGATCAGGATGACACCGTTAGCCGCGCGCGATCCATAGACAGAGGCGGATGACGCATCCTTGAGCACAGAGACCGTTTCTATATCGTTGACGTTGACGCGGTTGATGTCTACGTCGGGTATCCCGTCGACTACGACCAGGGGGGTGCTGTTATTCGGCGTTCCCAGACCGCGTATCAGCAGGGCGGCCCCATTTCGGCCCGCCATGCCCGAAGACTGCGTCGCCTGAAGGCCGGGGACGAGGCCGGTAAGGCCTTCGGATATGTTGGGGAGGGCCCGGCCCGCCAGCTTTTCGTCGACGTTCACAGTGCCGACAGCTCCGACCAGGTTGACCTTCTTCTGCCGGCCGTAGCCGATGACCACGATGTCGTTAAGGGAGGTGGCGACATGGGCCATCCTTATGTGGTATTCCGTTTCATTGCCAACCGTGAGACGGGCCCCCTCCCGGTTGCTGTAGGAGAAAATAAGCGTGGCCCCCTTGGCGGCGCTTATGGTGAACCGGCCGTTGGCGTCGGTGCTCGTCCCGCCCTTACCATGTTCGACCATGACCGTTACCCCTTGCAAAGGCGCGCCGGTCGAATCCGAGACAACCCCGGTCACTTTCTGCGTCTGTGCATTAACCAACAATGAGATACAAATGAAAGAAAGAATAAATACTACCCTGAGGCAAGAACTTTTCCCCTTTATAGGGATCATGTGTAGTAGCATAAGCAATCCGTTTTGGAGTTAAGTAGCAACCCAAAACTTGTTAAAAAAACCCGTATTGCTTTAACATATAGTGGTATTTATTTACGCAAACGTTTACGAACGCTTAACAAAGTTTTCTCAAGTATCATATCCCCAGCGATGCCTGTCCGCGCTCATAGGGATTATTTTCTATCTTGTAGTCCCGCACCAACCCCCGCGGCCCCCCTTAACTATGAACCAGTATATCATCGGCGAAGAAGGCATCAAAAAATTCAGGCGGCGCTATTTCAATATCCTCCTCCCCATAGTCGCCGGCGGCGCCGCGATCTATTTGGCGATCAACCTGATGTCGACCCATGCCAGCGACGGCCCCACCCCCTTTATCATCACCGCCGCCGTCCTCGCCTACTTCGGCTTCACCATGACCCGGTTGTTCAACAAACAAAAGAAAGTACTCCGCAGCTATCGCCTGACCATCACCGACAACGAGATCGTCCGCGAGCAGTTGAACACCCCGCCCCTGACCATCAACTTCATGGAGGTCAAAGAGATCATGAAAACCAAAAAAGGCAGCTTCATCGTCCGCGGCGTCAGCAGGACCGACCTGATCCAGATCCCCTACTGGGTCGACGACGTCGCGAGCCTCGAAAACGAACTCCAAAAATTCTCCCCGATCACCACCGCCAACACCTATATCCGCAAACAGTACGGCGTCCTCGTCCTCCGCGTCCTCGCCCTCGCCCTCCTCATCGTCACCAGCACGGTCGACAACAAGATCGTCGTCTCCATCTGCGCCACTGCCCTCATCGCTCTCATCGCCTGGGGCCTCAACGAGATCCGCCTGAACAAGAACATATCCGTCAACTCCAAGCGGCGCTCCTTCGTCGTCTACACCCTGATCGCGTTCGTGGTGCTGGTCAATCTCCTCTCAAAGCTCTGGCTCTTCCCCGGGTGATGGCGAACAACTTTAGCATCCCCGTTCCAACGATGAGATCAGTCATTTTGAAGGAAAGATACCCGGGGGCAATATCAAAGACAAGACTGCCGCCGAACGGCTGCAGCTCATCGAACGGCTCGACGATGAAGACAAGCAAGCCCTCTACCGCACAATGGACGACACGCTCACCAAATCCAGGTTTAAGGATTTCGTTTAAAAACAATAGGCCAGCTTTGTAGTCATTTAAATAACTCCAACATATGCCCGCCTCTCCCAATATTTACGTTCCAC
>JAFDYE010000664.1 GCA_018267585.1 Bacteroidota bacterium
AGAAAATCCACATCCAGCTGCTGCACATCGACCTCCATATGCTGCACCGCCTGCGCCGCATCCAGCAACACAGGGATACCCTGCCTGTGCGCCGCCGCTATGATCGTCCCGACCGGGTTGATCGTCCCAAGCGCATTCGAAACGTAATTGAACGCCACCAGCCTGACCCCCTCCAACAGCTTGTCCAGCCCGTCCAGGACCAGCTCGCCATTGTCGTCTATCGGAATGACCTTCAACCGGGCTCCCCTCTCCTCCACCGCCAGCTGCCACGGCACAATATTCGAGTGATGCTCCATGCCGCTGACAAGAATGGCGTCTCCCTCTTTCAGGAACTTCTTCCCAAAGCTCGCCGCAACCAGGTTGATGGACTCCGTCGTACCCCGGGTGAAGATCACCTCATGGGTGTGACGCGCATTGATATACTCCGCCACCTTCCGGCGTCCATCCTCATAGGCGTCCGTAGCCAGCTGGCTCAGATGGTGGACCCCCCGGTGAACATTGCTGTTGATGGTGGTGTAATAGTCGTCCATCGCTTTCAACACGGAGACGGGCTTCTGCGTCGTCGCCGCATTATCCAGATAGACCAGAGGATAGCCAAATACCGTCTGCTCGAGGATCGGAAAATCCTTCCTGATCTTCGCAACGTCCAGCTGACGCGTCCCCGGTATGGTCATTGTCTCGCTCATCTTATCATGCTTGTGTTTGACTGGGAATATGCTGACTGATCAGCTCATTCACAAAATGCTCGACCGCCTCATTCCTGAGCTTCTCCGTTACGTCAAAAGCAAACGCATTTATCAGTAACGCCTTTGCCGTATCCTCTCCAATGCCCCTGGCCCGCAGGTAGAACAAAGCCTCTTCGCTGAACTGCCCCACGGTCGAACCATGGCTGCACTTCACATCGTCTGCATAGATCTCCAGCTCCGGCTTGCTATCGATCGTGGCCTGCTTGCTGATGACCAGGTTATTGTTCTGCTGAAAAGCATTCGTCTTCTGCGCATCCTGGTGTACATAGACCTTCCCGTTGAACACACCCGTCGACTTCTCCAGCAAAACCCCCTTATACAGCTCGTTGCTGTAACAGTTCGGCTTCTGGTGATCCACCAGCGTATGATTGTCCACCAGTTGCCCGCCCGCCGTCAGGTACAGACCATACAGATGGGTCTCGGTATGATCCTCCTCCAGCCGCGCCTGCAGATCATTCCGCACCAGCTCCGCACCCGGAAGGGTAAAAGTATAGTTGTTGTATAAGCTCTGCTTCTGCTGCCTCACCGTCGTATGCTGTACCAGCCTCACCCCGGTGCCTGCCGTCTGCAGGACCACATGATCCAGCTTCGAGTCCGTCTGCGCAAATATCTCCATCAGACTGTTGACCCACAGCTTCACATCACCCTCTCCCCCGACGATCGACTCGATCACCGACGCCTCGGCATTTCTTCCAGCCACCCACACATGCCTCGGCTGTATCAACAAATTGCGGTCCGCCGTGAACACATGCACCACATGCAACGGCTTCTCTATCACAGCCCCATCCTTCACCCGGATAAAAAGACCGTCGGTGAACAACGCCGTATTCAGATAAGCAAAATGCTGATTCCCCCACTTGCCATTCCCGAAATAACCGGCAAAGGCAGGGTCATTCAATACCTGCGACACCTTCAACAGCTCGATCCCTTTCGGCAATTCCCCCTTCGGCGACGCCCCATGCACCTTCCCGTCCCACACACCATTGACCAATACGACCTGAAAAGCATCGAGCCCCGGGATCGTCGCCTTCTTCACCAACCCGGCAGGAGCAGCCACAGCCGCCACCGGTCCCCCACCTGCCACCAGACCATCCAACGCAAACTCGTCTTTCAAATAGCGGGTGATATTGGTGTACTTCCAGTCCTCATTCTTTATCGATGGAAAACCCAGCAGCCTCCACTGGTCAAAAGCCGACTGCCGCGCGCGACGAACCCCTTCAGTGTCCGCTCCGGCGGTCGACAACGTGTGATAACCCTTGACGACGGCATCGTACAAGGGAATAGCCGGTTCTTGTATTAAGCTCATGATTTTTTCGCTCTTTAATGATTGGCGGGGACCTTCTAATTCAAAATCTAGCCCATCCCCGCCAAAAGGGCTAATTATTGTCTTACGGACGAGACGCTCCCGCGTCTCAGGTCTAGTTGGTTCCTACCTCTTCCTTTTCCTTCAGCCAGTCATAGCCCTTCTCCTCCAGCTCCAGAGCCAGCTCCTTGGTTCCGGATTTGACGATACGTCCGTCGTACAATACGTGAACAAAGTCGGGAACGATATATTCAAGCAATCGCTGATAGTGCGTGATGATCAAAAACGCATTCTTCGGAGAACGCAGCTTGTTGACGCCCTTGCTCACGATACGCAGCGCATCGATGTCCAGACCCGAATCCGTCTCGTCCAGGATAGACAACAAAGGCTCCAGCATCGCCAGCTGAAAGATCTCGTTCCTCTTCTTCTCACCACCCGAAAAACCCTCGTTCAGCGAACGGTTTACCAGCTTGGCATCGAACTCGACCAGCTTCTGCTTCTCCTTCGACAACTGCAGAAAAGCCTTGGCATCCAGCGGAGGCAGATTCCGGTATGCCCTTATCTCGCCAATCGCCGTCTTCAGAAAATTGATATTCGAAACACCCGGGATCTCCACCGGGTACTGAAACGCCAGGAACACACCCTCACGAGCCCTGTCCTCCGGCGCCATCTCCAGTAAGTTCTTCCCCTCGAACCAGACCTCGCCTTCCGTAACCTCGTAATTCTCACGGCCCGCCAGCACAGAAGCCAGCGAGCTCTTACCCGCCCCGTTCGGCCCCATGATCGCATGCACCTCTCCTGCATTGACCGTCAGATTCAAACCTTTCAAAATCTGCTTCCCTTCTACTTCAGCATGTAAATTTTTAATGATCAGCATCTCTTATAGTATGATTTATAAAACCCAAAAATTATCCCACACTCCCCTCCAGCGTGATAGACAGCAGCTTCTGCGCCTCCACGGCAAACTCCATCGGCAGCTGGTTCAGCACCTCCTTCGCATACCCGTTGATGATCAGCGCTACCGCCTTCTCCGAGTCGATACCCCGCTGGTTCAGATAGAATATCTGATCCTCGCCGATCTTCGAGGTCGTCGCCTCATGCTCGACAGTCGCTGAATTGTTCTTCGACTCGATATAAGGGAAAGTATGCGCGCCACAACGATCCCCGATCAACAGCGAATCGCACTGCGTAAAATTCCTCGCATTGTCCGCCTTCGATCCCATCTGCACCAGCCCGCGATAGCTGTTCTGCCCCTGCCCCGCCGAGATACCCTTGGAAATGATCCGGCTCCTCGTATTGCGGCCGATATGATGCATCTTCGTACCCGTATCCGCGATCTGCTTGTTCTTCGTCACCGCTACCGAATAGAACTCCCCGGTGGAATTGTCACCCTGCAGGATCACACTGGGATATTTCCAGGTAATAGCAGAACCCGTCTCCACCTGCGTCCAGGATATCTTCGAATTGGCGCCCTTACAGATACCCCTCTTGGTCACAAAATTGTAGATACCGCCATTCCCGTCCTTATCGCCAGGATACCAGTTCTGGACAGTGGAATACTTGATCTCCGCATTCTCCATCGCGATCAGCTCGACCACCGCCGCATGCAGCTGGTTCTCATCCCGCATCGGCGCGGTACAGCCTTCCAGGTAGCTAACATAGCTGCCTTCATCCGCAATGATCAGCGTCCGCTCGAACTGCCCCGTATTCTCCGTATTGATCCGGAAATAGGTCGACAGCTCCATCGGACAACGTACCCCCTTGGGGATATATACAAAGGACCCATCCGAAAAAGCAGCCGCATTCAGGGCCGCAAATATGTTATCGGAATAAGGCACCACCGAACCTACATACTTCTTCACCAACTCCGGGTGCTCCCGGACAGCCTCCCCGAAAGAACAGAAGATGATGCCCAGCTCCTTCAGCTTCTCCTTGTACGTGGTCGCAACCGACACGCTGTCAAAGACAACGTCCACTGCCACCCCGGCCAGCGCCTTCTGCTCATTCAGCGGAATACCCAGCTTCTCGAAAGTCGCCAGCAGCTCCGGATCCACCTGGTCCAGGCTGTCATATTTCTTCTTGCTCTTGGGCGCAGCGTAATACGATATCTTCTGGAAATCGATCGGCGGCATCTCAAAATTCTGCCAGGCCGGCAGCTTCTGCCTCCCAAAAGCCTGCAAACCCTTCAACCTCCACTCCAACAGCCACTCGGGTTCGTTCTTCCTGGCGGAGATATAGCGGATCGTCTCCTCATTAAGCCCCGCCGGCGCCACATCCATCTCAATGTCCGTGACAAAACCAAACTCGTACTCCTTGTTGGCTATATTGTCGATTATTTCTTTGTCGTTGGCCATAATTTATTTCGTACTTCTTGTATACTTTTAATTCCCTCTCACCTCCCCGGCCTCCCCAATGATCCCTCCCCCTCCCGGGCCTCCCAATGATCCTTCTCCCCTTCAAGGGCCTTCTAATATCCCTCTCCCCCTTCCAGGGTCTCCAGAGATCCCTCTCACCTCCCCGGCCTCCCCAATGCCCCCTCTCCCCGTCCCCGGTCACCCTATAATCCTCTCCCCCCGAAGTTACCCCCCTCAAAAAAACTAAACCGAAAAACTTTCCCCACAGCTACAGGTCCTGGAAGCATTCGGATTGTTAAAGGTCAACCCCTTCCCATTCAACCCGCCGGAATAATCCAACTCCGTCCCATACAGATAGAGCAGGCTCTTCATATCCACAACCACCTTCACGCCCTTGTCCTCAAACACCTGATCCCCCTCCTTCTGAACAGTGTCAAAATCCAGCTTGTACTCCAATCCCGAACACCCGCCGCTCTTCACACCCACCCGCACAAAGGTCTCAGGAGCCGCATGCTGATCATTCATCAGCTGAGCTATATAATCTTTCGCCGTGGCAGAAACTGTAATCATAATTTTCCCTTTTCTATTATAACAAATTACCAACCCAAGGGTTAAGCAATTTTTCCACTCCAAACCCATTAGCCATCCACCCTCATCGCCAAACCATTCCAAATCCACCCCGCTCAAATCCATTCCCGATCCAATCCACCCCACTCCAAACCCATTCCGGCTAATCTCTAACAGCAAAAGTCCG
>JAFDYE010000665.1 GCA_018267585.1 Bacteroidota bacterium
CCATAGCCGACGACTACGACATCGTTGAGACTCGAGACGGCCGACTTCAGCCGTTGCAGCAGCGTGTTGTCCTCGCCCTGCCGTATCAGCAGCGATCTGACAACTGCAGGTTCATAGCTGACGTGCGTAAAGGTGAATTGATAACGATGGCCGGGCACCAGGCTGTTGACCTGAAAGGCGCCTTTTTCGTCAGTAAGCACTGGCGAAATGCTGTCTGACGCGTTGAGGGCGCGGGCGCTGACCGTAACGCCGCTGATCGGCTGGTCCTGTTCGGTAAGGACCACTCCTTTAAGCGCGGTATGCGCTAAGGAAGCCGCCTGCTGCGCCGTGGCAGTATGTCGCGCCAGACAAAAGAATAGCAGGAACCCGGTGCAAAATAAGGACCTCGTAAACAGGTGTACCATGTATTTAGTTGTTTTTTTAGGTTAAATGCTTCCCCTCAGGCGGTCATATCCGCCTGTACGCCTCCACGTCCGGGGCTCTTGTTATTTAGTTATGATAAGGCTGTCTCCCCTGAAGCCCGCCTTCAGGTCATTCATTGCAGTGATCAGACGGACGATCGAAAGCAGGTCTTTATCAGGGCTGAAACTGCCGGTAAAGACGAGTCCTTTTACTTCTGCCGGATCGAATACTATCCTCGTACGATAGCGAACCTCAAGCTGTTTGAAAATGATGGCCAGTCGCTCCTGTCGGAATTCTATACGATCATCGGGTCCGGATATCTTTTTCCTGGCTTCTTTTTTGGTGAGCCGCGCCGTCGTCGATGACTCAGGAATAGGGCTCAGCACCAGGTCGGCTGCCCCGGGCCGGACGAGTACCTGTTCTCCGGGGCGCAGCAATATTTCCCGCGCTGCACTATGCTCGGGCGCATACCGCACCCTTACACTGCCGTCGAAGAGCTGCACCCATGAGTCTCCCGATCTCCCGCTGTTGACAAGGAACCTCGTCCCAAGGACGGTCGTGGTCAGCCCGGGGGCCAGGACACTGAAGGGCCTGCGCATATCGCGTGCTACGGCGAAGCTGGCCTTACCCTCCATCCGCACTTCTCTTCTTTCACCATTGAAAGGGGCAGGATAGCTGATCATGCTGCCGGGATAAAGGGTGACGACCGTACCATCGCTCATTGTGAGGACCATCTCTTTGACACCCCTGTTGGAAATGGTGTCGGCCGCCGGCAATGATCTCGCGACGGCTATCCGACTGCCGCGCGGCTTTTGCCGCAGCAGGGCTGGCAGCGCTATTGCTACCAGAATAGCGGCGGCAGCGGCCCATCTGACCGAAGCCCGGCGCCATATCGGCACAATGACCTTCGTATCCTGCTGCAGGTCCTGGTCATAACGATGACGCATCTGCAGTCTGAGCTCCTCCTCGCTGCTATCGAGCAGACGGAGCAATTGTTTCTTCTCCTCTTCGTTGGCTGTGCCGGCCCAAAACTTCTTGAT
This sequence comes from Bacteroidota bacterium, assembly GCA_018267585.1. Classification (GTDB taxonomy): domain Bacteria; phylum Bacteroidota; class Bacteroidia; order Chitinophagales; family Chitinophagaceae; genus Puia. The sequence goes on from JAFDYE010000665.1 coordinate 1,443, forward strand.
CAGGGATTGTAGTTGATCCATATCTCTACTTTAAAATGCAGGAAATGGCCGGGGAGGGGATGCTTTTGGTATTACCAAATTGTTAAACGGGAGACGCTACAGCTGGAAATAAAGCAGCAGCGCCAGCAGGGCCATGGAAGGATTGTTGTCGGAGAGCTGTTTGCGGATCAGTGCATTGCAGGATTTAATATAGTCCTTCACGGATTCGGTAGAGATATTCAGCTGCGCCGCGGCCTCGTCATAGCTTTTTCCTTCGAGTCTGCATAGCTGAAAGGCCATCCGCTTGCGCGGCGGCAACA
>JAFDYE010000666.1 GCA_018267585.1 Bacteroidota bacterium
AAGTTCAAATAATTTTCCGAGCTGTTAAATAGCTTTGCCGAGGGTTGCAGCGGGCTGGTATTCGCAGTCTGTTCTGTAACCCTCCTTTTTTATGGTAACGGCTGCGCTGAGTCCGACGACCTCGCCGATAACAATAATGGCCGGGTGGGAGAGTCCCTGTTGTTGTGCCATCTCCTGCAATGCTGCGGCCGTGCCTATGGCTATTCTTTCCCGGGGCAGCGACGCGTGCTGAATGATCGCCGCGGGCATCTGTCCAAATCCTTCTGACCGGTACAGCCCGGCTATCTCCGCCAACTTTTTCATCCCCATATAGATGACGACCGTGGCCTTGCTCTTCAGTGCCAGCCGGAGGTCTTCTGACAGAGATCCGTCTTTTTTTGTGCCGGTGACGACCCAGATGCTTTCGCTGACCGAGCGATGCGTCAGGGGAATATCGGATAGCCCCGTAGCCTGCATGCTGCTGATGCCCGGGATATAGGAAACGGCGAGACCAAGCCTGCGTGCAAATAGTGCCTCTTCGAAACCCCGTCCAAAGATGAAGGGGTCGCCGCCTTTAAGGCGGACGATGGTCCGCCCTTTTGCCGCCTTTTCCCGAATGAGCTCGTGAATCTGGTCCTGCGGGGTCATAGGGCCATAGGGCTCTTTTCCGACATATATCTTCTCACAACTTTCCGGCGCCAGATCCAGCAAGGCGGGGTTGGCCAGGTGATCGTACAGGATAACGTCTGCCCGCTGGATGGCCTTCCAGGCCTTGACCGTGATCAGCTCCGGGTCGCCCGGGCCTGCTCCAATAAGTATCAATTCGCTAACAATGTTCATATATCAATTATTTAGATTCGACTTCCTTTCACAATTTAGACTAAAAAAATGGCAGTTTTAAAATTTTATATTACATGAATAATATTTTGAAGGTAAATTTTTAGTATACTTGTGTAAAGATATTACATTGTAATATTTCTAATATATCTACGATTGCCTGCCTTTACCCTAACTTTTAAATAGAACGCAGCATGAGTTCAACTGCCAGACCCATAGTAGTGGTGGTGGGCAATGGAATGGTCGGACACCGGTTTTGCGCCCGGCTAAAGTCCACGGGTTTGTTCCGGATCGTCCTTTTTGGTGAAGAGCCCCGCCCGGCCTACGACCGGGTCCATCTCAGCGAATATTTCAGTGGAAAGACGGCTGCCGACCTCAGTCTGCCAATGACCGGCTGGTTTGAGGATGAGGAGATCGTTTTGCATCTTGGCGATCCCATCCGTGAGATCGACAGGGATCAACAGGTCGTCCATTCCCTCAGAGGGCATACGCAACCTTATGACTACCTGGTGCTGGCGACAGGGTCTTCGCCCTTCGTTCCGGATATCCCCGGGGTCGAAAAGGAAGGCGTTTTTGTCTACCGTACGATCGAGGATCTGGAGAAGATCAAGGCCTATGCGCCGCGCGCCACCAGCGGCGCCGTCATGGGGGGCGGTCTGCTCGGGCTGGAAGCGGCCAAGGCCCTGCTCGACCTGGGCATCCCGCAGACCCACGTCATTGAATTTGCTACCCGTCTTATGCCCCGTCAGATAGACAGCGCCGGCAGCCATACGCTGGAGTCGAGCCTGAGAAAGCTGGGGTTGCAGCTGCATTTGAACAAGTCGACGCTGGCCATCGAAGGGAAGAACCGCATCGAGGGGCTGCAGTTTGCGGACGACACGCGGCTGGCGATCGACATGCTGGTGATCTCCGCGGGTATCCGTCCGCGTGACGAGCTAGCCCGGCTGGCCGGTTTGCAGGTGGGAACGAGGGGTGGGATCATGGTGAACGAGCGTTTGCAGACGAGCGATAAGAGAATATTTGCCATTGGCGAATGCGCCCTGGTAGGCGGAATGGTCTATGGCCTGGTTGCGCCGGGCTATGATATGGCGGACGTTGTGGTAACCAACCTGGCCGGGGGCAACAAGACCTTTACCGGTCTTGACATGAGCACCAAGCTGAAGCTGATCGGGCAGGACGTTGCCAGTTTTGGGGATCCCTTCGCCAGCGAGCCGGACTGCAGGAGCATCGTCTACGAGGACCGTCATAAAGGAATATACAAGCGCATCAACGTCAGCGCCGACGGAAAATACCTGCTGGGCGGCGTCCTTGTAGGGGATGCCGGCGCCTATAATATCCTGCTGCAGACGGTGAACAACCGTCTCGTGTTGCCGCCCGATCCGGAGGACCTGATCCTCGGCAGCCGCGGTGGCGCCGGCGAGGGGGCGGGAGTGGCCAGTCTGCCCGACGAGGCGCTGATCTGCAGCTGCGAATCGGTAACAAAAGCGGCGATCTGTACCGCCGTGACCGAACAGGACGCGACGACGATCGACGCGATGAAGAAATGTACCCGGGCCGGCACCGGTTGTGGGGGCTGCGTTCCGCTGGTCAAAGACCTGATCACGGCTACGATGAAGGCCAATGGTCAGTATGTACGCAACGTCGTTTGTGAGCATTTTGACCATTCGCG
>JAFDYE010000667.1 GCA_018267585.1 Bacteroidota bacterium
CATCCGTCGCGGTCATAGTCTGCGGCAGTGGCGCCTTTCATGAAGCCGATCATATCGCAGCCGGCGGCTGCCGCGACATTAGTGAACGTCCCGTCCTGGTTGTTGATCCAAAGCTCGGCGGGATGCGCGTTCTGCATGGAGAGCGTCTCGTTACCGATGAAAAGGTCCAGCCAGCCGTCGTTGTTGAAGTCCGCCCAGGCCGCCGCCTGACTCGGATCGAGGGAAAGGATGCCGCTCTCGACGGTGACGTCGGTAAATGTCCCGTCCCCGTTATTGCGGAGCAGTGTCTTCGGCTGGTGTCCCATCTCCCCCATCCAGGCGCCCCGGGTAACCAGTATATCCGTAAACCCATCATTGTTATAGTCGGCCTGGGTGATCATCAGCCCTCCCCTGATCTCAGACAGCCCCGACTCCCCTGAGATATCGGTGAAGCTGCCATCGGCATTATTCCTGAAGAAATGCATGCTCTCGTTCAGGTCCCAGGAGGAGGTGACGATATCCAGATAGCCGTCATTGTTAAAGTCGTCCACGATCGCACCCCCGGCCTGACTGCGAAAACTGTTGATCTTCAGCTCGCGCGCAACATCGACAAAGGCACGGAGATGCCCAAACGCCGTGTCGGCGGCGTCCAGACCCGGTATCAACCAGGCAGGCGGAACCATTGACGGATACCGGCCGATGGTCATACACGCGATGTTCAATAGCCACCGCGATTCGAGGTCCCCCGAGTCCAGCTGCAGCAGCTGCTTGTAGATGCCGATAGCGCTCGTGGAAGCCGTTGGATCCGTGTATACGCCGTTGTCGCGTATCGGAAAGATGCAGGAACCCGAAGAGTGACCGGAAATGCAGTTGCTCCGCTCTCCCAGCCGCAGGTACGCCAGCGCCAGGTTCCTGCGAATATCCATGGCCAGCTGATCGAACTTTACGGCGGTAGTATGGTCCGCCAGTGCCTGGAGGATATCGACGGCCTTCTTTTCCTGCCCCAGCTGCAGCAGGGACAACGCCTTGTACAGTTGGATGAGCTGCGCCTGTCTCGGGCTGACCGAAGACAGCAGCTCGAGCGAATCATAAAATTTGAGCGCGGCGCCAGGACAGAACGGGTTGTTCTTGTCGTATACTTCTTTGAGCCCCTCCCGGTAGACCCGGGTCACTTCCTTTTGGGCATAATATCGCCTTA
>JAFDYE010000668.1 GCA_018267585.1 Bacteroidota bacterium
CGCCACCCGCGCCACCCGCATCACCACCCCCATAAACAATACCCCCACTCGACGGCCCTACCAACCCGTCAAACGCCATATAAGGCGTCCCCGCCGATCCCCCGCCATACCCCACCACCACAACCTCCGGCAACCAATCCGCATCCGGCGCCGGCAGCATCGTCACGGTCTTCCCCTCCACGATCGTCCGCGAAACCCCCGACACCCCATGCAAACCAGTAATAACCCCCCGATCAATGCCCGAACTCATCACCACCTTCCCCGAGAACGAACGCGTCTCGACACTCCCCGAAAGCCCATCAAGACTTAGGTGCACAGCCTGCCCCCTCAAAACATTACCCACCGAATCCGTCCGGACCAACAAGAACTCCTCAGCGATCGGCTTTCCGCGATATCCTATCCGCAAAATATTCCTCCCGCCCGAAAACACCCGGTCCGTATCCAGCGTATTATATCCGGCCGGACCAAGACTGTCCCTGAGATGCGCCAACACCGACCGCAAAAAAATAGCAGGCTGAACGCCGGGAGCATCTTTCCTGCAGGAACAAACGAAAATTAAAACAACCGCTGTAAAAACTATCTTTTTCATATCAATAAGGTTTATACAGCCAATTTAGATCGCTTCCCTCGAACTACAAATCATTCGACGACCAAGTTGAAAACTAAATGATATAGATCATTTAGCGTACCGTTTCCTGATCCTCGAAAAAGTTTCCGGCTCCATATTCAGATAGGAAGCCACCATTTTCTGCTGGACATAGACCAACATGTCCCCGTCGTCCTTATACCACAGGTCGAAACGCTCTTCTGCACTGTGCATCCGCAAATTGAACAGCTGCATGCTCCAGAAGATAAGGTATTCGATCGTCAGCAGTCTCCCTACCCGCTCGAATTCCGGATGCTCTTTATAAATGGCCTCCAGCTCTTCATAGGAAATATAGTAGAGATCAGTATCGATGATAGCCTGGATGATCTCAAAGCTCCGCTTTTGCTTATAAAAACTGTTCACCGCGACAACAACATTCGGCTCCCGCAGCAGCCACGCAGTCACCTCCGATCCGTCTTCGTGCCGGTAATAACAACGAAGGATACCCCGCCGGATAAAAAAAATGTGGCGCGAGACCTCTCCTTCTTCCAACAGGAATTCAAGTTTTTTAACGGACCTGCTTCGGACAACGGAGAAAAGACGATCCCTGAGCTCCGGGGAAAATTTTACCCCCGACAAGGAAGACAAATAGTCGATAAGATCGATAACGGTGACGATCGGTCGCCCGTTATGAGGCAGGATAGGTGTGGCCATCGGTAAATATTTAGTTGAAAAAATATCGCTACCAAAGCCCAAACCGGCGCATACTCGCGCCAAAAACCAGTCAATGGAAAATAGCTAATTTCCCCATTCAAAAATTGAAATAATTGGATAACTAAACGTAACCACTTATCCACACCACCCGCCAGTCCGCGGTAATTTGAAAATTTATTAATAAATTTAGTAAGCACTACATTAATCAACGGTCATTAACCAAAACACCATCTGCAATGAGAAAATCTTACCTACCGACAGGACGTGCACTGCTATTCCTTTTATTCTTCTTCTCTTTCAACCGGTTGTACAGCCAGGTCACGACGGCCACGCTCAGCGGCTTCATCAAGAACGCCAAAGGCGAAGCCCTCGGCGGAGCCAGCGTCACCGTGAGCTTCCCCGAAGCGGGCATCCGGCTGACCGTAGCGGCAAGACAGGACGGACATTTCACCGTCCCCAACCTCCGCGTCGGCGGCCCCTACAGCGTCGTGGCTTCCTATGTCAACCTCGAACCCGCCGGCCCGAACAATATCTTTCTCGAGCTCGGCCAGAATAACTCCGTCGAGATCACCCTTATGGAAAAAGCGCAGGAACTCTCCGGCGTCACGGTCACCGCCAACGCCAGGGGCTTCGACAACAAAAAGACCGGCGCCTCTACCAATATCAGCAGCCGTCTCATCCGCGACCTGCCAACCATCGCGCGAAGCGCCGACGACTACCTGCGCCTCACCCCATCAGCTTCCCCTACCTACAATGGACTGTCCTTCGCCGGGCGCAACGGCCAATACAATAACTTCTCGCTCGACGGTGCGGTCTTCAACAACCCCTTCGGCCTCGACGCCCCCACCCCCGGCGGCCAGACCAACGCGCAGCCCATATCCCTCGACGCCATCGACCAGATCCAGGTCAACATTGCACCCTATGACGTCACACAGGCAGGCTTCACCGGCGCCGGCGTCAACACGGTCACAAAATCGGGGACCAATAAATTTTATGGGACTGTATTCGGCTTTTACCGCAACGACGCCCTCACCGGCAGCAGCGTCTCGCACAGCAAATTAGTCGTGCCCTCACTCAACCACTGGCAGACCGGTTTCGCATTCGGTGGTCCGCTCATCAAGAACAAGCTCTTCTATTTCGTCAACTTCGAGACCGAGCAGCGCAAGGACGAAGCCACCAGCTACGTCGCCCAGACCGTCGACAATATCGGCGCCTCCAATACCTCCCGCGTCCTAAAAACCGATCTCGACGCAGTCAGCACCATCCTCAAGCAGCGCTTCAACTATGACACCGGCCCCTATCAGGGATTTACGTTCAACCAAAAGAACTACAAGTGGCTCGCCAAGCTGGACTGGAACATCGACAACGTCCACAAGCTGACCTTTATATACAATGGTCTCGACGCCAGCCTGGACAAACCCGCCCACCCCAGCGCCATCGGCCGCCGCGGTCCCGACTACTATACGCTGCAATTCCGCAATTCAGGCTACAAGATGGTCAATAAGCTGGAGTCTTTCAACCTCGAGCTGAAATCGAACTTCAGCAGCAAATACGCCAACAAGCTCCGCCTGGTATACACCACCTTCCGCGACCATCGCGAGCCCTTCTCCGCCCCCTTCCCCGTCATCAATATCGACAAGAACGGTCTTCGCTACATCGTAGCCGGCCACGAGCCCTTTTCCATCAACAACATCCTCAACCAGGATGCTTTCCAGGTCACGGATAATTTTAACGTCTTCCTCAACAAGCATACGCTCACAGCAGGCGCCTCATTCGAATCCTTCAAGTTTGCCAACTCTTTCAATTTGACCGGCTATGGACCGGCCATCTTCTCCGACGCCGATATCCAGACCTTCAAGGACAGCGTACCCGTCGGCGGCGCCTACGTGTTCGGCGCCTATCCGCTGGACGTCGATGTCAACTTCGCCCGCAACGTCGCAAAAGCGGGTCAGTACACCTGGTACTATCTGACGGTCGGACAGATCGGGGCGTATATTCAGGATGAATGGCTGATCACCAACCGTTTTCGGCTCACCTATGGCCTGCGGATGGACGTGCCCCAGTACTATAATTCCAGCTACAAGTCTCCTAACCAAAACCCGGACGGCACATACAAGGGCTCCTATCTTACAGGTAGCCCGACAGTCGCCAACAACGATCCCCTGACGCTATATGATGAGAATGGCAAACCGGTCACCAACGGGGTCGGCAAAGACCTCGACAACACGAAGTTCCCAAAGGCAACACCGTTGTTCTCGCCAAGGGTCGGTTTCAACTTCGACGTCAATGGCGACAAGTCCCTGATCATCCGCGGCGGCTCCGGTCTTTTCACCGGTCGCTTCCCCTTTGTCTGGGTCGGCAACCAGATCGGCAACCCGACATCGGGCTTCTATTGCGTCACCGCCCGCGACTTCAAGTGGCCACAGGTCTGGCGCAGCAACATCGGCACAGACCTGCGCTCTCCCTGGGGAACGCTCTTTACCATCGACCTGGCTTACACAAAGGACGTCCATGCGATGATGGTCAGGAACTACCAGCTGGGCACCCCGACCGGTACGCTTAACTCGGGCACCGGAGACACGCGGGCGGTATACAAGGCCAGCGACAAGGGCGGGGCCGCCGCATATGTGTTCACCAATACCAATCTTGGTCATGGCTTTAACGCCACCTTCCAGGCGCAGCACACCTTCCCCAAAGGCTTCTACGCAATGTTCGGATATAACTATTTGGTGTCGAAAGAAGCAAGCTCGGTTTCCGCGGAAATATCCAGCGACGCCTTCGATCGCAACCAGGTCGTCGGCAACGCCAACAAGGCCGTTGTGTCCAATTCGCTATACGGCAACACCCATCGCTTCCTGGTCGCAGGCACCAAGCGATTCACGTACGGCCAGGATAACGTATGGGGAACGACCATCTCCCTGTTCGGTTCGTGGACCTCGGGCAACCGATTCTCGTATACCTATAACGGTGATATTAACAACGACGGCTCCACGCTCAACGACCTCCTGTATGTGCCGACAGACGCAGAGATCAATGTCATGAGCTTCAAGGGCTATACGGATGCCAACGGCGTCTTCCAGTCCTCCGCCGCACAACAGGCCGCGTTCAAGGCCTTCATCGGTCAGGACAAATATTTGAGCGGCCGCCGCGGGCAATATACGGAGAAGAACGGCGGGCAAACCCCCTGGTTCAGCCAGGTCGACATGCGTATCCTGCAGGACTATAAAATCAAGATCAGCAAGACCAGCTACCACACGATACAGCTAAGCTTCGATATCGTGAACCTGGGCAACCTGATCAACAGCAGCTGGGGCGTTAGGAAATATGCCTCGACAGCGAGCTACTACCAGCCGCTCACAGTAGATAATAGCGGAAGCAGTCCCCAGTATACATTCGACCCTTCCCTGAAAAGCACCTTTATCAGCAGTCCCGAGCTGCCCAGCCGCTGGCAGATGCAGTTCGGGCTGAGATATATTTTCTAGGGCTTGCTCTTCTGCTTGTCGCGAAACTGCCCGTAGGAATATCCGACAGGCACGATCGCGAGAATCAACCCGCCCCCAGGGATAACACAGCTTGCGCTGACTCGGGTAACGCCAGGGTCAGCGCAAGTAATATCAGACCGCCATAGAACCAAAGCCGCGATCCGGGACGATGCGTCTTTCGCCAGTTGTCGTCGTCCGACAGGGTCCACGGAGTACGAATAACCCTCGAACCTACGCCGGCGTTGGTCGATCGCCCCGATCAGGGGTCACCCAAAACCGAAAAATAAAATGAAAAGAAAAGAAGTAATTAATGCGCCTTCATGCGTCGATTCTCTTCGACAGACTTGACCCCCTTGATCTTCAACTCAGCCAGAGACAACGACCCGCTGGACCCCGAGATCGTCCCCGTGATCCGCATGATCCGCCTCACCCGGATACCCATCTTCGTCATAGACCGGGCAATCTCCTGGATATTCGGCTTCTGGCTTTCCTCTACTCTGGCTATAAATTCCATTACTCAAATATACGATAATTGGTGATCCCTCCGCCCTACCTCACATATACCATCCCCGCCCCAACATCCACCCTCGGCTGCCCGATCAGCTCCACCCCTTTGATCAGTTTTTCCCATATCTCACCCGCACCGGCTTCGGGATACTGCTCCCACAACAACGCCGCGACCCCCGCAACAAATGGCGTCGCCATCGAAGTCCCCGACTCCTCATCGTGCCCTCCCCCCACGCTCGCACTCAGGATATTATCCCCCGGCGCAGCAATATTCACCTCTCCGGCCGACCTGACACCGCTGCGGACAGCCGCAGCCTTCACCTTCCGCGTCCCCGCACAGGAATAATTGGACACCTTCAACGACTCCGTCAGCGCCGCCACCGCCATCACAGAAGGACAGTTGGCAGGATGGTTGACCTGGCCCACTATCCCCTCCTCCCGGTCGCTCTCATTCCCCGTGGCTGCTATCAGCAGACAATTATTGGCCATGGCCGTCTGTGCTACACCCTCGAATATCTCTGAAAATCCATCCCCCGGCATCACAGCGGCGCCAAAGGACATGGAAATAACCTGGCATCCTTTCTCCAACGCCCATTCGATACCCGCCAGCGCCGTTGCATCCGATCCCTCTCCGGCGTCATCCAGTATCTTCCCGACATATAGCTGCGCCCCCGAAGCGACCCCATAACGGGGACCGGCCTTCCCCTTCCTTCCCCCGCCGGCAATACCCACACAAAAAGTGCCGTGCCCTTCCCGGTCCTTGGCCTGCCTGCTCACAAAAGATTTCCGATGGATCACCCTGCCCGCAAAATCCGGATGGGTAAAGTCAAAACCCGTGTCGAGCACCGCCATTTTTACATTCTTCCCGGTATAGGGACTGTTGCGCACATTGATCGCCTGGATACCCCAGGTCGCAGTGGCGTTGTTCTTCAAAGCCCGCGCACCGGCCTGTTTGTAAAGACAACGTTCGGGCTCGCTGGATAAGAACGGGCTATCCCTCAGCGCCAGCAGCTGCCTGACCTTTCCCGTCGCACGTTCATTGATAACAGCCACCCCTAGTCGCTCGAAAACGACGCCGTCCGCCTGCTCCAGCAGCTTGGCCAGCTCCGAGCCCGACTCCTGCAAAGAGACCAGCTTCAACGACCTCGTCCTGGCTTTTTGACCAAGAACGGTCTTGCTAAACCCCGGCTTCAGCCGGACCAACAGTCTCCCCGTGAACCGCCGGCGCTCTTCCCCGGCAGCGGCCGCAGCCCCGCCAACCGCACGAGCGTCACCAGCAGCCGCAGCCCCGCCGGCAGCCCCACGCGCACGCGTAACCCCGGCGCCCCGGACCTTCCCAACCTCAACCTTTACTTTGGAAAAATGACCGGCAGCCGGCTTGACCCCGGCGCCCGAAACGGCAATCCTGGCGGTCGTCCCCTTGCGCGTGGATTTTACAGAAGACTTCTTCGATGGCATCGGACAAATATACTTCTTCTGGGCCACCCGCTCCTTCGAATACCATTCCTTTAGTTTTATCATCAAAATGATGGATCTCCTTGTTAATTTTATTTAACAACCCCGCCCAAAAAGGAAAAATCCGGCCCATTTTGTATCTTCAGGGATATGAAATTCTCACCCGGTCAACAGGTCATTGTATTGGACACCACCCATAAACCGGCAGGCTCTGCGACAATCGTGGTCTATCACCCCGAAACGCACCAGTATACCGTACTTTATCAATACCCGGGCAGTCCCGAACCGGAACATATACCCCTCCCCGAATACCGCCTGGTCAGCGTGCCCACGGCTACCCCTCACTAAAATGTACGAACCATCGCAGTATTTACTACCTTCACAAAAGCAAAAGTGTAAAAAATGAAACACAGTCTCACAGGCCTGTTGCTGCTGCTGTCAGCATCCGTATTTGCACAGCAGACGGTCAACGAAAAATTCCAGAAGATCACGACCATGGACCAGGCGCAACAGTATATCGCCGCCAATCCCGCCCTCAAACCCATCATCTTCAACGTAGCCTCCGGCAAGGACTCCACAGTCATCGCCAAACGCCTGCTCCGCCAGAACAAAGGCGACGTTTTCTCCGTCGGCTACGTTACCTATAAGGTCCTCGACGCAACAGAGACTCTCGCCTACCGGGCAAGCTATATCTTCCTCGATGGCTCTACACTTTCCAACACCCAGATCGACAGCCTTAAGAAGCTGATCGTGCAAAAGGCCAGCTCCGGCACCCCCTGGGACCAACTCTCCGACCAGTATACCATGGACGGCAATACTACCCACGGCGATACTGGCTGGTTCTTCGGTGAAGAAATGATGCCCAAAGAGTTTCAGGACGGAGTCAAGAACCACAAGACCGGCGACATCTTCTTCGTAGACGTTTCCGAACGCCAGTGGCACTACATCGTCAAAAAGACCTATGACGACCAGGACAAAAAAGAAATGACCATCCTCCGTTCTAACGGACGATAGACCGACCCGCCGCGACACCAAAATATAAAGAGCCCCAAAAAGGCTCTTTTTTTCGTTGTAGCACCGCTGCGGTGAATTCCCGTACCAGCTCGGCATCGACTACATCTGCCAGACGGCTCCCGGCAACGATACCTGCACCTTCATCCGGCAGAACGACAGCTTTATCCCCTGCACCTACGGCGCCCATTCGCCAGTCGATCGGTAAGGCGCCGGACCAGGCGGGCCTTATTGCAATACCAATTCCACATCCGTCTCCGCATACCCCACACAGGTTAGCACGAGTCCCTCCTGCAAATCCTTTTCCGACAACACCTCATTGATCGTCATCCTGACCTTCCCGCTGATACATCGCGCCGCACAGGTCCCGCACCTCCCGCCCTTACAGCTATAGGGCAGCGCAATGCCATTGTCCAGCGCCGACTGAAGAATGGTCGAAGGCCAGTGCGTCGCAAACCGTACCACCTTTCCCGGTTCAACGTGCAAGACCACCTCTCTCGGACTCGTATCCCGCAGCACCGGCGGCGGCGGAACGTATTCAACGACAAAATTCTCCCGCCTGATCTCCCGGTCCGGAACTCCCAGCAGCCGCAGCGTAAAAACGGTCATTCGCATGAATCCAGGCGGCCCGCAGAGATAAAAGAACGGCCTCTTATCGCCAACCCATATCTCCATCGAGTCCAGCAACTCGGTCAATAAAGCGTTATTAAGACGCCCAATCCCGGCAGTTCCTCCCCCCACACTGCTCAACAGGCTCATCCACCGGAAACGCGCAGGGAAAAGCCTTGCCAACTCCTCGAGAGAAGACCTGAACAATATGCTCCCCGAGTCCCTGTTCTGCGTGATCAACACCAGTTTTTCCGCGGGACGCCGATACAACGCCTCCCTGATCAGGCTAAATACCGGCGTCATGCCGCTGCCCGCAGCCACAAATACGTGCGTCCGCTCCACTCCCTCTTCCAGCAGGAATTTCCCCGACGGAGGCAGACAACTGATAACATCCCCCACTTTCAAATGATCGATAAGATAACGCGACACCTCTCCGTTAGCTACCCGCTTGACCGTGACA
>JAFDYE010000669.1 GCA_018267585.1 Bacteroidota bacterium
AATCTCGTCCGGATCACACCCGCCGTCGACCAGTTGATCGACCACTTCTATAAGAACGTCGTGGGCCCGTACTGGGACAAAGAAAGAAGATACATCGACGAGAATTACCAGACCATTCCCTTCCCCTTCCGGGAAATAAAAGCCCCTCCCTTCAAGAACAGGTTTGAGTGGACACCCGGCCACCTCATCGGATATATCGGGACCTGGTCCGCCGTAAAACACTATGAAAAAAAGAACGGCCAGGACCCCGTCAACCTTATCCGTGAACCATTGCTGCAGGCCTGGGGCGACGACGCCACAAAACCCGTCGACTTTCCCGTTCTGCTCAGGGTAGCCCGGATCATTAAATCATAACCATGGATATTATACCGCAACATATCATCGATTTCGCCTCCATCGCCGTCCGCAGTCACAACCATCCTTTCAATTTTTTCCCCATCTTGCTTGCCACAAACTCCACAATGTCCACGCTCGCCAGCTTCCCCTTCCGGAAGGGGTCCTGCTTCATGATCCGCTCCACCGCCGCCCTGTCCTTCCCCCGCGCGATGATGATCCCTCCCGTCCTCGGCACCTTCCGCCCGGACACCAGAAAATCACCCGCCGCAAAATGCTTGTCCAGGAACGCGACATGTTTCTCCATCATCGCGTCGATCTTCGCCAGCGGCACGAGATATCGCAACGACACTACGAACAACGATGGATGCGCAGCTGCTTCCTGCTGCGCCCTGGCCTGCGCAGCTTTCGCCTCGGCCACAGCTTTCCTCGCCTCGGCCGCTGCCCGCTTAGCCTGAGCTTCCTCGGCCTTCGCCAGCGCCTTCTCCTCACGCTCCCGCGCCTTCGCCTCTTTCCGCGCTTCCCGCTCGCGGTCCTTGGCCTCTCGGCGCTTATCCGCCTCCTTCTTTTTATCAGCAGCTACCTGCCGGACCTCAACACCCTTCTCCCGCGCCACCTGCGGCTTCCCCCCGACCTTCTTCCTCACCACCGGCGGCTCCCCCACTTTCTTCCCCCCGACCTTCTTCTCCAAAACCGTCTTCCTCTTCAACAATTTCTCCACCATCGGGTCCGTCCCATACGCCGTCATACGCTCACCTCCTAGCGTCCGCAACACCTGCTTGCCCAACCGGGCTGCACCCGGATGCGCCTTGATCCACGTCTCCTGAGCCACCTTGTCCCGCTGCTCCACCGCCCCCAGCGCCGCATCGATCACCCGCAGCTCCTTCTTATACTCTTTTAATTTACGATACACCACCACCAGCCGGCTAACCGCCTCCTGGCTCGCCGGGTCGGCATCGACTACCCGCTGATAAGCCACCGCCGCATCTTCCAGCTCACCGGCTTTCTCCAGCCTCAGCCCTTCATCGAACAATTTTTTATTCATAGTAAGCAAATATACCTCACCTCCCGGCACGAATATTGGATCGGCTTTCCCATGCCCACCATAAAAACTGACCTCCTCGAAATATTCTTCTACGACGAGGGCCCCCGCAACGGCCCCGTCGTCTTCCTCCTGCACGGCTGGCCGGACGATATCCGGGCATGGACCCACGTCGCCCCACTGCTGAACACGGCGGGCTTCCGGACCATCATCCCCTATATGCGCGGCTTCGGCCCCACCCGTTTTCTCTCAAAAGACAGCGTCCGCGACGGCCGGGGCGTCGCGCTGGCACAGGACACCATCGACCTGGCCGACGCACTGGGCATAACCAGCTTCTCCGTAGCCGGACACGACTGGGGCGCACGCGCCGCCTACCTGCTCGCCGCCCTTTGGCCATCGAGGATCAGCAAAATTGCGGCCATGGCGCTCGCCTTTCAGCCCAGAGGAGAATTCCCTATCCCCTCCTTTCCCCAGGCCCGGCTGTTCTGGTACCAATGGTTCATGTGCACCGACGGCGGAGCGGCAGCGGTAAAAAGAGACCCGGTTGGCTTCTCGAAGATACAATGGGATACCTGGAGTCCCGAAGGGTGGTATAAAGAAGAAGAATTTGAAAAGACGGCAGAAAGCTTTAGAAACCCCGACTGGCCCGCCATAACGCTACACGGCTACCGTAGCCGCTTCCTCCACGAGCCGGTTGACCACCGGTACGACGAGCTGCAGCACCGGATGGGCGCTATAGCACAGCTAAAGATACCCGCACTGGTGTTCAGCGGTGACTCGGATACCTGCGATCCGCCCGACTCATTCGAAGAAATGGACCACAGCTTCACCGGCGGCTATGAATTATTGACCCTCGAGGGCACCGGACACTTCCCCCCGCGCGAAGCTCCCGACATCGTAGCAAAGGCCCTGGTCCGGCATTTCGCCGCCTGATTTATGTTTAGGGTTCAGGAGCCAGCTTCCGTTGCAATTCTTTGGCGCCAGCCCGCCCAGGGCCGCTCATTATAATCCCGCACATTCAAACAACGTTTCACTTTTCGCAAACGGTCCCGCAAAGAACAACAATATGATCATCCCCACCAGTGCCGACGCCCCAAAGCCCAGGAATAAAACATTATACGCAACAACATATCCGGATACCGCCGAAACCTTCTTCAATACGACGCCGGACAAGGACTGAAACACGGCCCCCCCGATACCATTACCGATACAAGCGAGCCCCCAGGCCGAGGCTGTCGAAGAGGGGGGAACCACATCCGCTGTCAACGCCAGCGAATTCGCCGTATAGGAGGTATAGCCGAACCCCGCAAGACCCAGGACGATCAGCGCCGACATCGGCGTACTGATCACCCACGGCCCCGACGCCAACGGCACAACCATCAGCGCACCCGCCACCGCCAGCGATATCCGCCTCGCCCCGGGCACGGGAACACCCCACCGGATCATCGCCTGCGTGAAGTACCCCCCAACGATATTCCCGACATCGGCCATAATGAAGGGTATTACCGCATACCAGCCGATCTCCTTCAATTTCCAGTGATGCACATCGGCCAGATAGCGGGCGATCCAGAACGTCACAAAATACCATACCGGCTCGACAAATATCTTTGCAAACAATAACCGCGACACATACCTGTCCTTTAGCAGCCGGAGGGCCGGGACGATCCTCGCCTTTGCCTTGCCCCCCTTCCGGGAAGGCGTATAATAAACGAACCAGAAGACGATCACCCATAGATACCCCAACCCTGCAAGAATGACAAAAGACGATCGCCATCCATAAGCAGCCGCCAGCAAAGCGATCATGGGTGGAACGATAATGGCCCCAAGCGCAGAGCCACTGTTAAAGATACCGGCAGCGGTCGAACGCTCATGCGGCGCAAACCACTCCCCGGTCAGCTTTAACGCAGCCGGCCAGTTGCCAGCCTCTCCGATACCCAGGAAAAAGCGGCACATGCCAAACTGAAAAGGACTACCCGCAAACGCGTGAAAAAGGCCCGCCGTAGTCCAAAAGACCATACACAACGCGTAGCCCGATCTTGTCCCGAGACGGTCTATGACAAATCCCGACAGCGAATTGGACAACATATAAGCGACAAAGAATGCCGTGCCGATATAGCCAAACGCATCGTCGGGGATCAGCCTTCTCAATTCTCCATCTGCACTCAGGTAATTGAACGAAAGCCGGTGAACATAATTCAACGTCGTCGCCAGGAAGGCGAAGGCGATCATTACCCACCGCATCCGTACAGAACGGCCCTCTTGTGCAGGTATGGTATTCATAACAAAGGTCTTACTTCGATGAGTGTCTCCTCACCTGCCTCGACATCGACCGGGTTGACCAAAGCACGGCCCATCCCCTGCCAGTAAACCTTCGTTTCATCCCCGTCTTCCAGCAAGACGCCGCCGCCGTAACTGAAAGCATCGGCGCCAAAGAAATGCACATGCGCCTGCAAAGGCAGCCGGTGCTCCTTATACTTGAAGTGATGATGTTCAAGATTCGCAAGCGAATGCGCCATATTGTCTTCACCGGTGTGCACCGTCGAGGACCACAGCTCTTCTCCCTGCCGGTATACGGTTACTGAGCCTTCCACATTCATAAATTCCATATCGATAACCAACTCCGGACCGATAGAACAATTGCGCAATTTGGACGGGGCCAGGTAGAGATAGTTCTTCTTCTCCATCACATGATCCGAAAATTCATTGGCAGGAGTAAATCCGATCCTGTACGGCTGCCCCTGCTGATCGACAAGATAAACAGCGGCCACTTCCGGCTCTTCTCCTCCGTCATTCGCATAGACCGGCACCGACAGCGGCTGCCCATGTCCTTTCAGGACGTTGCCATTGCCTTTATAGAACCATTCCGGCTGCACGCCGACAGCCCCGCGCCGGGCACGCCCCCCTTCTATCCCCCACTGATAGATCCGCATACTGTCCGTAAGCGTCGTGTTCTCCGCCTGATGCATCACCTGCCTGTTCAACGCGCTGTTCTTATGGGTCAGTCCCGTCCCCGACACCAGGCAATTGGATTGATTTTGCGGACAGTCAAAGGAAGGCAGCATGCTCCATCCGGTCAGACCACCATAAACCGCATTATAGTCCAGCTCATCGCCGCCCAGATGCCTTTCGACGATCGCCGGCAGGCCCGTCCGGAGTTGCAGGGCCTCCACCGCAAGCTCATAGACCGAACTCACGCCTTCCAGCAAGACCAATGCCGGCTCCTTCACCAGCGCCACCTTTCTCCCGACAGCAGGATTGACGATCTGAACAAGTCTTATAGTCTCTTTCATATAGCTATTTTTAAATTGCGATCCATCCACCATCCACCGGGATACAGCTGCCGGTCGTAAAGCTCGCAGCCGGGCTCGCGAGGTATAAAGCTATCCCTGCGATCTCATGCAGATCTCCCCAACGGCCCATGGGCACTTTCGAAACAAAGGCCCTGTATTTTTCAGGGTCGTTCAACAAGGGAAGATTGAGTTCCGTCGCAAAAGGTCCGGGCATCAGCGCATTTACCGTGATCCCCTGTGCCGCCAATTCTATAGCCAGCGACCTCGTCAGCTGCAGAATTGCCCCTTTGCTGGTCGCATAGGGCGTTCTCTCCGGAATGGCGGTCACCGAAAGCATCGAGCCGATATTGATGATCCGCCCGTAGCCGTTCTTCTTCATGACCGGCACCACTTCCCGGCACGCCACCCAGCTGCCTGTGACGTTTACCTGCTGCACCCGGTTGAACTCTTCCACCGACAGGTTTTCGATCGCACCCCGGATATTGATACCTGCGGAGTTGATCAGGATATCGATCTTACCAAATCGTTCCACCGTCTTCTGAACAGCAGCCCGAACGCTTTGCTCATCGGTAACGTCACAGTACACGGCAGAACTCTCTGCGTTAAATTCAACGGCCAGCTCCCCGGCCGCCTTCCCGCTGACTTCTTCGTCCCGGGCAGCAATGGCAATAGAAGCGCCGGCCTCGGCAAGCGCCCTGGCCATCGACAGCCCCAGTCCCCGGTTGCCGCCGACGATCAATGCAACGTGCCCATCCAGCTTGAACAAGTCCAGGATTTTCATATGCTTTCGTTTGTCACGATATTAAAGTCGCCGAGGTAGTCTTTCTTCAGCGTAAGCCCCACCCCCGCTTTGCTGTCATCCAGCTGCAGCTGACCGTCGCGGGCAATGGCCTCACCATCGAAAATATACCAGAACATCTCGTTGCCTACTTCAATCTCGGTCTGAGGGAAATATTCTGCCATGGGACAGGCAAACGAGCTCATGACGACGTGCAAATTATGCATCTGCCCTCCGTGGGGGATCACCTCCACCCCATGA
>JAFDYE010000066.1 GCA_018267585.1 Bacteroidota bacterium
CCAGATGCTTCAGCTCCGCGATACTTCCCTGCGTGTCGTGCTGCGGCGGATGCGGATAGATAGTGCTGTTATGCAGGAAATTCCCCTGCGCATCCAGACAGACGACCTTACAGCCCGTCCTGAAACCGGGGTCCAATGCAAGCACCCGCTTGGAGCCCAGCGGCGAAGCCAGCAACAGTTGCCGCAGATTCTCCGCAAATACACGGATGGCTTCCTCATCCGCCTTATTCTTGCTGATCAGCCTGAATTCATTCTCTATCGAAGACTTCAGCAGCCGGTCATAAGAATCTTCCACCGCTCTCTTTACCTCAACCGACGCAGGTCCGGACCCCTTCACAAAAATTCTGTCCAGGTCATCTACCGCGCCCTGCCTGTCGATTGAAAGATCCATCGTCAGGTATCCCTCCTTTTCTCCCCTCCGTATCGCCAGTATCCGGTGGGACGGACTATTCGCCAGCGAACCGTTGAAGTCAAAATAATCCCTGTATGTCTGCGCCGCCTCCTCGTCTTTCTTGCTCGCAATAACCTTTGCACTCACGGAAGCCGTCTCGGTAAAAAGCTGACGAACTTTATTCCGCGCCTGCTCATTCTCAGAGATCCACTCGGCAATGATATCCCTGGCGCCCTGCAGCGCATCTTTCTGATCCTTTACCTGCTCGTTGATATACTTTGCCGCTTCATCGTTCACATCCCCGGCTCCCTGCTCAAAAAGCAGCTTTGCAAGCGGTTCCAGCCCTTTTTCAATGGCAACGGTCGCCCTAGTCTTCCGTTTGGGCTTATAAGGCAGATAGATATCCTCCAGCACCGTTGCGTCAAAACAGCCCTCGATACGGGCCTTCAGTTCGGGAGTCAGTTTCCCCAGCCCTTCTATCGTTTTTATAACAGTCTCCTTCCGCTTGTCCAGCTCGGTAAAATATTTGATCTGCTCCACCACATCGTTGATCTGCACTTCGTCCATATTGGACGTAGCCTCCTTACGATAACGGGCCATAAAGGGGATCGTAGCCCCTTCAGCCTGCAGAAGGAATATATTGTTTACCTGCTTTACACTAAAGCTTAATTTCTCAGCGATCTTTTGAATATAGATAGGTTCCATAGCTTGGCCCCCGGTACGTTTTGTAGGGGCGGCAAATGTAGACAAAATCCTACCTTTATGAAGCACAAAATTTCCACCATGGATATCAAAAACAGTATTCTCGAAACGATTGGACATACCCCGCTGATCCGCCTCAACAAGCTGACCAAAGACCTGCCCTGCACCGTCCTTGCAAAAGTCGAATATTTTAACCCCGGCAACTCAGCCAAAGACCGTATGGCGCTGAAAATGGTCGAAGTAGCCGAAAAAGACGGCCGCCTAAAGCCGGGGGGAACCATCATCGAAGGTACTTCCGGGAATACCGGCATGGGCCTCGCCCTCGCCGCAGTCGTAAAGGGATACAAGTGCATCTTCGCAACCACCGACAAGCAGTCCAAAGAGAAAATGGACATCCTCAAAGCCCTGGGCGCCGAGGTCATCGTCTGCCCCACCAACGTCGAACCCGATGACCCCCGCAGCTACTACTCCGTTTCAAAACGCCTGGCCAAAGAGGTCCCGAACTCCTTTTACGCCAACCAGTACGACAACTTAGCCAACCGCCTCGCCCACTACGAGACCACCGGCCCGGAAATATGGCAACAGACCGACGGCAAAATAACCCATCTCGTGGTGGCAACCGGCACCGGCGGAACAGTCACCGGCACCGCCATGTACCTGAAAGAGAAGAACCCTAAGATCCAGGTATGGGCCATGGACCCCTTTGGCTCGCTGCTGACCAAATACTTCCGCACCGGCGAAATAGACATGAAGGAGGTCCACCCCTATATCACCGAAGGCA
>JAFDYE010000670.1 GCA_018267585.1 Bacteroidota bacterium
GGGGGGGGGGGGGGGTTTTGGTTTTTGGGGGGGGGTTTGGGGGGGGGGGTGGGGGGGGGGGGGGGGGGGGGTTGTGGGGGGGGAGGGGGTGGCCCCGGGTGGGGGGGCTGGGGTTGAGGGAGCCGGGGTTGAGCGAGCCGGGGTTCAGAAAGAGGAGAAATCGAAGGATGGGCGGTCTTCGGTGGGTATTACTATCCTGCCGGAGTCTCAGCAGAAGGATATGTTGGATGATATCTGGAATTGAGTGGATCGGGGGATCGATGGTGGGGCGGGGAAGGGGAATTGTGGGGAGTGGGAATCGATGTTGTCACATCGTCGGTGATGACCAGGATTGATGGTACCGGGGAGTTGGTGGGGAAGGGGAATTGGGGTACTTTTACCGATCGTGAATTTACCGAAAGAGTTGATTTCTTCATTAGAGGGGCTTCCGGGTTTTGATGCGGAGGCTTTTATCGGGGTGCATGCTGCGGGGCGGCAGGTGACTTCCATCCGGGTAAATCCGGATAAGATGAGAGGGGTGCCGACGGCCTTTAGAGAAGGGGCGAGGCCGGTGCCCTGGTCGTCGCAGGGTTATTATCTTCCGGACCGACCTTCCTTTATTTTTGATCCTTTATTACATGGGGGGACTTATTATGTGCAGGAGGCGTCGAGCATGTTCCTGGAGCAGGTTTTGCGTCAGACTGCGGACCTGTCGCGACCGTTGCGCGTGCTGGATCTGTGTGCGGCGCCGGGGGGGAAGTCTACGCTGATACAGTCGGTGCTTAGCGCGGATAGTCTCCTGGTGAGCAATGAGGTGATCCGCGGCCGGGTGCATATTCTGCAGGAGAACATGGTGAAGTGGGGGGCTGCGAATGTGTTCATAACGAGCAATGACCCGCAGGATTTCCGGAGGCTGGAGAATTATTTTGACGTCATTGTCGTCGATGCGCCCTGCAGCGGTAGCGGTCTGTTCAGGAGGGAGCCGGAGGCGATCGGGGAATGGAGTCTGGATAGTGTGCGGCTTTGTCATTCGCGTCAGCAGCGGATATTGGCCGATGTATGGCCGGCATTGCGGCAGGGCGGGGTGCTGATCTATTCTACCTGCTCTTATTCACGGGAGGAGGATGAGGATATTCTGGACTGGATGATCCGGGATCTGGACGCGGAGGGATGCCGGCTGTCGGCGCCTGCGGAGTGGAATATCGTGGAGACTGTGGCTGCGGCTTCGGGGGGATATGGTTATCGTTGCTGGCCGGACCGGTTGGCGGGTGAGGGTTTTTTTATCGCGGCTGTCCGCAAGAAGGATGGCGGCGGTTATGTGGCGCCGAGGAGGCTGGTGTCGCCGGATCGTGCGACAAAGCAGGAAGAGCAGCGGATCGGGTCCTGGCTCCGGGAGGGGGAATGGTTCTTGTTTAGGCACCAGGAGAAAATGCATGTTTTGCCGGGGACGGCGGCGGGGGCGTTGCCGGTGTTGCAGTCGGCGTTGTATCTAAAGCGGGCTGGGGTGCCATTGGGGGTGTTGTCGGCGAAGGAGCTGATCCCGGAACATGATCTGGCGGTGAGCACTGTGGTGAATCCGTCGTTGCCGGTACTGTCTCTTTCGAAGGAGGAGGCGCTGGTCTATCTTCGAAAAGAGGAGATAGCGCCGGGGGATAGCCCGCTGGGGTGGACGCTGGTGGGGTATGAGGGGTTGAATCTGGGCTGGATAAAGGTTCTTCCGAGGAGGTCGAATAATTATTATCCGAAGGAATGGAGGATATTGAAGCGGTGATCCGGGTGGATGACGCGGGTGATTTGACCTTCGCGGAAAATATTGCATCTTTGTCGGGATGTAGACTTTAAAAATATCACTATGCGAAATCCTATTGCCGTACTTTTTCTGATCAGCTGTTTTTTTGTGAAGCTTGCGCGGGCCCAGTCCGATGAGCTGCTTGTCCTCGGCCAGACCGGGAATCTGCACCTCGAGCATACGGTCGTTGCGAAGGAGAACTGGTATAGTGTCGGCCGACTTTACAATCTTCCGCCAAAGGACCTCACTACATATAATAAGCTGACGCTGGCTAAGCCGCTGGTCATCGGGCAGAAGCTGGAGATACCGCTGACGGCCGTCAATTTTTCGCAGAATGGGCAGAAGGGAGCTACCGAGGCGCTGGTGCCGGTGTATCATATCGTCCAGGAGAAGGAATGGATGTACAGGATCAGTGTCAACCACAATAAGGTGCCGATTCCCAATCTGGAAAAATGGAATAAAATGAATAAGGACCAGGTGCGTGCGGGTATGCATCTGGTGGTAGGATATTTGAAGGTGAAGACGGCGTTGTCGGCGCTGGCGAAGCCGGGAGGGGCGGCGGGCGCCGCGGTTTCGGGGGGTGTGAAGGAGGGGGGTGTTGAGGAGTCGAAGGGGAGTGTGCGGGTGAAGGGTGAGTCGGATTCGACTGTGATGACGGCTGCGGCGGTGAGCAAGGCGAGTGAGGGAAAGGAGACGAAGAAGGCGGAGGGTCAGGCGGGGAAGACGGAGGTTGAGGGTCAGGCGGGGAAGACGGAGGTTGAGACGAAGAAGACGGAGGTTGAGGGGAGGAAGCCTGCCGTTGAGACGAAGAAGCCTGAAGTTGAGACGAAGAAGCCTGA
>JAFDYE010000671.1 GCA_018267585.1 Bacteroidota bacterium
GTCTTCAGTTGCTGCAATACCGGCAACGCTTCGTGGCGGCGTAATTCCAGAATTTGATCAGCGGGCATATCCTCTTCTTTGCCTCTTCGTTCAATGGCATAGAGTAATTGCAGTTGCGTCAGGACGTGTTCTGCTCGGGGTTTATCATTATCCAACGCCTTTTCAAAATACCGGCGGGCATGCGCCATGCAGTGCAGCAGCGTAATTTCTTTTCTGCCGCCTATGGCTGCATGTTCATAGACGCCGTATCCGTCGGTTTGCAGATAGCCGCTATAGTCTTTGAGCAAATGGATAGGTCCCTCCTTTCCCCGTCCCGGCTGGAAGTCGTAAAAGATAAGCTGATCCGGTGGACTATGATAAGCCCATAGATACCCGGTATGTGCGGCTCCTTTCGTCTCTCCATTTAAAACCGGCAACGGCGTTTCATCGGCCTGTACATAATCTCCGGACAGAACCACCTTAATCAGTTCTCTGCCCAATGGTTGCAGCAGATCGGCGGTTGCATCCAGCCAACCACTGATCGTACTGGCCGACAGCTTAACGCCATCCCGTTGGTAGCGTTTGATCTGCCGATAGACGGGTAGATGATCCACATGCTTGTCCACCAGTATCTGCGCCAGCAGGCCTGGCGCCGGTATCCCCTTCTCAATAGGAAAATCAGGCAAAGGGGCAATGATCACCTCCGTATAGCCCGTTCCATCAGTCACCACCCTGGCATACTTTGGACGGATATAGCGACGCACCAGTAACTTACCGGGTGTATAATCTAATTGTTCGGTAATTTCCTCGCCGATCTTTTCCAGTCCAGAGGTATCCGTCATTGGTTCCAGGACGATATCTACTTTCGGCAAATGAGCGGGCAGGGCGTGACGACCAGTAGGTTTTACTTCGGCCGTTTGCTTTTTGACCACTTTTACTTCCTGGGTAACGAATGGCAGTGTTACTGCTTCTGCCATGAGTCCAGCCAGATTAAGCTGAGCAGTCGGCGGCTGTGGCAGGAAGCGTTCTGATTTACGACCGAACAGCATCCTTTTCATATCCCGAAGTTCATAGGTCAGCAAGGTGACCTGCTCCAGCAGCAGCTTGTTTTGGGCTTCCAGTTTTAATATGTATTCAGAATGATCCACTCCCTACAAATGTACTATCCCTGACGGGTTTGAACAAACCGACAGCGCCTCTGACAACCATGCAAAATGTGAATATCCGACACTCTTTTTTTGATCTCGAAAAGCAAACGGCTTATCCTTTCATTTTTCTAATTTTGTCCCAGGAAGCCAATGTTATACGCGATTCCGGAAGCACTCCCGCGGTGATTTCCTTTCTTCCTTTCCTGAGCCATGTGGAAAAGTTTTTCCATTATTAACCTGTCAGTCGGTATCGAGGTCGGTGTTTAATGGACTTCAGCTGGATGCCATCCAGAATCATTCTCAGTTGAAGCGCTGTTAGTGTAACGACGGGCTCCGTACCCGCAGCCGGCTGCTCGAACGTTCCTTTCTCCAGCCGCTTATGATATACGGCCAAGCCATCCTTATCCCAACACAGTAGCTTCACCTGATTATGTCGCCTGTTGAAAAATATAAATACATCTCCACCCAGCACATGCTGCTTCATCTCCTGTTTGACCAGTCCGCTTAATCCATCAAAAGACTTTCTCATATCCGTAGCCACCCGGTACAGAAAATACCGTCGGTTATCATGAAGAGCCAACATGGCTTACAGCAATGGCTGGATATAAGAAAAAACATCCGGTTGAAACAGGGTAACCAATGCACCGCCGGGAAGTTGAATGGTTGCCACCGGATTACCCACCGGTCCTGTGAGTTCAACAGCGGCAAACCCCGCGGACTGTTCGTCCGGGTTCATTTCCCGATACTTTTTCTGCCAATAGTAAAAACTAGCTTCCTTAATGCCTCGTTCCTGGCAGAAGCTCGATACACTTTGATCCGAACCCCTTGACGCTAAGAGGGCAAACATTCTTTCTTGTTTGGATGATTCCATGATGATAGTTTTTTATAGCTCAAAACTATATCCTGCAAGGTCAAAGGGGAAGACGTGGTTGGACGAATGCTTACCTTTATCCTGTGGCTGTCTAAAACTTTCTTTATTGATTCTGGCGAGTGCAGAGATTCATGTAAAGTAAAAATTCTGTTCTTAAGTAGAAGAAAGTCACTCATCAAAGAATATAATTCCTCCCTCAATACAGAATTAGAATCGATAGCAATTAAAGCTCCTATTTTCTCTAACTCGGTAGTTGCGGCAACAGGCATTTTAGCCAATATTTCAAATATCTTAGGCTCATATGGGTGCATGCAAAAAATGGATGCCAGCCTGCAAGGCATGGAGCCAAATAAGGTATGAAAAATAGAGTTTTAGATCTACAGAAAACCTAACAGAAGGGGGAATAGTGAAATTAAGAAGCAACAGAGCCTTTGCCGGCCTTTACCACCTTTCGCAATTCGCTCTGTAAAAAGCCCTTCAAACTTAAATCTTCATCCAATTCAGGCCAATGAACACCGGTGCCGCCAGCAAATAATATGTATCGCTGTAATTGGGATTTATCGGCATGCTTTAAAGAAGAATATGCGGACAAGCTTTGATTAAGTACAATCTTGGTATTAAGAACGACAAGCATCATATCTTGCTCTGGATGAAAATCCAACGCTTCGATAGACAAGCCCGCATTCATGTTAAGGCTTTCGATTGGATCAAACTGGGTATTTGCCGAACTATTCACCGCACTTCTTTATAAAAACTATTGCTGCAAAATAAAAACCACTGTGGCATCTGTATCAAAAGAGCTGACTAATAGCCCTGAGGCTCTCTACTAGTGTGTCTAACCCTCAATATCCTAATGACATCAACTCCCACATAATAAGCTACACGTATCCGGTGCAATTCAAAAGCCCTATAATTGCCGTCGTTTTCCAACTTGTATTTATCAGGAGGATATTTTTCTGGTCGATCCAGGAGACCTTCTATTGAAGAAATTATTTCAGCGCTAACAGTTTCAGCATTTTGAACGGAATCTTCCGCAATATAAAGAATGGCCTTATTAAACTGCTTCAAAGCGCGGCGATCCCAACCGATCTTTCTATTTGCCATTCAGCCAGCCTTTAGCCATTAGAACAACTTCTTCATGGGTGTAAAATTCACCGGCATCCATGCGCTTCATGGCCTCATCAATTTCCGAATTATATTGCTCGATGCTAATCGGAGCAGTATCATCTTTCAGTTCAACATAATGCTTAGCCACCTGGAGAAGAGATTCCTTTTCCACAATTGACAAACGCATCCAATACTGCATGAAGTCCTTATCTAAAGATTGTGCTCCCATAAAGGGCCGTTTTAGTCAAAATTAATTTTAAAAATCCGGATTTTCGAACAAATTTGCCAAGCTGCCAAGCTCGCAAAAACTAACGGCCTTGCAAAAACAAATTTACTAGAATAAAAGCAGTTGAGAAAAGGCCAGTCCATCGCAGCCAAATCAGAAAAATACAACATACTGATAATCAACTAAGAATAATCATAAGGAGCCAGTTCCCCAAGATGCGCTTGGAGTTTTCTTTCGAATGCTTTTCACTATTGACACAGATACTGGACGCTGTATTGCAGCCATTGATCATTAAAGCTCGTAAAAAAGGTGTTTTCACTAATCTCGTTGACTTAAGGGTTTTTAGACGTCTTTATAATTCATATGGTACAGTCTGGGTGGTCGTCGCTTCCGCTTGATGTGCCTGCCAGGTCGAACGATTTCTGTATTGGCGGCCACCTGTTTGTCGAA
>JAFDYE010000672.1 GCA_018267585.1 Bacteroidota bacterium
GGATATCCGGCGAGAGGGGTTCCTCCGTCCGGCAAACGATGATATCCGGATGAACACCTTCCTGGCTTAATAATTTTACGCTATGTTGTGTAGGCTTCGTCTTCAGCTCCTTGGCCGCCTTCAGATAAGGGATCAACGTAAGATGTATCACTACGCAATCCTCTTCGGGCATCTCCCACTGCAGCTGCCGCACCGCCTCGATAAAAGGCAGCGACTCGATATCGCCTACCGTCCCCCCGAGTTCTGTGATGATAATATCGTATTTGTTGCCCTGTCCCAGCAACAGCATCCTCCGCTTGATCTCATCCGTGATATGCGGGATGACCTGTACCGTCTTCCCGAGATAGGCCCCCTCCCGCTCTTTGTTGATCACCGTCTGATAGATCCTTCCCGTAGTGACGTTATTGGCCTGCGAAGTAAATATGTTCA
Source organism: Bacteroidota bacterium (assembly GCA_018267585.1). Lineage (GTDB taxonomy): Bacteria > Bacteroidota > Bacteroidia > Chitinophagales > Chitinophagaceae > Puia. The sequence goes on from JAFDYE010000672.1 coordinate 430, forward strand.
GGAAACGCTCGTAGTGCCCCAGGTCAAGGTCCGTCTCCGCACCATCTTCCGTCACAAAACACTCTCCATGCTCATAGGGATTCAGTGTCCCCGGGTCCACGTTGATATAGGGATCGAACTTTTGTATCGTTACCCGCAGACCCCGAGCCTGCAACAACTTGGCAAGCGAAGCCGCGATAATCCCTTTTCCGAGCGAAGAAGTAACACCACCTGTAACGAAGATATACTTAGCCATATAATGGTCAATTAACTTATTATTAAATGCGTTATTTTGTTGTTGGCGACAGGTGAAAAAGGATTAATTTACTTACCCGTTCCCCACTGTTCAGTCTCAATGGACCTATCTGCCGGATATTAAAAATATCCGAACCATCGGCTCGATTCAAGAGCCAGGCCCGTCATTTGACCTGCCGAAAAAGATAATAGAAAAATAAATTCCAGGAGGTCATGCAAAGTTACATCAAATTCTCTTGCTGGAAAAATACACCCGAAAAAATTGCGCACATCCTGCGCACAGCCATAAGCTAAAATGAGAAAGCCGGCTGACACCGGCTTCCCATCATCATTTCTATTACTTAATTCAATTTTCTACTTGAAAACTGCCAAAGAATACGTCGGTTTGGCCCGCGAATCCATGGGTTCAGGATTCACACTCCTGGAAACCTCCTTGCTGCCGTTTTTTTCGGTCTGATTGATCTTCACAGCATGCAAGACGGCGATAGAAGCAATTTCAAGAACTAACACTAAGGCTGTAAGGGTCTTTCCTTTCTTCATGATATAATGGATTGGATTTAAGTGCTTTCTACGGTACTGATAACATTCTGTTCCGTCTTCCTTCCCCCCTCAGAGCTCCACAGCCACGGAAGCTTTATTCGCCAATTCAAACGCAAGATAAGACGTCTTTATTTTATCTGCAACGTTAATCCCGGCCCTTTTTATGGGGACTTTACTAAAAATACCCAGTTCACATCCGTTCCTAACCCGCTAACAATCATTTATATATATAATAAAATACAATTCATGTCTCCGATTATTTTTACTATTTTAGTCGCCTATCCGATACGCTATGAAACTGAGCATCCACCTCCTGCTTCCGGGCATGTTTACCTTTACCCTGACCTCCGCCCAGGTCACTCCCGTTCTTTCCAGCCTGCCCGCCACCACCATCCGGCTCGTCAGCCAACCCACCCTCTCTTCCCGTACTGCTTTCAGCCACTTTGAGCTCATTGACGCACGCCCCGACACGACCCGCATCGGCTTTCATACCAATAAGGCCGCCTCCTCTTTCAGTCGCTCCCGTGACCGTCAGCTCGTCCTCGCCCACCCGGCTGCCAAAGAGATCACCGACTGGCTCGACCGGCACTACGCCCGGCCGGACGCACCCTATACAGCCCTCATCGTCCTGCGCGCCCTCTGGCTCTCCGACGCCAACTACGTGCACGAGGACAAGCAAAAAGACCCCCGGAAGCAGTTCGAAAGAACCCATATTCGCGTCAAGGCGGAAGTCTACGCGCAGAAGAACGGCATTTACGAGCCCATCTTCCGCTTCGATACCCTGCAGTACACGACAAAAGCCGTCTATTCGATCAAAAGCCCCTACTCCGTCTGGGATAAAGACCTCTCCGCCATCCTCGGCGAACTGGCCGACAGCGCCTCCCTTATCACAGCCCGCCGCAGCGCCTCCACGGACAGACAGATCCGCCTGGAAGACATCCGCCGCTTCAACGAATCGCGCTTCGGCCTGCCCATCAACGGAGCCAGCAGCCTCGTCCCGGGAGCCTACGCCAGTTTCGGAGAATTCCGGAATAACGCGCCCTCTATCCAGCACTTTGAAATAAGAATGGAAGACAATAAAAGACTACTGTATATAACGGAAGGCGGAGGAAGATCCTACTACTCACACGACGCATGGGGATACTGCGACGGAAAGAACATATTCGTAATGAGAGACGGGACCCTCTATCCCGCCTGGAAAGAAGGCAACGCTTTTTATATTTCCAATAACCCCGACCCCGCCATTCTTCCGTCCACCAGCTTCATCGGCTGTACCGTGGATATGGACAACGGGACACTATACTAACCCATACCTCGACCAGCGTCCGGCTCACCTTAGTCCTTCGCGATCTTCTCGTAGCTGGCCACAAGCCCTTTTATAAGAGAAGAGCTGAAACCCTGGTGCTCCATCTCGTTAAGCCCCGCTATCGTACATCCCTTGGGTGTGGTCACCTTGTCGATCTCCTGCTCCGGATGCGAGCCCTTCTTCAGCAACAGCTCCGCAGCCCCCTTTACCGTCTGGGCCGCGATCAGATTGGCCGTTGCCGCATCAAAACCTATCTCGATCCCACCCTGGATATTCGCCCGGATATACCGCATCGCAAACGCTGTCCCGCAGGCGCCAAGCACCGTAGCCGCATCCATCAGCTTCTCGTCTATCTTTACCGCCTTGCCCAGCTGGTCAAAGAGCTCCAGCACATACTGCACCTGATCCTCCGGCACATTGGGGGACGCCGCGATACAGGTCATGCTCTCCTGTATGGCTATCGCAGTATTGGGCATCGCACGCACCACCGGCACCTTTCCCCCAAGCCGCTCGGAGATATGACCGATGCTGATACCCGTTACCACGGACACCAATAGCTGCTTGTCGGACTTGAACTCCCCTTTCAGCGACCCAAGGATATCGTTGACCTGAAAAGGCTTCACCGCCAGTATGACCAGGTCGGCATAGCGTACCGCCTCTTCATTCTTGTCACTGACCAATACCCCCTGCCGCTCGAGATGATTCAGGGTCTGTATATTTCTTTTGGTAATAAGGATATGCTTGGGTAGAACGAACCCGCTTTGTATCAACCCTTCGGCAATAGCCGTACCCAGGTTGCCGCCCCCGATAATGGCGATCTTCTTATTCATATGCTTAATAATATTTTCCCTTTGCCAGATAGTTCCGCACATAGTCGCCCACGCCCTCCTCCAGGGAATAGAACGCATCCGTATACCCCACGCTCCGCAGCTTCTGCATATTGGCTTCCGTAAAATACTGGTATTTGTCCCGGATATCCTCCGGCATATCGATATACTGAATATTGGCAGGCATATCCAGCCCCGCATAGGTCGCCTTCACCAGGTCCTCGAAGGATCTCGCCTTTCCCGTACCCAGATTGTAGATACCGCTCGCCGGACGGCGCTCCATCAGCCAGTAGCAGACCTTCAGCACATCCTTTACATAGACGAAGTCCCGCAGCTGCTGGCCGTCCTTGTATTCAGGACGATGCGACCTGAAAAGCTTCACTACTCCATCCCTTTTTATCTGATTAAAGGAATGAAAGATCACACTCGCCATCCTGGCCTTGTGATACTCGTTCGGACCATATACATTGAAGAACTTAAGACCGGCCCAGAATGGAGGCGCAGTCTCCTGCTGCAGCGCCCACTTGTCAAATTCATTCTTTGAAACCCCATAGGGGTTCAGCGGCTTCAGCTCCCGCTCCAATCCATGCCGGTCATCATAGCCCAATTCGCCGGCGCCATAAGTGGCTGCCGAAGACGCATAGACCAGACCAATGCCATGCTTGACGCCGTACGCCCAGATCTTTTTGGAATATTCCACGTTGAGATGCTCGTGGATCGAATAATCGAACTCCGTCGTGTCCGTCCTTGCCCCGATATGAAATACAAACCCGATAGCGGGCCTCTCCTTTTCCAGCCAGTCAAAAAAGCCTTCCCTCTCCACCCGGAACGCATATTCCTTTCCCTCCAGATTGAGGCTCTTCGCAGCATCTCCAAACTCATCAACCAGTATCAGATCACGATATCCCCGCTCATTGAGAAAACCGGTAAGGCAGCTGCCAATAAATCCTGCCGCACCCGTGACTACGATATAACTTTTGTCAGCGCTTGCCATATAATTACGAATTACTCCATTTCGACTAACCTCGCCATATGATCTTCGATAGCATGGTCATACCGGTCCTTCCATTCTATCACCGTGCCCCAATCCTGCCCGTCTACCCTGAATTCTCCGTTAGTGACGACTCCCAGCTGCGAAGCAGGGAAATCCCCCAGCACCTTCTTAAAGGCATCCACCCCATTTGCCGCGACACTCACCACAACCCTGCTCTGCGATTCCCCGAACCAGTACGCATCCTTGCGGATGCCCGCGTCGGTGGCGGTAACGTCAAACCCGAGTCCGCCGGGGAAGGACGATTCGGCCAACGCAACAAAAAGACCACCCTCTGCAACGTCGTGCGCGCTACGGATCACCCTGGCGGTGATCAGCTCGGCTACCTTCCCCTGCAAACGGACCTCCTCTTCAATGCCAAAATGCGGCGCCGGACTGAACTCGACCTTCTGTATCTTATGAAGGTATTCCGAAGAGCCGATATCATTGGTAGGTATCCCCAGTAAAAAGACCATATCCCCTTCTTCTTTAAAGTCCAGCGTCATCTTGTCGTTCACATTTTCCAGTAAACCTACCATCCCGA
>JAFDYE010000673.1 GCA_018267585.1 Bacteroidota bacterium
TCGAAATGCTGACCTGGAACCAGCTGAAGATCCACAACAAAAAGATCTTCATCCTCAATTCAGGTGGATTCTACGACTTCCTGCTGCAGCACCTGCGCAACCTCGAAAAAGAAGGATTCCTGTATGACCCGGTCGACGAACGGATCACGTTCTGCGCCTCCCCCGCCGACCTCGCCAATCACCTTGTGTAAGCCGCGTCCCACGCATCAGCATGAACCGCGGACCATCAACGCTTATGCACAAACACATCAAAACCCGCCTTCACGACCGGCAGCGGATGTCCATTATAGTCGTTATACGGTGAGTTCTTATTGGATATCGCATCAAAGCCAAGCATGATATAAAAGCTGCTCTCCCCGACGATCCGCTGCCCATACCCCAGCCCCAGGATCAGACTGGGCGCATTCGCGCTGTAATTCGACGTGGCGCCCGACCCCATATCCTTCTGGTTCACGCTAAGCCAGTTGAATTCCGGTTGCACCGTCAGAAAAAGGAAGGGCAACACATACGCCCTCCCAAATACGCCACCGCCATATACAAATTCATGCGTCCGTATATTGCCGTTGTAATTGGGATCGGCCTTTATTGAATTATACGTAAAGTTCGCAGTAACACCCGCATCCAGCCAGCTGTTCAGCGAATACCCGACCTCGGGATAAAGCCCCAGGTTGAATTCATAGGAGCCAAAACCAAGGCCCAGCCCCCCTCCGACGAACAGATTCTCCTTTCGGAAACCCGTACCCGCACCCTCATCCGTATAAGTATTCACGGGCTTTTGCATATGCTGGGCACGGACCCCCAACCCCATTACCCCAAAAACGATGGCGATTAGAACCTTTTTTATCATGCAGTAAAGATTTTGCGCAAAAACACCCATCCCATCATTGTTTGAAAGTCGGACACAGGGATTGCCTCCGGTCACCATTATACTCGCTGTAAAAACCCTGACTCTGCAGGGCAAATTCATATGCCCCATACCCATTATCATAATGTTTAATGGATGAGGTGGTGATATCGTACGTGAAGGTTAGCTTGATATTCTTGTAGATAAAACCGATCATCGGAATAAAGGAATCCCCCGCCCGGTAATAGAGTCCCCCGATGACCTGCTGGTCGCCATCATCCAGCAAATTGTACTGCGCGCTTATCCCCAGCACCGCCTCCGAAGACTGCGCCTTCTGGGTATAATATCCCTGCGGATTGATGATCACCTGGTCATTCACCTTCAGACTGGCATTCACAAAACCGATATAGCGCGGCGATATACGGCTGTCAAAACCGACCGGGTCCACGCTGAAAAAAGACTCCCGCGGCCGGTTGACGTGCTGAATGGAAAACCCGCCGTTCAGATAGACATTCTTCGTCGGGAAATAAGCGTAGTTCAGACCCACCTGCATGTCGAAGTAATTGTCGGACGGACGATCGATCACGACCGTGGTGGGCAGCGTATTGTCAAAGAATTTCCCGTCGAACTGGTCAGGGAATTTCAGATTCTGCGTATTGATATGCTTGTTGACCCAGCCAATATTAAATCCCAGCGAGATCAGGCTCGCAAACCCCACCATCTGGTGGTAGGCCGCCGAACCATAGATCTGCGTTGTCGTCAGCGCGCTCGATCCGGCGTCATCCCGCAACACAACCCCACCAAGACCCATCCAGCCATTTTCTATCCGGTTGCGGAATGCCTGCGCATCGCCCCATGCACTATAAGTACGGTAGGGCAAAGCCATGATCGCCGACCACTGATTGCGATAGTTCGCACCCAGCCGGTAATCCGCGTCCGGGATAAAACCCGTGTTGGCGGGATTGGTCGTCAGCGGAGAATTGAACCACTGCGAAAAATGAAGGTCCTGGCCGTTTACCGTCGTAATAGCCAGAACAACGCAGCAACCCAAAAAAAGTATATTTTTCACTCCCCTCAATTTAAACTATTTAACGTTAGTACCAGAACTTTGGTTGTCTTTTTATCCCACATTAACCAGACCTACCTCACCAGCGTAATATCCCCCTTCCTGCTCACATGCCTCCCATCCGCAAAATCCGCCTCCAGCGTGTACGCATAAACATCCATCGGCTGCAGCTGCCCCCCATACGTCCCATCCCACCCATAGTCAGGACTATCCGACTGGAAGACCAGCTTGCCCCACCGGTTGTATATCCGGAATAACATCTTCATGATCCCAAATCCGTGAACCTTCAAAATAGCATTCTGCCCGAACCGGCCCGGCGTGAACGCATTCGGCACATCCAGCAGCGGATTCACCAGCGTCAGCACCGTATGACAGACAGTGTCCGAACACCCATACTGATTCGTCGCAACCAGACAGGCAGGGAAAGAATCCGTCGCCTCGTATTGATGGATCACCGTATCCATCGTTGTCTTGAAGGTAGAATCCCCATCCCCGAACGCCCACGCGAATTTTATAGCCCCCAGCGACCCGTTCGTGAACACGGTCGGCGTATTCGGCGTCGGAGGATTAGGCATCCAGGTGAAAGCCGCCGCCGGATTGTCATTTACCGTGATCGTCATCGAAGTGTCGGACACCTTGTTACAGGTAAAAGGGTCCTCCTCGTGCAGATGGACGGTATAGGTCCCGGTATTGACATACAGATGCGTCGGATTCGGATCGGTCGAAACCGGACTTCCGTCCCCGAAATCCCAGGTAAAGGTCGCCCCGCCAAGCGAAGTATTGTCGAATACGGCATTGTAGGGTACACAACCGCTGGCCGGCGTCTCGAACTGCGCCTTGGCTATCGGCGACACCCGCACCGGCCTGGTTACCGAATCAGGATAATTGCAGTAGGCCGTATCATTGAGCACCAGGGTGACATTATAAGTGCCGGCAGCCGCATAGCTGTGGACCTGCCCGGCCATTCCCGTAGTGATCCGCGGCGAATTGTCCCCGAAATCCCACGTGAACGCATTCGCACTGAACGGCCTGGCAGGAGGCGCAGTAGACTTGTTCGTAAAGTCATAGGTCAGCAGGTCACAGGCCACATTCGGGTCCTTCACAAAGTCGAAATCGAGCACCGCCCTGTCAGTCCGCGCGATTACATGCCGATACGTGGTATCCGCCACATTACAGCTGTTCGAATCGATAGCCACCATCATAACCTTGTATATGCCAGGGTTGACATAGGTGTGGTTTACCGCATAGGAGGTAGTAGCCGTATCCGGACTACCGTCTCCAAAATTCCATATATAGGACTTGCCGTTCCGGATGGTGTCTTCCAGCCGGGTGTCCATCGGCACACAGCCCGACGTGTCATAGAGCCTGCCGTTGACAGACGCCCGCAACCCCGCGCCCACACCGGCAAACCCGAAGGTGATCTTGATCGCCGCCAGATTGCAGCCATTGGTGCCTGCCCCGTTGTTGGGCGACCATACTCCCGGAGTCGTCGGGAACCGCCCCGTCTGCCCGCCGTTGCAGTTCGCACAGATCGCCTGGTAGATCGCCCCGTTCTGGTCATAGCGGCTGGTCCCGCCATCCACATGCTCACTGATGCTCCGGGAATTATCATTCTGCCCGAAAAAGGTCCCGTAAAGCAGCGCCGAAGCATTTTTCTGAATGACGATAAAATAAAAATCCCTGTTGTCGCTCAATTTCTTCGCGGCATCAGGCGTCACCGGCATCCCGATCGTACCGACCAGCCCATAGGGATCGGACTCACCCCCGATGATCCATCCACCCCATCCCGAGACGTATATATTCTCACACCTGTCCACCAAAAACGCTACCGGAGATATATTCGGCTGACCATGCGCCGGACCGCCGGTGCCAAAGGTCGTGGAGTAGACCATCGACGAGAGATCGGGCTCCAGCTTCACGACGAACTGCCGCGATCCGGCTATCGAATAGGCCGCATTGATCACCGGCCAGCTGCCATTCGTGGTCCCCATCACATACGGAAATCCTTTCTTGTCAAAGTCCAGCCCGTATATGGCATCAGCTACATCCGTCCCCAGATAGGTCGACCGCTTGAGCGTCGATCCGTCCGCCGATATCTCCGCAACATATCCGTCACAGACGCCACCCCTGTATCCCGGCTGCACCACCCCGCTGTGATCCCCGGGGAAATTCGTGCTGGCCGTCGCACCACCCACATAGATATCTCCCGTCTTCGGATCGGCCTTCAGCACAAAAGCCGCATCGCTGCTGCTCCCGCCCAGGAAGCTGCTCCA
>JAFDYE010000674.1 GCA_018267585.1 Bacteroidota bacterium
CGTTCAACTTCTTTACCCTGGCGAGGTGGGAAGAAACTAAAAGAAGGGCTTTTGCGTTGATCACTTTGTAAAATACCAAGAACTGGGGTATATCGAGGGATATTCGCAGGTCGTCTTCGGTCAATGTTCTGAATAAAAAAGGTCACTGGAAGTGGCCCTTTCAAAGATGAAATAGGATTCTTAAAATTTCACATTTACCACCGCACCGTCATACTTGATGGTTCTTGTCGCATCCCCGGTCATCAGCCGGACCTCGAAAGTCTGGTGTACTGGCTGGCTTACGGACCCGGGCGGGGCGCCGGGGCTGAGGGTCAGCGTGCGGGTCTTGTCCTTCCAGGCCAGGTGGATCCAGCTGGCTTTTCCTTTGAGATAGTTGAGACTGATGCCGTCGTCCTGGTATAGGGTGAAGTCGCCGTCGGCGCCGGGGTAGATGCGGAGGGTGGTTGGCGTGGTGACGGGTTCGGCGGTATATTGACGGATAGGGTCGAAGGGAATGATGGCGCCGGCGCGGACATAGATGGGCATGGTGGCCAGGTCGACGGGACGGTGAATGGTGGATCCGCCGGTGATGGGTTGTGGGTTGGTGGTTCGCGCGGTGGCGCCGGCAGTGAGTGGCGGGCCGTTGTCCCAAAAGTCGTACCACTGACCGGCGGGGAGATATATGTCCCAGGTAGTGACGGCCTTTTTATAAACGGGGGCGACCAGCAGGTCGCGGCCCCAGAGGTATTCGCTGCCCATCGCGCGGGCGGTAGTGTCCTGCGGATAGTAGAGCCAGAGGGCGCGCATCAATGGAAGGCCGGTATGGCGCGCTTCCCAGGCCAGGGTATAGGTGTAGGGCAGCAGCTGGTAGCGCAGCTCGTCGTATCTCTTGATGATGGGCTCGATCGCCGGGTTGTGCATCTCGGAGGGAAGGACGCTGCGCCGGATGGCTTCGCTGTCGGAGCCGGCTCTTGTCTCGAGGTCGCCGCGGTCGCCCATATTCCATCCCCAGGGCAGGATCGTGTTGGTCGTCCGGCCATGCGTGCGGAAGGATGGACAGAAGGCGCCGAACTGGAACCAGCGCGCGAAGAGCTCGCCGGTCTTCTCCATGCTGGGGTAAAAGCCGCCGATGTCCGACCCCCAGTAGGGGCCGAGGCTCAGCGAATGGTTGATGCCGACAGCTATCTGCCCTTCCAGTGTTTTCCACGAGGACTCGGTGTCACCTGACCAGACCCAGCCGCCCCAGCGAGCGATGCCCAGGTAGCCATTGCGGTGAAGGCTCCAGGGCCGGATATTGGGATAGGTCGACAGCGGCCCCTCATAGTACATCCGGTGACGTGTGACCCGCTCGTACAAATTGAACCAGTCCCCCTCGTCGGGCCAGAAGGCATCGGCACCGGCTTTCATATCGGGGATGTGCAACCGCCAATAATCCATCATGTGAGTAGTGTCAAGATACGGAAGCTTGTCCCTGTCGAACGGCACCATATGAAGTACGACCCTGACGTGGCGGGCGTGGAA
>JAFDYE010000675.1 GCA_018267585.1 Bacteroidota bacterium
CAGCCCTCTTAATTTCTCAGGATTGAGGAAGGTATTGACGATATATTCGCTGGTGAATGACAGTCGCTTTCGTGAGTCATCCCGTTTTATCAGCAGCTTTTTAAAGATGTGGGAAAGGTTCAGATTTAAGTTTAGGTTTTCGACAACGGTACTGATTATCGTCTTGACGAACACCAATTCCTTGTTCGCGGTATTCGAGACAACATCCTCGTCTTGCAGACGACCGATCCACCAATAACGGTGGGTACAGTCCCAACTGCCAAGGTTCCTGGAGAGACCTTCAGGAAGAGAGCGGCTTGTTTTCTGTCAAGCAAAGGTTCGTCCTACAAAAACACTTCGTTTTCTAGTTCTTCAAAAGCGGGTGATGTATCGTCCGTAAAAATGAGAGACCTCCGTAAATAATGATGGTGGTAGTAATGCGTCTATCGACAGGAGGCGCAAAAATTTGCTTTGTAATTACGAGTTGTTTATGACAATTAGAAGCAGTCGCAGGAAACGCAACAGAAGAAAAGAAATATTTTTCAAGATAAATTGACCTTGGATTTCAGGATGAAGATGGATTAATCTCCCTCTGCCTTTCTGTGCAATTTGAAAGGCAAACTTTCAATTTTCACATTTTCACCCTGTTTTTCATGCAATTTGAAAGTTTGGAGGCCAAAACCCGGTTTGTATCCCTTCCGCTTTGAGCCGAATAACTAAGCTAATCGGCTCACTTTTTGCTTATATTTGAGCCGAATAACTTATATAATCGGCTCATGACACGCTATAACTGGCAACTAAAAGACTGGCCCAACTTCGAATATTCTCTTCAAAATATTGAAGATGAACTGTTTCTGTTTGCCGAAAAGACCGGAAAGGTAACAGGTATCTTGCATGCTCTACCGGAGAGCACGCAGATGGAAGCCGTTGTCGATATCATGGTATCCGAAGCCATCAAAACCTCCGAGATCGAAGGCGAATACTTAAGCCGCAAAGACATTCTTTCTTCCATCAGAAAAAATTTAGGCTTGGTGACAAGCCCGGAATATATAGCAGATAAAAAAGCCGCCGGAATCGGCGAGCTGATGATCGACGTTCGCAATACCTATAAGGAAGAGCTTACCGACGAAAAACTATTCGCCTGGCATAAAATGTTGCTTCGCGGAAGCCGGGGAATAGAAGTAGGTGCGTGGCGAATGCATGAGGAACCGATGCAGGTTGTTTCTGGTGCAATGGGCAAGCAAAAAGTGCACTACGAAGCGCCGCCCTCTTTCCGCGTCCCTGAAGAAATGAAAAGGTTCATTAGCTGGTTCAATCAAACCGGGCCAGGCGGTATAAGGGAGATCAGGAAAGCTCCCGTCAGATCGGCAATCGCTCATCTGTATTTTGAAACGATCCATCCATTTGAAGACGGCAACGGCCGCATAGGCCGGGCTATCGCGGAAAAAGCACTCTCGCAAGGCATAGGTAGGCCGGTTCTGCTCAGCATATCCAAGGCAATCGAGGCGAAAAAAAATGACTATTACGATGCCCTGCAAAAAGCACAATCGTCCAATGAAATAACGGAATGGACAAACTATTTTGTGCGGACAATCTTAACGGCGCAAACCGAAGCGGAAGAACTTATAGATTTTACCCTGAAGAAAACCAAATTCTTCGACAGGTTTAAGGATCAGTTGAATGAACGCCAGCTTAAAGTGATCCGGCGCATGCTCGAAGAGGGACCGAAAGGATTTGCGGGCGGTATGAATGCCAGCAAGTACGCCTCCATTGCCAAAATCTCCAAGGCCACGGCGACCAGAGATTTACAGGATATGCTCAAAGTAGGTGCAATCGTGCTTTTCGGGGACGCGGGAGGCCGCAGTACAAAATATCAGGTTAACTTTTAGCCTTCTATCCCAATATCATTCCTGGCTCTTGCCCTTTGACCAGGACTTCCCCTAAGAATTCCCATGATTCGGAAAAAAAGAAAATTTCCCCCCATTATTCTGTCCTCATATAATCCTCGGAAAATCAGAATTTTGAAATACAGCCTTCCGATAATTCGGAAAAAAAACGCGCGATTCGGAAATACGCTGAACCCGCCTAAATAGCGGAGACGCGGGCAGGTTCTTTTTCGGACAAACAAAGATCGAATATTGTAGGTTTGTCTAAAATTGCGGATCCCAAAATAATAAACTATGAAAAAGATAATATGCCGCCCGGCCCGGCTAATGACCGCAGGTCTTTTTCTGATGACTCTCGTACGCCCGGCAGCCGGATGTATTGCCCAGTCATCACCTCACCGGTCGCTGCTCGCGCTTTCAAAGACCAACCATACGCTGGCGATCGTCGACCCGGTGACACTGAAAGTGGTCGCCACAGTTCCCGTTGGCACCGATCCCCATGAGGTGATCGCCTCATCGGATGGCACGAAGGCCTACGTTACCATCTACGGCGGCGGCGGCCTGCACGAATTGGATGAGATCGATCTGGTCGCGGCAAAATCGTTACGCACCATTGATACCAGGCCGCTGTTCGGTCCCCATGGCATCACGTTCGTTGATGGCGAGGTATGGTTCACTGCGGAAGGCTCTAAATCCGTAGGTCGTTACAACCCCGCTACCGGCCGGCTCGACTGGAGTATGGGGACCGGCCAGAATCGGACCCATATGCTCTATGTTAGCCCGGATGGCAAAAAGATCTATACCACAAACGTCTCTTCAGGAACCGTTAGCCTGCTCATCGACACGCTGATCCAGCCCGGAAAAACGGCCCCTCCCGGTGCCAGACCTCACGAGGATTGGACACAGATCGTCATCCCGGTATCGAGGGGGTCGGAAGGATTTGACGTATCGCCCGATGCCGCTGAGCTATGGACGGCGGCCAGCGAGGACGGTACGATCTCGATCGTCAACCTGCACGCAAGAACACTCGCCGTACAATTGGATGCAAAGATCCCCGGCGCCAACCGGCTCAAATTTACCCCGGATGGCAAACAGGTTTTTATATCGAGCCTGAGTTCCGGCGACCTCTTGATCTATGACGCCGCATCCCGTAAAGAGGTCCGACGCCTGAAGATAGGGCATGGCGCAGCAGGCATCCTGATGGACCCCGATGGCTCGCGGGCCTTCGTAGCCTGTTCGGCGGACAATTATGTCGCCGTTGTCGATCTCAAAACCTTGGAAGTGACCGGCCATTTTGATGTGGGCGGAGTCCCCGACGGCCTCGCCTGGGCGGTTCGGCCATAATACGCTTGTAAAAATTTAACGGAAGCCGAATATAAATGGGAATAAAAAGCTGACGATCGCAGCCCAGAGCGAATACACAGGAAGAAAACCGGTAATGGCCTTTTCAACCGAGACGATCTCCTTTTTACCGGATGCGACCTTGAATAGCTGTGTCGATACCAGCAACAGGTTGACAAGTATGAGCACGTTGTTTCCTAAGACGGCTGTCCTGTTCGGTGAAGCTCCCCATGCTGCGATACGGAAAACAATGGCCGATAGCGCTATACCGTTTACTACAATGGTGACGGCCGAAAGCAACGCCAGCATCCAAATCTCCGCCTTACGCTTGGGACTGCTGGCAGTTCCCCCAATGGAAAAAAAGATAATGCTCATTACTCCGATAAGCAGAATATTGAATATGATCAGGAACTCGCGGTCGTTATAAGGGTTTTTACCGGAGATGACGATGGCGACTAAATAAATGATGAGCATGGCCAATACCAGCGGACTGAATATTTTGGCGATCACAGGGGATACTTTCCCTACCAGCTGCGGATTGCTCTGTATCAGATATGTGCCCACAATGGGTGCGGCGGGTAGCCCCGATATCACGATATACTGGAAATAAAATCTTTCTATCCGAAACCCGATCAGCGAAAACAGACCGATGGTAATGGCGCTAAGGATGCCGGAGGCAATTACAATCAGAGCCGTGATGACGAGCAGATCGCCATTGTATTTTAAAAAAGCAAGCCGTTTGCCATTAGCATTCTTTAGCTCACCTGTAAAAGCAAAGCCCAATATGGACCACTCTACGACGATGAGATGAATACACGACAAAATAAAGGTGTCGCCCCGTTGAGCAAAAGGCAGGAAATTGATAAAACATAACGCTGACACAAAAGCGCCGAAAATGAGAACGATCCTGCGGGCAGGCAACTTATTTTTCCACGCAAAATAGGCCGAGAGGGCGGGGAAGAGGATTAAACCGGCATTCCTGGAGTAAAAGGGCTCTTCTGCTATATTGAAAATATCCGGCACCTTCGCGATCAGTCCGGCAATCAGCGAAGCAATGATCACAAAGAAAAGGTCTTTATAGCTCCCCCAGTCGACCTCATCCGACTCATAGTGCAGTCTTTCATTCCAGAAATCGGCGACAGGACTGCCCGTAATTTCAGGGTATAGCAGATCGAATGACCGTTTGAACGATAGCTTATTCTGCCTGTATATCCTTTCCAGCTGGCGCGGATCATCCAAATGGGATAATATTATCTCTTTCATGGTATAGTGGGTTTATCTCGGGTGATTTAAAAAGTACTTTGAATTTCAAAGTTAATATAAAACTTTTTCCCTTGCAAGCCGCCGGCCAAAAAATGCGGCCGAATCCTGGCTCGTTGCCTTATTTTCCGCTGAAACTGCGGAGATTAGGGGAGTTATTCTCCTCAAAAAAACATAAGAAGGGTTCTTGCTATACCGACCGCAGACTCAGTGCTCGGGACGCTCAAACGACAAATGCGAACCTGTCGGTTAAGCTGAAATAAACCGTCACTCCGACTTTAAGCTCCTCACGGGATTTGCCAGGGCCGCTCTGACCGACTGCCAACTGATCGTGCAGAGTGTGATCACCATGATCAGCATTCCCGCTATCGCAAATATCCCGATGCCAATCGTAATATGATAGGCAAAACCATTCAGCCATTGGTTCAGAACCCACCAGGCCAGGGGGAATGCAATCAAGAGCGAGGCGAGCACCAGCTGCAAAAAATCCTTCGACAATAACAGCACCACGTTGTTCACGGAAGCGCCGAGGACTTTGCGGATACCGATCTCTTTACTCCTTCTTTGAGCAGTAAATGCAGCGAGACCGAATAGACCAAGACAGGATATGAGAACGGCCAGGCCGGCAAAATACCTGGAAAGAATGGAGACCCTTCTTTCCGCCAGGTAGATGTTCTGATAATCCTTGTCCAAAAAAGTATAGTCGAAGGAAAAGCCAGGGTTAAACCGGCTATATACCTGCTGCAATTGCCTGATGGCCTGTCTTTCCTTGCCCGCCTGGAGCTTTGCAACGAATCGATAGGCGTTTCGCGGATCCAATTCGAAGAATAAAGGCTTTATTTTTTCATGGAGGGACTCAAAATGAAAATCCTTGGCCACGCCTATTATCTGTTTGTCCTCTCCCCAGACCTTTACAATCTTACCAATGGGATCCGTGAGCCCCATGAACCGGATAGCTGCTTCATTGAAGATGATCCGGGTGCTATCCGCCCCAAAATCCCTGGAGAAGGTGCGGCCCTCCTGCATCTGCATGCCCAGTGTTTCCATCAGTCCGTAATCGATATTCATGACCTCGAATTCCGTATGGTCTTTCGGATCTTTGCCTTCCCAGTATACACCGTAGGTACCGTTGTTATGACCGGTCAGACTGTGACTCATGCCGGATGCGGACAGTATACCGGGAACCCTTCTGATCTCATCCAAAAAAGCATCCCGCTGTTTGGTGTCCTTCAGCCGACCTTCATTTGTGAAGGAAATAATATTATCCCGGTCATACCCCAGGTTCCTGGTTTGGATATAGCTGATCTGTCTGTACACGACCAATACTCCAATGATCAGCGCCGTGGATAATGCAAACTGGAAGATCGCCAGGCCCCTCCGGATAAACAGCTCCCTTGTACTGTGCCGTAGCTTTCCTTTTAGTACGTCGACGGGTGCAAAACCGGACAGATAAAGAGCCGGATAGCTCCCCGAAAGAAGGCCCGTGACCAGGGTAATACCCAGAATACCGGCTATTGCACCTGTATGCAGATCTCCCAGCGAAAGCTGCTTTCCCGTAATAAAATTAAACTCCGGAAGGAGAAGGGCCAAAAACAGCGTTGCCAGAACAAGGGAAGTAAATGCCAGCAGTGTGGATTCTCCCAGGTATTGCAGCAACAAAAGGGTACGGCTCGCGCCCATCGTTTTCCTGACACCAACTTCTTTGGCTCTCTCTGCTGCCTTGGCCGTGGACAGGTTCATAAAGTTAATACAGGCGATCACCAGAATGAAGATTGCAATGATCGAGAACAGGCGGACGTACTCTATCCTTCCCCCGGCCTGCACTCCGTTGTCGTACCGGCCGTAGAGATAACCGTCGGAATAACGGGTCAAAAAAAGAGTCCGGTGCGTGATCGCATTATTCGTCATCTGTTGCACAAAGCCCCTGAGCCTGGCGTTTAACCGGCCAATATCGGTACCCGGCTTTAACAGGACGTACGTAGATACGAACGTTGACTCCCAGGTATTCAAATTCTCTCCCTGATCTTTTAGTCTTTCAATTGGCAGCACGAAATCAAAGCGATCCGAGGATCGGGCGCCCGGCTCTTTGAATATACCGGAAATGGCATATTGCTGCTTCTGCTGAAAGACTACCGTTCTTCCGATAAGGTTTGTCGTCGTACCGAATAATTTTTTAGCCAGCACATCAGAAAGCGCGATCGAGTTTGGGCTGACGAGGACCTTGCCGATGTCCCCGACAACCAGCCCATAGGAAAATATATTAAAAAAATCCTTCCCTGCATATTTTCCGTCGACCCGGATGCTTTTTCCATCTGCGAGAGATAGCGTGGTATTCGCGGAAGGACAGGTAGCCACGGCGTCCTCCACTTCCGGAAATGCCTTTTGCAAAGCGTCCGCTGTCGGCGGGGAAGTGGTTCTTGCTGTCCATATCCCACCAGCCCGCTGCCTGTTCTCGATGGCCTGAAAAAGCCAGGCTCCGTGCTTATGGAACCTGTCGATGCTCAGCTCGTCGGTCACCCAGAAGTAGATGAGCAGCGCACACGCAAGACCAGTGGATAGGCCAATCAAATTAAGCACGGTAAACTGCCGGTCTTTCAGCAGATAGCGCCAGGCGATCTTAAAATAGCTTTTGAGCATGTTATTCGGATTGCCTCCTTGCCTCTAAATGGGTGCCAAAGCTGTTACGTATTCGTTGTCAATTGGTTATTGGTTGTTTTTGGAAAGGAACTGTCTGATTCCGTTACACCCGCTGTCCGGAGATAAAATGGCCAGGTTTACCATTAGGCGGGTGGTTTATATCCCGCCAATTATCTTTCAAGGATCACCTTCATCGTGTCTCTGTCCGCCGGCCCCGATGTATGCTCGTGTATGATCTTCCAGGTCCCGTCGTTCCGGACGGCAACCCAGGTCAGACGGTTGAAGAGCGATCTCAGTATTTCTCCCGTCGCAGCTATTCCAGTATATTTTACTGCAGCGCTGGCATACCCCATATCGCCCGCGACTTTCGTTTGGATATCGCTGAACTCGACGACGCAGGTCTCCTGCCCAAGCCATTCAAACCAACCCTCAGCCATCCGGCGCCAGGCGGGCAGCCCCTCGAATGTCCATTGCCACAGGTCGAAAACTTGCACATTATCATCGAAAATAGAGGCAAACAACGCCGCATCCTTTTTGAAAACAGCGTCTTTATAGACGTCGAACAAAACTCCAAGTTCCGTCATAGTTTTCGGTTTGGGCTAAAGATAGTTCGTAAATTACGTACCGGATGAAAATTCACAATCTTCCCCAGGATATATTTTCCGCCGATCCGATCGCGGATGACAGCATCATTATCTACCCCTTCACCTCGACGAAAGATACCGTCCGGGAAAAAGCCATCCTCGATCGCAACGCCATCAGCCTGGTCATCGAGGGGCAAAAGACCATGACCTTTACGGCAACGACGGTATACCCCAACGACAAGGAGATCCATTTTCTCTCCGCCGGCCACTGCGTCGCCTCCATAAATATTTCGAAACAGACGCGATTCAGAAGTATCCTGATCTTCTTTGACGACAAAGTACTGGCCGATTTCTTCCTCGACAATGCCGCCGTTATAGAAAAAGCGATGCGGATGACGAAGATAAAGCCAAGCGCATATGTCGCCTTCCCGAAGGACGAGTTCATCACCCACTATATCGACTCCCTGGCGCTGATGCTGAAAAAAGATATCCGGCTCTCGATGCCGATGAAACGTATCAAGCTACAGGAGATCCTGCTCTACCTGCTGGAGAACCATACAAAGGGCTTCCTCTCCTTCAAGAACCGGGTACACCTGGGCTCCGCCGGGATGACCATCCGCAAAGTAGTCGAGACAAACCTCGTAAATAATCTGAGCATCGACGAAATGGCCTTTCTCTGCAACCTGAGCGCATCTACGTTCAAAAGACAGTTCAGAAATATCTATGGAGAATCTCCCAACACCTGGATCGTCGCGCAGAAGATGGAAATAGCAGCACAGTTGCTGACACAACAAAAGGAGAAACCCGCCGAGATCTGGTTCAAACTCGGATTCGAGACGCACTCGGGGTTCACAAGATCCTTCCGGAAACATTTTGGGGTCGCTCCGAAAGATTATTCCGGACGCATGACCTTTCAGGACCAGTATTTGGACCGGTAAGCCTAACACCAGCGCAGCCCGTTGTTGCAATTTTGCATTACTAAAAATGTAAAAAATGAGCTACAGCACCGAACAGAACAAAGAGATCGTCCGCCGTTTCAACAAGGAATGCATCGAGCAGGGCCTTGCCGCCTCCTTCGAAGAGCTGCTGGCCGACGATGTGGTCAATCACGCCGCCGCCCCCGGAAGACCCAACGGTAAAGAAAGTTTTTCCCTTTTTCTCAATGGAGTCTTACGAGAAGGTTTTCCCGACTGCAAGGTGGAGATACTCGACCAGGTGGCGGAGAACGACCTTGTAAGTACCCGTAAGAAGATCACCGGTACCCATACCGGCGAGATTATGGGGATAGCCCCGACCAATAAGTCGGTAGTGATAAATGTAATAGATATCATCCGGCTGAAAGACGGAAAATATAAAGAGCACTGGGGACAGACCGATTTTCACGAGGTAATTCGGAGTCTGTAAGATATTCCGGTTGGACTGGTTAGGCCGCGATGACGGCCCGGCGGTACGACCGGTTGGGTGATCCGGCGCGCCCTCCCTTAGCGATCCACCATAATCTTTGTCTGCTCGGATTTAAGGCCGTCAAACCACTGCAGGATGTAAACGCCTGCCGGAAGATTCCGGATATAGTCGATCTGCACGGTATTCTGTCCGGCCGCGGCCATCTGCTGCTGCTGCCAGAGCACACCACCCTTCAGGTCGAATAGACGAAGGCTGACCATCCCGCCCACGCTGTGATTATAACTCACGGTGACCGAAGTCCGTGCAGGATTGGGATACACCGAGAGCCGGCCCGCTAGCGTATTCAGCTGCACCGAAACGATCCTGCTGTATACCGTCCCGCCGTCCCCATCGAGCTCGCGGATCCGATAGTAGATCGTGCCGCTGACAGCCGGGAGCCCGTTGTCTGCATACTTGTAAGCGTTGTTCAGCGCGCTTCCTTCCCTGAACGGAACACTGCCGACATCGGAGAAATTGATGCCGTCAGTGCTGCGCTCGACAATGTATCTCACTGTGTTTATTTCGTATGATACCTGCCAGCTGAGGTTTACGCCGTCGCCATTCTTCACTGCCGTAAGGCCGAGGAAGCTGACGGGCAATGTTATACAGTGCAGCGGTACCTGTGCCGGAGCAGCTGCGCTCATATTGCTTACCAAAGAACCTATGGAGCCGGCCGTAGCGCCATAACTGGTGGTCTGAACGGCTGTGGTACCTGCATTGCCGCCTGTCACTTTGCTGGCTGCGCTAAGAGAAGCGTTGGAGTAAACGACCCCTCCACCGCCGCCACCGCCGGGGCCGTGAGCAGGGCCGCTGGATGTTTCATTGCTGCCCCCGTTGCCGCCCTTTGCCTGTACCGTCAGGTTGCTGGCAATCCCATTGCCGCTGTAGATGAGAACGGTTCCGCCCGCTCCGCCGCCGCCAGAGCCGTCATTCTGAACGGTACTGTTGGCATTGGTGCCATTGGCTTTGATAGTACCTGTTCCGGTAATACCATTCTGGCCGTAAAGGATGATAATTCCGCCACCGGCAGCGCCACTGCTGGCGAAGCCGCTTCCGGGGGTACCCGTGCCGTTGTTGGTCGTTCCGGCGCCGCCGCCGCCGCCCATGATCAGACGGGATGCAGAGGCCTGGCCAAAAACTGATCCCGGCCTTCCGCCCACAGCCAGATTAGAATTCCAGGAATTGCCTCCGTAGCCGCCCGCGCCACCATTGGCGCCGCCGCCACCACCGGTGTTCTCGTCATTGTTATTTGCGGGGTTACCGTCGGTACCTCCGCCTCCCGCGTTCCCCGGAGCACCTTTCGCATAGCTACCATTCGGATAGCCTTCTGTACCCGATACGTCGAGGAAGGAGTTGTTGTGATTCAAATATTTTGGGGTGCCCGCAATCCCCTCACCCTTGCTGCCATTGGCATTGTAAGAGGAAGACGTGATGTAGTCGGCGCTCGAACCGCTGCCGGCGCCGGTAAAGGCCCTGCCGCCGCCGCCCCTGAATCCAAGACCCGATGCATCGACAGTCTGGGAGTTCATCATGATCTGGTCGGTTGCATACAGGACAAGGACGCCGCCGGAGTACCCATCCCAGCGGGGAGCGGTAATTGTCCCGGTCAGCAGGAGGTCATAGTATACAGGGACGCGGATCACCTGGTAAGTATATTGCCCATCCGTCCCATATGCACTATTCTGATAGCTGTGAACCAGACCGGAAGAGAGTGTCAGCGTACCGCCACCGGTGCTCAGACTGCTGGCGGCAACAACATATTCCATATTCCCGGCGAGCAGCTGGCCGTTGTTCAGATAGCCGCTGCCTGTCCCGGTACCATTGCCATAGTTGCTGGTGTTGGTAGAGTTGATCTGCGCCCCCTGCATCTGTATGATCAGCAGGATATCCCCCACAGCGATCGGCGTCGAGCCATAGTAGGCGCTGCCGAGGACGATGGAGGTGCTGCCTGCCGGAACAGTAGCCTGGCTGGCAGGGTAATAAGTATTGGGATAGCTGTTTATATTGGTAGTTGCCGTGGAAGGACAGCTTTGGGCCGTCGCCAGCTGGCTGAACAGAAGGATCGAGGTGGCAATAACCCAGCCGGGTCTTGCGAGAGGATACCCAAATTTTGTGTAATCATTCTTCATCGTGAGCAGATTTTAGGGTGACGGTGCGCGGGTATTTGGCCTCGTCTTACGAGTATCCAATCAGGGACCAATAATATTAACTATTAAGAACCAGATAGATGTATGAAATATCCAATATGAAAAACTCTCCCAGGCGGAAAACTTTTCCGGGTTTGGGACAAAAACTTGCAGAAAATACGGCAATGATGGGAAATTTCCGGGGGAAACTAGGTCTAGTGCAATCTCACCCTAAAGCTCAGGCCTGCAGAAAAATTGACTCCATACTCGCTAACCTTCAGCTGGTCGGAGGGCTTTTGCAACGCCTTGAAATGACCGCCGGACCTACCATGGTTATTGCTGTAGTAACCCAGCCGCCAGTGCGAGTTAAAATACATGTCATAGCCGAGACCACCATAGGCTCCGACCTGAAGGCTGCCGATTTTCACCGGATACCAGAAGGCCCGTACTCCCGGTTCTACAAACAGGCCAATGCGACGGAGCGCGAGGGGAAAAGGATACTGTGCAGCCAGCTGTTGATACTCGGGAGGCAGCTGACCATTCAGCCGGACGATATCATTGTGATACCCGGCGCCGGCGCCCGCAAAAAGAAGAAAGGATTCCGTCCCGAGCAGATTGTAATATAGACCGCCAAGAACATTGAAAGATGTCAAATTCCGGTCGGACTTGATAGAAGATAATTTAACACTATATAACAGCCTGGAGGAGCTGGGCATGGCAGCCAGCTCGAAGTTGAAATTGCAGGGCACATGCGGTTCTTTCGGGTAACCATACTTCTCCAGCCAGCGATTGATATGGGGATCCGTGGCGTGGGTGAAGCTCACCCCGGTATTGAACATCAGCGAAAAGCTGGAGTCTTCTCTGGTCTGAGAGAATGCCGCTGTCGCAGTCAGCAATAGGAGTAATAAGAAACCGCCCAGTTTCATCCGTTAAATGTAGAAAAAAAAGGGCTTGCCTGAAAGTCCGTTAACAAAAAGAGAATGTGGCGCTCCCCCGCAATATTGCGACTGGCCTGCAATTCAGGTTTGTTCCTCAATTCTTCGCTGAACATATACCATCTGGAGTTTTTCCTGTTCGATCCGTCCCTGTTTGTTCAACAGCAAATGATACCCCGCCAACTCACTCGGATGGAGCTGAAGGCTAGGGCGACAGTAGCGATAATGTATTGATTCAATTTGCTCTATATGATCCAGAACTGTTTTTTCGTCCATAAGCAGACTGGTGGTGTGGGGGTAATAACGCCTGAACTGTTCAAGCATAATATACCCGTCTTCGTCCAGATCGCCCCAATAGAAGATTCGGGCGGCGCTAAAGAAGGGAATATCTTTCAATCGATGGAGAGCATAGCCTTTAGCAAAAACCGCCAGTGCGTTCTTTCGTTCGGGAAGCAAATAAAGATTCGTTTCATTCTCGACAACCCACAATTCCTCCACCTTCCATGCCGCGTTTTGCAGGGTGCTGAAAGGAAGAGCCAGCACCTCCAGCCCTGCAGTGCAATTTTTGGCAAGCATCGCATCAAGCCAGCGAATCGGATACAAATGGGGCTTTTTGCGTAAGCCGGCCGCGGCCTCAAGGTTTTTGACTTCCGGGGGAAATTTTTCCGGGTCAAGCAATTGGAGGATGGAAAGGATAAGGGACGCATGTTTGTCGACAAACTTTGTATGGACGGGTACCGGCAGGTTTCGGATATAATACGGGCTTGCATCTTCCGCCAGGAAAAAGTCAACTACAGCCATGATGCCCTTCCAATCACCCGAATATTTCAACACATCCAGCGGGTGGTCCAGCAGCCACCGGATGATCCCGTTGTTCCAGGACATCAGCAGAGCCAAA
>JAFDYE010000676.1 GCA_018267585.1 Bacteroidota bacterium
ATCATAAACCCCATAGTTCTTTATCTTCTCATGCGCGGTATCCCAGCGGCACAACCCCTTGTTGGTGCTGATCCATCGCACCCCCACGGAGTCTTCCAGAAAACCGAACGTAACATCGTCCGGCAGCCCGTCACGGGTCGTATACGTAGTGAAACGGCCCGTCGCAGACTGCATCCTGCACAAGCCCTGGGTCGTAGTGAACCATAGATCACCACCCTTGTCCTCAAATACCCCGATGACGTAGTTGCTGCAGATACTGTTGACCCCGTCCTTATGCCGAAAATGCCTGAACTTTCCGGTACCCGGATCCAGCAGGTCCAACCCGCCCCCATCCATCCCGACCCAGATACGTCCCCGGCTGTCCTCAAAAACAACATGTATCTTGTCGTTGCTCAGCGAGCTCGTATCGTCGTCGTTATGCTGGTAATGAATAAATCCCCCGGTGGCAGGATCATAAAGCTCAAGCCCACCCCCATAGGTGCCCAGCCACATGCGATGACGGTTGTCCTCACACAATGCCCAGATATTATTGCTGCGAAGACTGCGACTGTCGTCAGGATTGTTCTTGAAATGCCTGTAGGTATTCCGCTCGGGGTTATAGACGGTTAACCCATCCGCCCAGGTCCCGACCCACAGGTTGTGCCTGCTGTCCTCCAGAACCCGCACCACATAATCGCCGCAAATACTCGCCGGATTTCCCGGAATATGCCGGAAATGTTTAAAACGTTCGGTCTTCCGGTCCATCAGATTCAGACCACCACCGTCCGTCCCTATCCAAAGGTTGTTCCTGCTGTCCTCGTAGATACAAAGCACGTGATTATCACTAAGGCTATACGGAGAAGAATTGTGCTTGTAGTGGGCAAACTTCCGCGCATCCCGATTGACAAAATCGACCCCCCCGTTAAATGAGCCCACCCACATATTCTTTTTGCTGTCTCTGCAAATGCCATACAGCGAGTTGGTCCCGATGCTCAAATCATCCACTTCATCATGCAGGTAATGGTTCCATGTATTGGTCCTCGGGTCGAGGATCGCCAGCCCGTCATTCTCAGTGCCGATCCAGATATTGCCATCCCCGTCTTCCATTAGGGAATTGATAGTATTATTGGTTATTCCGGTGGCAGAATGATTTCCCTTCTGATAATGCCTGAACCCACCCGTCGCCAGGTCATAGACATCAAGCCCGCTATAGGTTCCGATCCAAAGAAGACGACGGCTGTCTACAAAAAGAGAAGTAACCGAATTGTTGTTGATTGAAGAAGGAACATTGACGTCGTGCACCCACCGGTAAAAAACACCCGTCTGCCTGTCCAGCCGGCAAAGACCGCTCGAAGTACCAGCCCATATCTGGTGGTCGGCGTCCTCACAAAGCGCCTTTACATAATTGCTTGCAAGACTATGCTGGTCCCTGGGATCGTGAAGATAGTGAACACAGCGCCCCGTTGAATCCATCCGGTTCAACCCCCCATCCTCCGTCCCTATCCAGATATATCCCCGGCTATCCCGCACTAACGACAGGATAAGATTGCTGGAAAGGCTGCCCGGATCAGCCGGATTATGCTGGAAATGAACGAACTGATCGGTCCTCCTGTCATAACGATCAAGCCCGCCTCCCCAGGTGCCGATCCACAGATAACCCTTGTCATCCTCCACAATGGCATTGACCAGATTATTGGCCAGACTCCTGTCGTCTCCAATCTTGTTCTTGTAAACTGTAAAAAGATATCCGTCATACTTATTCAGCCCTTCCCGCGTCCCAAACCACATGAAGCCCCGGCTGTCTTGCAGGGTACATATGACGTTGCTATGGGACAAACCCTGGGCCGTCCCCAGATGCTCAAAGGATAGATGCTTTGATTGAGGATAGGCCAGGATTGAGTGGAACAGCAGCAGTAAAGCACATAAGTATCGGTCAGTGACCATAGTAGGTTCAATCCGGTTTCAGTTTTGATTTCGGCAAAAAAATTACCAGTCAAAATAATTGTTTGCCTCAACTCCGCTAATGTCTGTACACCCGGCCGGGCCTCGTGTAAAGACTGGACTCCGTCCAGTGAAAGAGAACGTATTTACGTACAGTTTATTACAATATTTAGTAATTTCCACTCCCATCTTACTTACAGCCAACTAAGCCCGCCAACCTAATACTGGAATCCCAGCTTGAATTGGAATACTCCCCCATCAGTCCCCTGTCCATAGCTGGCCGAAAGCACCAATTGCCTGAGCGGGCTGATCCAGAGACCTCCTCCATACCCATCGTGCCATTGATTACTGCCTTCTCCATTGACCCACACCCTGCCTATATCATTAAAGAACAGCAAACCCAATGAGCCCGGAAATAAATAGGTCTCGAAATCCGCCACCTTCACCCGCAAATCGATATTGTGGTAAAATGCTTCCTCCCCGAGAAATCTATCCTTGCGATAGCCCCGGAGATTCTCCGTAGCTCCGAGGAACTGCCCCTGGTAGAAGGCATAGTTGCCAAAACTCTTGCCCCATCCCACCCGGTTGGCAATGACAAGATTCGCCCGGGAATTGAAGCTCGCATAAAACGCCAGGTCCGTATTGAGCCTCGAATACGCATGACTGGCATCATTTAATCCGCCATAGCTTTCAAATCGCGTCTGCCAGAAGATACCACGGGAGGGATTGACAAGATCGTTCCTGTTGTCGATCGCTACGGCGGCACGTCCCCCCGCATAAGCCTTGTCACGATATAGATCCCCCTTGTCCAGCCCGTTGATCGCCGTCTGGTTGACAAACCTGTCAAAATTTTGTGCGCTGTCCAGCGTAAAATAACCGAACGCCGGCCCCCCGGCGACCGAAAACACCTTTCCAAAACGCTTCCTCAACAACAGGTCCGCATCATAGCTGTTATAGCGCGCACGATAATACCGTATTCCCTCCTTTGCCTGCTTGTCGAAAACGGTCTCATTCCCAAATGAAAAGAAATTGATCGTATTGTTCGGCGCCTTCACATCGCCATTGACCAGCAGGTCCAGCTTCCCGATGGCCTCCGTCGCGACAAGACTGTACCTGAAATCATAAGCCTTCGTCGACAGGGAATGCGATACCGAGAGTACCTGAAGGGTCTTGTAAGGGTCTTTATGAAAACCCTGGGTCATATACCGGAAACCCGCTCCGATAAATACCCCGTCATCAGGGTTATACGAGACGCTCAGCAGCGGGGCGAGAATATTGTATTTATATCCGAGAGTAGAATTGCCGATATAGCCATGTCGCACTGCATCGTTCACCGAAGGATCGCTGGAAAGGAATTTCCGCTCTGGCCCGCTGCCTTCAAAACGATTCTTCTCCGTGTTCAGATCATAGATCCGCGTCTTCCCCGCAGGGGCCTTCACCTCATTGCGATATTCGTCATTGCCCGGCCCGCCGATGATCCGGACGACCACCCGCCCCCCGCCTTCGCCGTGAACATAGAACCGGTCGTCACCCCCCTGGCCATATATCCGCAGCTCACCAGTCGTGCCCGCATCAAAAACCCGGCTATAGAGCTTCTTACCCGCTTCACCTTCCTTATTTAATTTGTACACATTCACAACTACAGTATCCGGGCCGCGTCGCTCTATGTCGAACAACTCCCGCTTGTCGCTGCCGTAAATACCCACGGTCTTGCTGACAAAAGCATAGTAACGCATCACGTCCTGGACAAAATAGTTCCGGCGCTCCTTCAACGTCGCGATGATCCAGTTCATCGAGTGCCCCTGTATCTCCGGCGGCTGACGCCGCAGGGCCGACCCGATCAGCGTATCGGTCATTGTCGCTACCACCATCTCAGCCGCGTCATGCCAGTCTTTCCCGGTCAGCTCGTTGAGATAGTTCCGGTCGAAATTCCGCGCCGCATAGTTAAAGCCGTTGATATTTCTTGCCTTTGGCCGGAGCCCCTGCAGCTGAGGTATGGCCCAGGCCGAGGCGACAAAATGGCTAAGAAATCCATTATTGATAAAGAAGGGCTGGTCCCGGTCCCTCGGTACCGGCGACAGCGTCTTTCCCTTCCCATTGTCTTCGGCCATCCACCGCCACTGATCCTCATGCCGGTCGAAATCCATCATGAACATGTCCAGCAGCCGCGCCCGCAACGCCGCATGCTGATCCACAGTATTGTCGTTATCCTTCTTCAACAGGTCTTCGACGTCCCACATATTATAGGTCTTCTTCCCATTGCCCGGCTCCCGCTCTTCCAGGAAAGCGAAGAGGTTCCCAAAATCCGATCGGAAACGGCCCAGCCTTGGATCGTCCGGAACATACACCAGGCGCGGGCTCGCATGAGGAACATGCATCGCCTCCGCCAGCGGCGGCACGGACAACGCAGCATAGGGATAAGACGCCGATACCCCATCGGTCACAATATCTCTCACGAACTGGTCGCCATGCAATGCCGGCGGCAACGCCAGATCGGTCACATTCTTCCTTACCCCCCGCAGCACATACTGCTCGCCGCCGGGATCGCGCAGCCGCAACGACTTCGTCTCCGTACCCCCGCCCCGCTCCAGCGGCGTCCACCCAGTCATATCGAATACCTTTACCCGGACAGAGTCCGCCCATTCGCTGCGATAAGTGCTGCCGAGCAGCCATCGCTTGAACCCTCCGGCCAGAAATTCGGGGTCGCCCGCCGCAGTCACCGAATCAGGCCAGGTCTTCGCAAGCTCTTCCGCCACCGGCTTTGGCGGCAGCGGCGACACGCTGGCCGTATAGACCGGCTCGCCCTCCGGAACAGAATAGAACTTTATATCCGCCTTCCCGCCTTCCGTCACTTCTATCACCGAAAACCCGCGCCCCTCCCTGGCCATCAATGAATACTTCCCCATCTTCACCCGCGTGGTCTTCGAACCCGCGCCACTGACGACATAGTACACGCTGTCATGCTGCAATAGCTGCAGGGTATGCTCATGGCCAGCCACATGGACAATATTCGGATGCCCGGCGATCACCGATTCCACCGTCTCGCGCAGGTCCTTGTAATGGGGATTGTTCACGTCCTGCACATTTCCGAATACTCCCCGGGCAATAGGATAGATGGACCCGATCAATGGCAACGGTATCCAAAGCCCCGGTTTCAGGTCCGTCAGCGGAAAGATATGCTGCTTGATCGTATAATATCCGCCGTGCTCGCCATGGGTATACAGCGGATGGTGCATGGCCAGCAGGATCAGCCTGTCCGGGTAGGTACCGACAATATCCCTTAGCGCATTGACAATGGACTTCGGGTCTTTGCACTCGCAGGCCGACTCCATCCCCGGACGCTCGCCGTCCTGCTGCAGCCACCACTCGCTGTCCATCGCCACCAGCACGACCTTCTCCCCCAGTTCTACCGCTACCGGTCCCGGACATCCGCCCCTGGGCAAAAAAGCCACATTCGGCAGCCCCGCCGAATCGATATAATTCTCTTCGTTCCTCACCTGCTGCCAGCCACCCGGTTTACCCTGCTTCCAGTCATGATTGCCCGGTATGAAAAAGGCCCTCGCCTTCTTCCCTGCCACCACGGACAGCTGATAGTCGATGATTTTCTTTGCCTCGTCCACGCCCCTGCCACCTTCCGAAGGCATTCCATGGGGATAGATATTGTCCCCCAGATACACCAGCACATTGCCGGTATCATTCCAGTCCACATGGCCCTTCAGCCAGTCACAGACCGGATGATGGCCATCTTTCAGTTCTCCTGCATCCCCAACAAGATAGATGCGCTGTATGACCCGGTCGCTCTGCGCATTACCCACCGTATATCCCATACAAACCACTACAACCAGACTTACGATTCTTAAAGCTCGGCTCATAATTATGGCTTATAATTGAATAACAAAACATTGGCATTACCCCCATGCCCCTCATTGCTGATATACATATTCCCCTTGCCGTCGAAGGCCAGCCCCTCCGGCTGCTTGAACAGCACCGGATCCAGCTGATAGGTTTTCTTCAGCTTCCACTTGCCGTCCAGTACCAGCAACGCCTTGTTGACAGAAGAAAGGATATACCACTCTTTTGTCAGCGGATGCCTCGCCACCGCGGAAGGATGAAATTTCACTTTTTTATGCTCCTCGCTGCGCAGCTTCGAAGCCTTTACCTCCACCAGGAAATGGTCCGTGATCGCCAGCTCATGCTTTCCATTGTATTGCAGTACATAGGCACTGACTTCGTCCCGCTGGTCGTCGTCCGGACAGTTCTTGCACAGAGCGATCAGCTTCCCCCCTTCATCGGCAAACAGCCCCTCGTATTCTCCCGTCGGCAGAATATGCTCATAGACCTTCGTCGCCGCCTCGCCTTTGTCCACCTGGTCTTTAGCGATCACAAAAAGGCTCCCGTCACTTCGCAAAACCACGAACTCCCGGTCATCCAGTACCGCGACGTCCTCGTAGTCCCCGTGCTTCCCGAACTTCCAGTAAGGAAGGCTGTGGTCCCCCAAATGAAAATGGAAGAGCTTGCCCGCCTCATCCTCGATCGCATAGACGGTGTCTGAATTGCCTTTCAGGAACACTATGCCCGAAATCTCGTGGAGCGCTTCGCCCATCACAAACTTCGTCGGGGCAGACAGATCATAACCCGGCGGTGAGGACACCGGCACCGGCTCCTTGCAGCCCGTCATAGACATCAGCAATGCTATAAAAATGAAATGATACATCATCCCTAGTCCTTCATCCGCTCCATCTCCACCCGTGTCGGGGCCTTCCCCTCCTCGCTATCTACCTTCACCCCTACACGCAGCGCACGCAGCCCGCTGACGCCCTGCAGCTCTTCCAGCTCCAGGTTCTCTACTTCGAATGTAAGGATCCCCTTTTCCTGCATATACCGGATATATCCGCGGTACTCGTCCGCCTCCCGTTCGTTGAGGTAGATAATGGCAATCTTACCAGGCTGCGTAAGCCTTTCGTTGGTGTCCCGCACGTGCACCTTGTCGATCCTCTTCTTCACCACCTGATAGCGGATATTGTATCCCCCCTCCACGTCAAACCGCCGCTCGTCCTTGCGAAAACTGATGTCTATAGACGACGAATGCATAAAGATCAGCTGCGTCGTCTCCAGCCGCTCTGGCATCTGCGGCAGCAAGGCATGCGTCAGCCGCACGATCGTAGCCATGGAATTCAGCTGCCAGAGTCGAAGATTGCGGAGATAGAGCAGGTCGAATGGATGGTCGGGGGCGATAGACTGCCCGATATAGATATCGTATTCGATACCATCCGTCCTGAACTTCTCGAAATAGGACGGATAGGACTTCTGCAGTTCCTCCGCCGCCACCTCGAGATGACGGTTGACCGCCTTGTTGACCAGCTGAATCGAGACCTCCAGATCCCTGCGGTTGGAAAATGCAACCCCTTTCTCCTCATCTATAGCCTCCAGATAAGGCCGCACAATTTCTTTTACGTCCGGCCGGCTTTCCGAAAAATGCTCCAGGAAACCGCCCACCTTATCCTTTAAGAAAGTATTCAGGCTGAGCTCGTCCGCCGTAGTCAGCGCACCGGTCAGCGCTTTCCGCCAGCTCTTCGACTGGAACAGCAGCTCTTCGATCAGCTGCAACTTCACCGCCTCATATAACCGGCCCAGCGTCGCCGTAAGGATATCGAACTGGACCTCCAGATCCCTTCGCAAAGCACCATTGCGCCCGATCGTGGAGTTGCGGATATCGATAGCCCCGTACAGGGGATACACATCCTTGAAATAGATCGTCTCGATCACCGGCGGATATTCCCCCAGCTCCCGCATCTCCTCAAAATGCCAGGCGGCTTCATTGAATTTCCATTCCACGGCCGGCTGTATGGAAGTAAAATTTTCCTTGACAGTAGCCTTGATACGGGCGTCAAATTCATCCACGCTCCGCTGCAACAGCTGGGCCAGCAATGGGAGCACGACATCCAGCCGGGCCAGCAGCTCGTGATCCACGCTGAATTCGGTCCTGGACGAAACCTCCATCACCCCCGCCAGCCGGTTGTTATAGAACACCGGAACCAGCGCATAGCACTTGATCCCTATCCTGCGCAACGGCTCGAGGACAAAGGCCTCTCCGGGCTGCGCATCGCCTATCGACGTGTATACCAGCAGCTGCGGATGTAAGAAATACTCCTCCACCATATGCAAATAGGTCTTCGCCATGGTTTCATCTCCCAGCGCCTCGGCCAGCACGCTGTGGCGGCATAACTCCTGCGAAAAGACAGGCTTGCCATTCACCTTTAAGAATGGCACCAGGCCGATCTCCAGATCGGTTCTGCGCACCAGCACCTTGAGGTAATGGATCACCTTCCTCAGCCGGACCTCTTTCTCGATAATATTGGGATCGAGAATGATATTCTTAAGACTGTCTACCACATAGTCGGTAGTGACATCCGTCATCGTCAGCGCATTGATCCCCTCGAACCGCACCAGGCTCAGCGGTATATGCTCCTTCAGCCAGGCCATCACCTCCGAATGCGGCAAATGGTCTTCGAACAGACGCGCATCGATCTCCGGCATCGGCCCCTTGGGCACGACAACTGTAAACCGGGTGTCGATATTCATCCGGTAGAACGTGCTCAGCCCCGTCTCCTCGTTTACCCACGACCGGACCATGCTGTTGCCGGCCGGAAAATCGATATTGTACACCTGCCGAAGGATCAGCGAATAGATCAGCTCATACTTCAGCTCGTGCCGCTCCTTCCCCTTCTCCATCATACAGGCCTTGATCTCTTTCGTATGCGGATCACGCAAAAGATCGTAAAAAGGCTCGGTGCCATAAATGACCGTCGGCCGTACCGGCACCGCCAAAGCCCACACCAGCTCGCTCTCATCGGAGATCGCCGGCGAGATACAGGTATAGATCAGCTCCAGGAGATCGCCATACTGACCCAGCTCTTCGATCTCGATCAGGTCCTTTCCCTGCAAACGCTGCTCGAAATGCTGTATCACATAGTCCAGGAATCTGACCCGCATAGTCCCCTCCTCCCGCCGCCTCTCCTTTAGGAAATTCACAAATCCCCGAAAGGACAGACGGGAGTCCAGCAGTTCGGCCCCTTCTATTCCCTTGATAATATGGACAACGGTATTCAACATATAGTCACTATTTCGATGGGAAGAAAAGTGCGGCTATCAGGAATGCCAGCACCGAAGCTATCAACCCATACATGAAAACATTATAAGACCACCTCAGCCACAAATACTTCTTACCCAGCGCGATTCCCTGATAGTACACGTCCCGGATCAGGCTTCCATAAAGAAAGTCCTTGTCATCCATCATCACCAGCATGCCGCCGGCATACTCCTCGAGACTCATCCGGTAAAAATTACCAAAGAACAAAAGATTGACCTTTTTATCGTCAAGGTCAGCCTTCGTAAATGTACCCGGCGGAATATGCGGCCGCGTTGCCAGTATGGAGAAAATGATCGTGACCAGGTTCACGAAAAGCAGCATGGTGGCGGGAATGGCCAGATTGGTATGATCCTCTATCTTTCTCAGCAGCAGGCTCAGCAATACCGAGATGATGATAGCGTTCACCTGTATCAGGATATGCGCCTTGCTGTCCGCCTGCGAGCTGAGCCGCTGGTTGTTATTCGACGTGATCCGGAATACCGTGTCGATCCCGCGCCCCGGATCCTTCTTCTTATTCTTCTTTTCCTTTGTCGCTTGCATTTCCCCGTCGCCGCTTCCGGGATCATCCGAAACTCCCGCCTTACGCAGCAAGCCCTCCAGCGGGTTCCCATTCTTTCCCCCAGGCTCCAGCAGACCGTGCTGCCGCAGCAGCCCGTTCAGCACATGCTCCTCGTCCACCGGCTCCTTCGCCTTCAGCCTGGCCAGGTTCTCCCGCTGCTTTTCGTTCAGCAGCAGCCGGCAGTAATCCGTATAGTAATGGTGACTTTCAAGGAACCGGATCGTACCCTTCCGCCATTCTTCCTTGCTTATCTTCTTGTTATGAACCGCCTCCGCCTCCTTCCGCATCAGCTTGTTCCGCTCGGAGAACTCATCTGTTCCGAGATGATACAGATCGGCGTCGCAGACGATCTGCTCGACAAGGGTCACAGCCCGCTGCGGCAGCTGGGTAGCAAGAATGCATTTCCGGATGGAATCGATGATCCCCCTGTCTACTCCCGTCCCCTCCAGAAAAGCCTCTGCCATTCGCGCCCCCCTCTCTTCGTGACCGGGACCATCGCCCGTAAGATAGCCGATGTCATGGAACCAGGCGGCTATTTTCACAATAAAGAACTCAGCATCATTCAGTTGATAATGCTGCGCGATCTGCACGGCCGATTCCACGACCCGCTCCGTATGCTTCCTGTTGTGATAGATCAGCTTGTCATTGACGTGCGTGTCAAAGAAGGATCGGACATAATGCTGCGCCTGTTCTAAAATATTGCTATAGTCGATGCTGGTTTGGTCCATGGCCGGTGTTTTAGGAATAGCCCTCCGACCCCAAATTACCAAAATATCTCCTAATCAGCCGCCACCAATCTCCTCTTTTCCAGCCGGCTCCCCGCAACCGTACGATATTTCGATAAATTGATCAACAAAACGCTCCCCAGGATCACCGCCAGCCCGGTCAGCTGTAGCCAGCTCATCCGCTCGCCGGCAAATAACGATCCCAATAGCACCGCAACGACCGGATTGACATAGGCATGCGTACTCACCTGCGTCGCCGGCCGCACCTGCAGCAGCCAAACAAAAGCGCTATACCCCACCAGCGAGCCCATGGTCACCAGGTATACGATCCCCATCCAGGAGCTCAACGGCACTTCAGCCGCATGGAACTTCCCTAACTCGCCGCTGATCAGACTGGCCGGGACAAACGCGACACCCGCCGCCAACATCTGCCAGCCCGTATTCACCGCATTGCTGCTGCCTTCCACCGTCCTGTACTTGGAATAGAGTGATCCCGACGCCCAGGAGATCGAACCCAGCACCAGCACTACCAGCGCAACCGTCTCCATATTGCTGCCGGACAACCCGCCGCCCAGTTGCCGGATGAATAACAGCATTACGCCGATAAATCCGACGATCAGTCCGAAAATGGTCGACCGGCTCCGGAAATTCTCCCGCCATTTCCTCTTATCCAGCAGCACGAACCACACCGGCCCCGCCGCCAGCAGAATAGCCGCTAATGAGCTGGGAATATACTGCTCCGACCAGATCAGAGCGCCATTGCCCGTCCCAAGAAGCAACAGCCCGCTCACGATGGCCGGCCGTATGACCTTCCACGAGAAAAGCTCCTTTCTTGTGAACAGACACCACAACAACATCAGGGTACCCGCCAGCAGAAACCGGAACGCACCCACCATCATCGGCGGAATATGCAGCACCGACATGCGGATAAAGAAATAGGTCGAACCCCAGACAATATACACGATGGCGAAGGCTACCACCACCATGATCGTGGAGGCAGGCCTGTTAGAAGAAGAAGACATAACAACTATTTTTGGGAATCTGGAATATTTAATCGCTGTTCCTCTTTCACGGTCTCGAGCACGATCGTCGTCTTTGTGGAGTGGATCGTAGGGATCTGCGCGAACTCGTTTCGCATCAGCGACATCAACGCCGCCGAATCAGCGGTCCTGACCTTGACCAGATAACAATCATCCCCGGCAATATTGTGCACTTCCTGCACTTCCGGGATCTTGGCAAGCGCCGGACCGGTAACGGGCGAACCAAAACCGTCCGTGGTCTTTATAAAAATGAAAGCCAATAACCGCTGACCGATGACAGTCGGATTGACCTGCGCATTGTACCGGAGGATCACTTTCTTCTGTTCCAGCTTCTTCACCCGTTCAAGCATAGCCGAAGGAGCCATCTCCATCTCTCTCGCCAGCTCCACATTCGAGATACGGGCGTTCTCCTGCATCAGCCGGAGTATCCGTAAATCGATATTATCCAAAACGACTTCCATATTTTATTATGTAAAGATAGTGATTTTTAGAATAAAATTCATTTTACATTGCCTCAACCTGCACTTCCTTCTCCCGAACCAACTTTTTCCGATGACTCAGATAGTGTATCACCTTGTGTTCCAGCCAGTGATGCAATGGCACCAGGACAGCCGCCAGCGCGATCTTGATCACCAGCACCTTCCAGGGCTCCTCGTGGGTCCATCGCTGTATCGACTTGTCAGCCAGCAATATGATGAACTCAAAAAGAAATATAAAGGACACAAAGCCCAGCGCCCGGATAAATCCGGGCGGCACCGCAAACCATCCTGCCATTACCAGCAATACGAAAAGCATGACCAGTCCGATGGTAAATCCCAGGTACTGCAGATTATGGCGGTGTTCCATTTTCTCCTCCTCCTCCCTCGCCAGCCGCTCTCGCCGCTGATTGTCATTCTGCACCTCCAGTTTCAGCAGGTCCGCATCCCGGCTCATATCTCTCAGACTGTCCTTCACGGCATGATACCGCATATTATAAAAATGCGCCGATCTATAATCACCGGTCAGGCTGTATATGGAATCCAGCACATTCGCACACTCCTCCACGGACTCGAGGTCCCTTACTTTCGCCGCGACCGCATACGCCTTCTGATAATAAGCAATGGCCTGTGGATACTCTTTCCTGGCGACATTATATTCCCCGACCGATGTATAGAAATAATAGTGCGCCTCGGGACTGGCCCTTCTCTCCATATCCGGCTCGGCCCTCCGGAAATAATAGCCGGCGCTGTCGAACTTTCCGCGCTCGGCCAGGCTCATGGCGTACTGCTGGTCTAGAAAGAACTGAAATCCTATATTCTGCAGGAAAATAATAATGGACTGGTGCTGCATCAGATAACCATATCCTTTTGCATACTGATGGCTGTAGAGATACATATTGAAGATCCGGAAATACGGATCGATCTTGAGCAGGTCGTAGTGGATCGAGTCGGCGAATGCAATGGCCTTCTCATACATCTCCAATGCAAGGTCCTGCTGCTTTCCCCGCGCAAAAAGGTCCCCCATGCTGTACTGGTCCCTGACCATGTCAAGAGACCGCCAGGCCTTCCTGTCCTGTTCGTACATCTTCATCCGGTAGTCGATCGCCTTTCCGTACTCCTGTATGCTCGAATAGAACCTCGAAAGATGCTCATACACGTCGTTCAGCAGGCTTTCGTTATTGCTCCTTTCCGCAACCTGCAGCGCCTCCAGGAAGTTCCGGAAGGCGAGCAGCTTCTCCGAGGTCGACAGATAGTAGTCTCCCATCGAAGCGTAGGCCATCTCCTTCACCGAATCATTCCGGGTATTGCCGGCTATCGACAAGGCCTGGTCGCAGTACTCGAGCGCCTTCTGCTTGTCACCCTTGAAGGTCCAGGCCCAGGACAGATCACTGTAGGCCTTCACCTGTAAAAGTTCAAGGTCATTGGCCTTCGCGATGCTTGCAACCCGGTCGAAATTCCCGATCGCGCGCTCCAGGTTATCCGTCAGACCGGGATTATTCATATACCTTCTGCCAACGGTCAGATAGGTCGTCCCCATCAACCGCCGGTCCCGGCTCAGCTCAGCCGTCTCCACCGCCCTGCTGACATACAGATCCCCGATCAAAGGATCCATATAGGAAGCCAGCGCCAGCTCCAGCAGGTATTTCACCTTGTCGGCCGGAATCCGCGCATTGGACAAACCCGCCTTAAGACTGTCGACAAACCGGTCCTCCGATTGTGCAAACTCCTTCCCGCTTCCGGCCTGGCCATCCCCCGCGCCTGCATCGTCTTGAGCATACTGCTTCCCATCCAAAAGATGATCCTTCCCATTTGGGGATTGGACACGCGTGCTCCTTCCATCGGATTGACCATACTGCTTCCCATCCAAAAGATGATCCTCCCCATTTGCGGATTGGGCACTCTTGCTCCTTCCATCGGATTGCTCATACTGCTTCCCATCCAAAAGATGATCCTTCCCA
>JAFDYE010000677.1 GCA_018267585.1 Bacteroidota bacterium
AACAGGCTTTTTTGATGGTTGAGGATAAGATCGTTGCTGGTCGAGAAATATCCGGTCAACAGATCCGCCTTCTGCGGGGTGCTGGGATTGGTCGACCGGTTCAGGTTCCAGCTGAGATTGACGCTGTTGCTGGATGTCCACCAGGACGCCGGCCTGAAGGTGTACGACTGCTCGATCCCCCAGGTCCTGGACCGCAGATAATTCTCGTAGGTATAGCTCGTAGTATTGTTAGCCGCATCGATGTAGGCGATCTGGTCAAAACCGCCGGTCGTATAAGAGTAGTAAACCTTTGTCTCGTTATTCCCGTAGTTGAAGATCAGTTCCGCATTGTCGGTAAAGGAAGGTTGCAGCAGCGGGTTGCCCTGCGCGCTGGACTGGGAGTTGAGATAGGTCCTGTAAGGATCCAGCATCCCGAAGCCCGGCCGGTCGAG
The DNA here is from genome assembly GCA_018267585.1 of Bacteroidota bacterium. Classification (GTDB taxonomy): domain Bacteria; phylum Bacteroidota; class Bacteroidia; order Chitinophagales; family Chitinophagaceae; genus Puia. The sequence continues at coordinate 432 of JAFDYE010000677.1, forward strand.
GCGCTTGTTATAGGTTGCGGACAGACTCTTGTTGTTGCCGGGATGCCAGGTAAGATAGGCCGATGGAAAGAATTTTAGATACTGGTTGACATGCGTCGAGTCGGAATCCCGGGAATAACCCGACGTCCGCGTATTCTCCGCTCGCAGACCCAGCTGGGTCTCTATGCTGCTACCTATTTTACGGGACCCGGACAGATAGACGGCCTCCTTCTCTTCCTTGTACCGGTAAAGGTTGTTCTGGTCGGCATCCCATACCCCCCCGGTGCTGGTGAAGCGATAGTCGTTGTCGACCAGGTTGGAGGATATCTTCCCGCCGAGATCCAGACTGACCCATTTCATCGGCCACTCAAGATCTACCCCCGCCGAGTAGTTGCGGATCGAGCTCACATTGTTATTGGAATTGCTGAAGTCGGAATTGCCGATGGGCTTTTTTGTGGGATACAGATTGAGACCGCTCATATACCCGCCCGTGCTGCCCTGGTTATCGAACAGGTCCAGGTCTATGGACAGCCGCCGGCCCGTAGAGTCGATCTTATATATGCTGTGGATATTATAGGAGTTGCCGGTATTCCGTCCGTGCGTGGCGCCCTGCGACTGGATAAAGCTGTCGACCAGGTTCCGGCCGCTGAAGATGGTAGTCGTCGAGCTGCTGTTCAGCGTCGACCGGCTGAAATCCCCTTCATACTGCGCCCCCACCGACCACTGGCGGGTCAACGCATAGTCCAGTCCGATTCTCGCATAGGCGCTCCTGTACGAAGAAGGCGTAGCACGGTCGCTCGACCAGGTCTGCACAGGATAGAATATCTCATTGTGATAGTGGTTGGTTTTCTGATACTCCGCATCGCCGGCGTCTCCGAACAGCGAAAGCCTGCCCTTCTGATAGTCTATCCGCCCGCCGGCGCCATAACCCAGCAACGAATTCTGCGTCAGCGAACCCCGGACAGAAGCATTCCACGAATCCCGCCTGGCCGTCTTCAGCACGATATTTACCAGCCCGCTATTGCCCTCGGCCTCATACTTCGCCGGCGGCGTCGTGATAACTTCTATCGACTGTATGCTCGACGCGGGCAGGCTTCGGAGATAGGCGATGAGGTTGTCTCCCGAGAGCTGCACGAACTTTCCGTTGACCATCACCTTCAGCGTGCTCTTCCCGATGATCTGCAGCTGGTCATCGGTGACCTTCACCCCCGGCGTTATCTTCAGCACGTCCAGACCATCACCCCCGACCGCAGCGACCGAATTATCGACATTAAAGACCAGCCGGTCGACCTTCCTTTCGATAAGTGGCTTTCTTCCGCTCACCGTGACACCCGCGAGACTCCCGTCGGAGATACCAAGCGCCACATCGACCGTAGTATCCTCCGTCAGGTTAAGGGTTATCGTCCGTATAACCTTAAGATAACTAAAGACCAGCATATAGGTCCGCGGTTTCAGATCGGAAAAGGAATACCGCCCCAGGCTGTCCGATACGCTGTTCAGCGCCGTCGCCCCATCACCCCTCAACGATACATTTACATATCCTATAGGGTTATTACCATTGTCGGTTACCCGTCCCTTCAGGCTCCGCTGCCCCAGGGCTGCAGTACCCGCGAGTGCAAGCCCGATTAGCAGGGGCAGCGGCCGGAGGAGGTGAAGTTGGTGTGTCATGATCTGAAATTTTTGTTTCTTTCCCGAAAATAGAACCCGACACCCCCCATTGGAAATTTGTTACATCTACTACCTCTTTCTACATACCAACACCCCCCATCGCCTTATTTCTTCCCCCACCCCCCATCCGTCATCAACCCCCATCCTTCCCCTACCCCCATCTCATCAACCCCGATCCTTCCCAACCACGATCCACCATCAACCCCCATCCTTCCTCCACCCCGATCCATCATCAACCCCCATCCTTCACTACCCGACCCACCCCCATTTTTTCCTATATACCTATTCTCCCCACAAACCCGGAGCCCCCTCTCGTTCGTACCGGGAAAATGCCCGTTCGTACAGTAGATTATGTCAACGGTCAGTAAGAAAATACATTAGATGAAACTCTATCCACTATGCCATTACCTTATTCCTTCGATCGTCGCGTCGTCTTCAGGACTCCTTTACTACCCCTCTCCGAACCAGGCCAGGATATATCCCCCCAAAACCTTCTGCAAAACGATCATTTCCTCGAAGCCCTCTACCTCGCCTCCAGCGTACTATATGAAGAATGTATAAAATGGAAGAATGGCACGCTCACCGCCAAAAAGGACGTCGACCGCCTCATGCGCTCCGTCCATAAATACTACCTCCGGATGAGCAGCCGCTGCACTCCTTTCGGCCTCTTCTCTGGCTGCGCCGTCACCCGCTTTAACCCCGCCTCCACGACCATCCGGCTGGACAACACAAAAAGGCGCCGGCACACCCGTCTCGACATGCAATACCTTTGCGCACTGGCCCGGCACCTTTCGACCAAGCCCCTCCTCCGCAGCCGGTTGCTGTATTTCCCCAATAACAGCCTCTATCGCATCGGAAAAGAGCTGCGCTATGTCGAATATGCACACACCGATGAGGCCCGCAGCTATCAGATCAGCTCGGTCGTCACCAACGACTATCTGGAAAGCATCCGGCTCCTGGCAGAAGAAGGCGTCACCATCCGCCAGCTCACCGACTTCCTGTCAAAAGACGATATCCCCGCACCTCAATCGAACGAATACATTGAAAAGCTCATCGCCAGCCAACTACTGGTCAGCGAGCTCGAACCCTGTATCACGGGTAAAGAGTTCATGGCGCAGATCATCACCATCCTTCAAAGAATAGCCTCCGAAGACGCACCCGCAATACTTTCTGTACTGCATACGCTGACAAGGGTCCAGCACCTTCTCGACAGGCTTGACAACGACCACACCGGCGGGATCCACTATTACAGATCGATCATGCAGCAGCTGGATGGACTGGGCGTAGCCTACAACGAAAGCAGGCTTTTCCAGACGGATTCGGTACTGGGCGCCGGCGAAGAAGGCGGCCTCTCCACCGGCATTCAAACCCGGATCACCGAAGCCCTCTCAGCCCTGGACAGGCTTACCCCCACAAAAGGCAGCCAGGCCCTCCGGTCATTCGCCATCCGGTATTCCCAGCGCTATGGCGACAAGGAGATGCCCCTGTCAGAAGTGCTGGATACAGAGACAGGCATCGGCTACCTCGAAGGCAGCGGCGGCGGCGTCTGTCCCCTCGTCGGCGATCTTCAGATCAGCACAGCCACACCCGAGCAGCAACTGGGCTGGGGCAAGGTCGAAATGCTCTTGCACGACCGGCTGGAGGCAGCAAAGGCTTCCGGCACAGACATCCGGCTTACCGATGACGACCTGCGCCAGCTGTCCCCATCACTAAAAGACACCGACCTGCCGGCCTCCCTCCCCGTCATGTTCCGCTGCTTCGACAACGACTCCATCTATCTCGAGCTCGCCGGAGGATCCAGCGCCGTCAACCTCCTCGGCCGTTTTGCCCACGCCGATCCGGCCATCCACGAACTCGCAGACGATATCGCCCGGGCCGAACAACAGCAGGACCCCGACGTCATCTACGCCGAGATCACACACCTCCCCGAATCCCGCACAGGCAACATCCTCCTCCATCCGGCCTTCCGCACCTATGAAATACCCTACCTCGCCCGGGCCTCGGTTGAAAAACAGTTCCAGCTCGACCTGCACGATATTTATATTTCCGTCAACAACGGAAAGGTCGTCCTCCGGTCGCACCGCCTGGGCAAAACGATCATTCCCCGCCTTAGCACCGCGCACAACTACGGACTCTCCACACTTCCCGTCTACCGCCTCCTCTGCGACCTGCAGACACAGGGCAAAAAGGCCAGCCTTACCTTCAGCTGGGGCAGTCTGAGATTTCAGCACTGCCACCTCCCCCGCGTCAGCTACAGGAACACGATACTCTCGCTCGCCAGCTGGAATTTTTCGACCAGGGACATCGAAACCTGGAAAAATAAGGACGGCGATGAGCTCTTAAGCCTGGTATCCGTCTTTCGCACTAAATGGAACCTGCCCGCCCAGGTTCTCCTCTCCGAAGGGGACAACGAACTGCCCCTGGACCTTTGCGATAGTAAAATGGTCCAGCTCCTGCAGGACTGCGTGAAGAATAAAGAAACCTTCTTACTAAAAGAGTTCATCCGTCCCGAAGGCCTCATCCGCGACGACCAGGGCCGCACCTACACAGGCCAGTTCATCGCCATCCTCCACCGCAACGGCAGCAGCTATGCCCCCTCACTCCCCGCCCGCCCGGCCGCAGTGTCCCGGACAGCACCGGCTGAACAGCGGGAGTTCACACTGGGCTCCGAGTGGCTTTATTTCAAGCTTTACTGCGGCGTCCGCTCGGCCGACAGGATACTCACGGAAGCAGTCGCCCCTATGACCGAAGAGCTGCAGCAGTTCGGGCTCATCGACAAGTGGTTCTTCATCCGCTACAACGATCCCGAGTTCCACCTGCGCGTCCGCTTTCATCTCAGGGACACCCGTCACATCGGCGACGTTATATTGATCATACATTCCTATCTCCATCCCTTCGAAAAAGACGGATACATCTGGCGGCTCCAGACCGAGACGTATACGCGTGAGCTCGAACGGTACGGCCGGCTTGCTACAAGTCTGGCCGAATCGCTGTTCCATTCCGACAGCGAAGCCTGCCTCCGGATGCTCGTCAGTACGCCCGAACAGGAAAGAGCAACCATGAGATGGATGTGGGCGCTGCTCGCGATCGACAACCTGCTCGACTGTTTTGACATCGCAGACAAAGACAAGCTCCGCCTGCTGCAGCAGCTGCGCGACGCCTTTGCCTCGGAGTTCCGCCTCGACAAGCCCCTGAAGACACAGCTCAATGACAAATACAGGGTGTACAGGACCGAGATCGGGACGCTGATGCAGGCCGGCGAACCACTGACAGATCAGTGGCACCCGCTGGTGTCGATACTGGCGGAAAGGTCTGCGGCTATGCAGCCCATTGCCGCCCGGATCAATGCCCTGTTATCCGAGGGCAGGCTGGAAGTCACGCTGACAAGCCTGCTCGGCAGCTATATCCACATGATGGTGAACAGGATCGTGACTTCCGATTCTCGCTTACACGAGCTAGTTATATACGATTTCCTCTGCAGAACTTATGTTACTCGTTCGTACATCGAAAA